>JABCSY010000166.1 GCA_018238625.1 Promethearchaeota archaeon
ATAGAGGGGTTATAGCGATCAAAAAAGTAAGAACATCAACCCATAATATTTGATCAATTGGAAATAATATCAACAAAATGCCAGCAATAATTGGGCCCATTGTTTGAACTAAACCGGTAAAAAAATAGTTAATACCATTCATTCTGCTTAAATGTTTCTTTGGTATCATTAACGGTATTATTGCGTTTACAACAGGCCAATGAAATGCTTGAAATATCCCTCTAATACTATTAATTAAAATTATTAACCATACTTCATGAATATTAAAGAAAAATAAAAGAATTAAACTTAAGGTAGTAAGTGCTTGACAAAAATCAGAAAGCCCAATTAAGAGTTTTCTGTTCCATCTATCGGCAAATACGCCCGCGAGAGGTCCGAGAATAAATATTGGTAGAAAAGAGAAAAAAGAGGCTAGTGATACTATCGTCAAGCTTTCAGTTTCAAAATAAATCCAATATATTAGTACAATTTGAACAATAGATGATCCTAACAACGAAAATAATTGACCCGACCAAAAAAATATATAGCTTCTAAAAGTTTGTCCCGTAGCAGTTGTTTCCATCTTTTCCAACAATTGAATTAAATTTTAAACTTAATAAGTAGAATTCTTTTTAATATCTTAATGTTGTTATATGTCGTTAGTTATTTTCTGTGAATATAAAAACTTACCTGGTGTAATTCCGTTTTTTTCTGCCATCTTGTAAAACAATAATTGAAGAATTATTATTTCCATTATCGGTGCTAAATGAGGGTCCATTATTTTATGCTTATAAGTTATAATCTTTGGATTGTCGTGTAATTTCTTTGCTTTCTCGTCAAATTCTTGATTTGTAATGTGCAGAATTTTTCCACAAGCCCATTTGTTAACTAATTTATCTATGAATTGAGTGTTGAATGCGAAATTCTCTTTATCGGAAGAAAGAATTACGAGTTTAGTACTCTCTTTTAAGCATTCGATACCGCCGTGCCTAAAAGTTGATATGGAACTTGCTTCCGAGTAAGATTTGACGATTTCCTTAAAATTTAATGCCGCTTGATGCGCAGATGTTAGTGAGGCACCTCTTGAGAGAATTTCCAGAAAATCAATATCGTAACCAAATGAAGGTAGAATATCTTTCCATAACTTATTAATCTGTTTCTGATCTTGTAAAAATCTTCTAACTTCCCCTAAGAAAGCTTCTACATTTTGAATTTCGGTCTCGTTTGTAAAGAATTCGCCTATTATTGTTTTTGCCATAACGTACAGCAGTAGTAGCGTACAAACATAACTTTTCGAAGTAACTGAAACCTCTTCGTCAAAATTCATAAAAATTTGCAATTCTGTCATATAAGCTAAATAACTATCAGGATTATTCGTGATACCAATTGTTAATGGCTTATTATTAAGATCAATTTCATTTATTTTCCTTAAAAGCTCTCTAATTTCTCCAGATTTGCCAGATTGTGAAATAATTATAATTCCTGTGTCTTTAAAACAATTCTGTTTAACGTTAGGAAAAGTATTAAACAAGAACTCTCCTGCTTCTCGAATTTCAACAGCAATTCCGTACTGGTTTAAAATATAATAAGGTAAGTATGAGCTGACGAAACTAGAACCCATTCCCGTAAAAATAAGTTTAGTTATACCACCTTTTTTTAAAAAGTCTCTAATTTTTAAAAATTGAGGTTTACCTTCTCCTACAATGTAGTTAAACGTGTCTTTAAGAGCATCTGGTTGAGATTTTAGCTCTTCTAAAAAATTTTTCATATATAATCCCCTAAAAATCATTCATAATTAATTATATTTAATTATAATAAAAATTAATTATAATAAAAAATTAATTTAAACAATTCAGAATTAAATAATTATTGAAGTGATATTTATTGCCTTGTATACACGGTCTTGATATTATCAATTGCCCAATTTGCCGAATGACGAATTCTACAGTCCCTCGAAACCCAATTAACATTAAGGCGGCAAAAATCGCAAATTTAAGACCAGAAAATCCGTTTTTTAAAAATTATATTAAAAATAAAAATAGAACTGAAGAATATTTAGTTAAAAACAATAAATTATTTCAACCAAATTTGATAAATCAATTACCAGCACCAAATTTGATAAATCAAATTCCTAATTTTGAAAGTAAAGGTTTAATTAATAAGTTAAACGAGTTAGATATTGATAAATGGGATAATTACGGAATTTCTAAAAAGGTTTCTCTTGAAAAACCTGAATTGAAACTTGATTCTGATTAGACTTATTTTTAACATTCATTTTAGCATAAGAATTTAAAAAAAGAATTTTAAAACAAATATATATGTATTAATATTATTAATTTCTTAAGAAACTCAAAACTCAATAATGAAGTGTTGAATGATGGAAATTAACGAAGATATGAAAAATAATACGCAAGTTGCCTATATCAGCATGGAGATTGCAATTGATTCGAATATTCCAACTTATAGCGGTGGTTTAGGGGTTTTATCTGGAGATACTGTAAGGGCAGCAGCAGATTTAGAGCTTCCTATGGTTGGATTATGCTTATGTTATAGTTCAGGTTATTTTTATCAATTTTTTAACGAATTTGGTGAACAGAAAGAAAGGGAAATTGAATGGAATTTTTGGTACGAATTTGAAAAAGCCGAAAAAACAATTAAATTAAAAATAGAAGATAAAGAAGTGTTAGTTTCTGCTTGGCTTTTTCGCGTTATAGGCCAATCAGGTCATATATTACCAATTTATTTGTTAACTACTGATATTGAGGGAAACGAAGATTGGATGAAAGAAATGACAGGTTCTCTCTATGATTCCACATCTCGATGGAACAGAATCGTCCAAGAAATGATATTAGGCATTGGTGGCGTAAAACTCTTAAATTCATTGGGTTTTAATAACATTCAAACATACCATCTAAACGAAGGCCACGGTTCTTTCTCAATAGTAGAGCTTTACAATATGTTTAAAGGCGATCTTGATAAGGTTAGAGAAAAGGTCGTGTTTACGACTCATACACCAGTTCCGGCGGGTCACGATCGATTTAATCAAGATTTAGTTAATAAGGTATTTGAAGATAGAATGCCTTCTAAAATCCGAAAAATTGCTAACGATAAGGGTCAATTTAATATGACATTTCTAGGAATGGAGCTTTCCAGATATAGAAATGGAGTTGCCAAAAAACACGGCCAAATTTCACAGAAAATGTTTCCTCAATACGAGGTCGATTCAATTACTAATGGCATACATTTACCTTTTTGGGTTAGCCAGCCATTTCGACGGATATTTGACAAAAAATGGCCAAACTGGAAGGCAAAACCTTCGATACTTCAAAACGCAATTGAGTTAGACGATTTAGATATTTTTGATGCGCACATTGAAAATAAATTCAATTTAATTAGTTATCAGAAAGGTCATAGTTGGAACTTACTGGATGAAGAGTTAATTACAATTGGCTTCGCAAGAAGATTTGCTACATACAAAAGGGCTACTTTAATCTTCCACGATATCGAGCGGTTAGGAAAACTCTGCCAAGATAAGATTCAATTCATATTTGCAGGGAAAGCTCACCCTAAGGACACGATGGGCAAAGATTACATCAAAAAAATCCACGAATCGGGTGAATACCTTTACGAGAATTATGGAGTTAAAATTGTAATGATGGAAAATTATAACATGGATTTAGCTCATATGATGGTATCTGGGTGCGATGTTTGGCTCAATACGCCTGAAAGATATCGCGAAGCGAGTGGTACAAGCGGTATGAAAGCCGCATTGAATGGCGTTTTGAACTTTAGCGTTCAAGATGGTTGGTGGTTGGAAGGTTATCGCATGAACTCTATGGCAGGATGGGCGATTGGCCCTAACGATTCAAATCCCGACGATCCAGGGGTCTCAAATAATTGGGAGATTGATTCAAACGCATTATATGAAACTTTAGAGAATGAAATTATACCAACTTATTTGCAACATGACGATTGGTTGTTCAAAAGTAAAAACGCTATTTCTCTCGCAGCTTACTTTAACACTAATAGGATGATGAAAGACTATGCGAAAAAAGCATATTCACTTAAAAAACAAAAACCTTGGAAATTTATGAATTAAAAATATTTTCTTTTTTCTAATGACTGAGAGAACTTGACAAACTTCAAGATAAAAAAGAGATTTAGTTATTTAACACAATTTAAGAGTTTAAACGGTCTAATTTTTAAATAGTCATCAAAATTCTTTTGTTCGAAATAAATTTCAAACGTTTGAGAAAAGATTTCTTCCATTGTATCTACGCCAAATGATATTCCTTCCATATCCTTTGCTAATAGAAGCATTGATTCCGAGTTAGATTCAAGATAGAAGCATCCTGGACTGAGTTCGAGATTTTTGTGCGGTTCAAGAATTCGATCGGCTTGTCTTATAATTTGACTGGTAGTAAAAATAACTAGTAGAAAGTTATCTGAATACTCTTTTTTTAAATAAGAATCCCTTATTCCCGAAGCTTGGAGCGCAATTTTAACAGAATTTTTAAAACAATTTTGAAGGCGAGTTAATTCTTTCCTGAATTTAATTTTATTATGAAAAAAGCTGAATTCATTGCTTAATTTTAAGGGTTCACCGTCAATGTATGTAATTTCTTTTGGTTTTGACTTGAAGACATATTTTTTAATATTTTTTGACATGATAAATTTTTTCACTTTAATAAGATTTTAAAATATAATAGAAATTGATCTAAATAAGATAAAATGAAGTTTTTTAAAAATTTCTTGGTTATTGAATATAAAAGTTTAACAAATAATAATTTACTTGAAAATGAAGCTAGGAACGCTTGTTTTAGAAAATAACCTTTTATTGGCGCCTTTGCAAAAAGTAACTACGGCACCGTATAGGCGGTTTTGTAGAGAGTTTGGTAAAATAGGGTTAGTAAGCGTTCCAATGCTTTACACTAAAAGAATTCAAAATAATCCTCGCTCCGTGTTAAGTGATTTACACAAAATTGAGAAGGAAAGGCCTATAAGCGTGCAATTAATTGGTTCAGATCCAATAGCTTTAAGGGAATCGATTGACTTTCTTGAAAGCTATCAATTTGATGTTTTGGATATAAACGCGGGCTGTCCATCTAAAAAAGCAATTAAAGCAAAAGAAGGAGGGTATCTACTTAATGACTTGAAAAAATTAAGTAGTTTAATTAAAATTGCTACAAAATACTCCTCGCATTTAGTTTCTTTAAAAATTAGAACAGGTTTTAAGAATTCAGATAATATCAATAATTTAGCGAAGATTGTTAATAAATCAAGCGTTGATTTCATAACTATTCATGGAAGAACGGTAAAAGATCGATTTGTTGATACTGCTCTTGATTTAAAAGCCGTTAAAAGATTGAAAGAGCTATTAAAGATACCTGTAGTTGGAAATGGAAACATTAACAGCCCTCAATCTGCAAAGTTGTTTTTGGATTTTACAAAAGTTGATGCTATTATGATTGGAAGAGAATCTATGGGAAATCCTGAAATCTTTCATCAAATTAATACTTATTTGAAAGAAGGAGTAGAACAGATTTTAAACAACAATTTAACTAAACTGAAAAAACATATTGAACTTTACGAACATTGCATAAATAACTATCTATATGAGAATATCGAGTTTCCATACCCTATTGAAAGATACAAATTTGTGGAATTAAAAAGAAATTCGATATGGCTAACTAAAAACATTCATCCCTCAACCGAGATTAGGACAAAAATATCCTTAACCAAAACTTTAGATGAATTACGAGATATTTTCGAACAGATTTTTGATAATTAGGAGACGAGAAAATCATTCTTTTATGAGTAATAGAAAAAACACAAGGATATACAAAAAGATTGTTATTCCGTTAATCAGAGTAATTAGACCGATAATTTGAATAACCAATCCTTCAAAAGACGATGTCATTCTTTCGACTGTCCAATTAAAATCTCCTGAGAGCACAGAAATGATTAAGTGGATATTAACACAAATTATTTGAATTATCGAAAGAATAAAAGTCTTAAAAAGTGCATCTTTTTCTTTCTCACTAAGCTCCATTTTAAACAATTTTGATAAATTATTATAGCTCTTTAGTTTTTCTATAATGTTCTTAAAGTTGACTCTTATATTTTTTTAACAATTCTTCGGGTGTAAAAACGCCGTCCTCTGTAATTACACCAGTTACTAATCTAAAGGGAGTGATGTCGAACGCGTAATTCAAGCACTCTACACCGTCAGGGACGATTTGTACCTTTCCAAGTACATTTTTTACTTCAGTACTATCTCTTTGCTCAATAGTAACATCATCAACGGTCTCATGCAGAGATAATGTGGATGTTGGAGCCGCAACGTAAAAAGGCACTTTATTGTCGTACGCAGCTAAAGCGACCAAGTACGTTCCAATTTTGTTAATAACTGC
>JABCSY010000167.1 GCA_018238625.1 Promethearchaeota archaeon
GGCTGAAATGGCATTGTCAGATAAAGAAGTGTCGATTGTCGGATATGTTCCTGTTGATGAAAGGGATGACCTGTTGATGCCTGTTATTAACTATGTAAAACGAACATTGGCTTTTGTTGTTTTAGATGATTTTATCTTAAGGGTTGAAAACCAACAACAAATTACCCATTTTAATACCAAAGGATATGTAAAATTTTTATTCGAACCTTTTTTATACCATAATGAATATGAGAATTAAACAACGACATTTTATAAAGTCATCAGAAATTAAAAGACTCAAGGATGAGGTTTTAAAGCAATACGACCCAAAATTTATAGAAAGCATATTCCCAAAAAAAGCTAGAGTGGAATTAATTTTAACTGATCATGGTGATTCATTATATGCAATTAACAATAAATTAACATTATGGAAGTCAAACGAAGCCTACATTCCTGTTTTGACCCTGCTTTTAAATAAGCAAGTAGAGATGAAAAAGATTGTTGTTGACAAAGGAGCCATCAAATATATTGCAAATTCTGCAGATGTAATGATTCGCGGAGTTACTAAAATAGATCCGTCGATAAAAAAGGGCGATATTGTGGTAATTGTTGACGAAAATCACGATAGAGCTTTAGCTATAGGAAAAGCTATGCTTGATTCTAAACAAATGGAAGATAAAAACTCTGGTAAAGTTGTCAAAAACCTTCACACGATACAAGATAATGTTTGGAAATTTGAAAAGGAATTTAAATAAATTCTCCTTTTAAAATAGTTATTAATTCTTCTTTTTCATCAAATGGCGCGTTGACAAAATAATTACACTCAAGTTCACAGGGAGTTAAATTATAGTGATTGAAGAGTAGCATAATCATTCTGAGTGCGTTTTCCATGAATCCGTTGTCGTCTTGTTCGCCCGTGATTTTCATTAAATCGATTATTGTGTACATTTTCCACATGACTTTTTGGTTTTCGTCGTTCTTAGCTAGTAGAAAATTGTTAAAAATATTCATGTAGAAATCACATTCACATGCTGCCATAATTAAGGTATACCTCTCTTATCCCTAATCTCCATTTTTAACACTTAAGTAACAATAATTCAGTTGTATTTTTAAATGGTTTTTTTATCGATGAATATCGTTGCTATATTACAAACTTGCAATGGAAATTTTTGCTATATAACCCTAACATTTTTTTTTTAGTAAATGGTGCTTCCCAGTTTACTTTGCTATTTAAATACTAATTTGTTGTTTTTTTGATTATAGTGTATTTGAATAATATGAATAAATTAAAATTCGCGTAATACGTGGATATAATACGCATAATACATCAAACTATAATCGTACATAACTTATGTTATTTAGATACTACTTAAAGGGTCATTAGTAGCTATATCACGATGACTCGTAAGAAATATATCAAAATTAAGGTCGTGTGTGTGAAAAAATGAGTATGTATAGAAGTTATCTTCTTAAGAATCAATTCTGGGCTAAAAAAGGCAATGAAAAAGGGAACGATTTAGTAGGCAAAAAAGTCTTTATAAAACATGACTCTGAAATCGGCGGGATTTACGCAATTGTCGACAATAACGATAAGACGGGCGTAAAGATCATAGCAAATGGAGAAGAGCATTGGTTTAACAACTTTGACAAGTTAGATATGTTCCTTAGCCGATTAAAACAAAATGAAGACGATTTTATGAAGATTCTAAGAAGAAAAAACCTTTCTAAAAAGTTAAGAACATTGGAAATATAATTTGGTTTTTACAAATTATCATCTATTCTTTTTTCAGTGGAAGGAGATGAGTTTCTAAGCCATTTTATTGTTAAATTATAGTTGTAAGATGTTCTTAGACTTAATCTTTGTAAATAGGTTGCAGTCCTGATTGGAAGTGGCGCAATCTTAATTCAGCACCACGAGAAACTCTTATTTTCGGGATTTTTTCTCGATTGCGGTAAAGTTCTGTCACAGCTGCGACTGCGTAGTTAATATGAGAAGGTCCATATGTATTTCTAGGTACCGCAAACCGAACTAAATTTAAGATACTTTTGCGTTGTTCTGGCGTTTTCTTATCCCACTCAAACGCAAAAGGTCCTAATTCACAGGCTCTAATTCCATAGTGCCTTAAGAGTTCTATACTAAACCCAACGCCCCCAAAATCGTCAATTTTCATATCGGTTCCTTCAAAAAATTTTTCCACATTAATATATACTGCGTGTCCACCGGCAGGAAGAACGACGGGAACGCCATTATTGGCCAATTTTCTTGCGAAGTCTCGAACTTGCCCAATTCTTTCAGCCAGATATGGTTCTTTAACAACTTCATATAAACCTACTGCTAAAGCCATAATGTCCCGACCTGATAATCCCCCGTACGAGTCGTTCCCAAATGTAAGGATTTGTTTTTCTTTTAATTTAGTCCCAATATTCCCATCAGTCGAGAAATTATTGTAAAATAATCCTTGATCTCTAAAAAATAAACCTCCGCCTATGTTAGCAAGTCCATCTTTTTTAAAGCTTATTGTAAAACCATCAACGTAAGAAAACAACTCTTGGACTATTTTTAATATGCTAAAGTTATTGTACCCTTCTTCGAATTCCTTAATGAAATAAGCGTTTTCTGCAAATCTGCAAGCATCTAGAAAAAGCGGAATTCCGTAGTGATGTGCGATTTCGCTAATCGTTTTAATGTTATTCATCGAAACGGGTTGACCCGCGGCAGTATTATTGGTAATAGTTAAATATATTAGCGGGATGCTATCGGCTCCCTTTTTTTGGATAAAAGATTCCAATTTTTCACTATCCATATTTCCCTTGAAAGGATTTTTAATATCCATTTGATCTGGAGGAAAATCTTCCAATAAGTTTGCTGAGAATAGATTAATTGGATGGAATCCATTTGCAGCGATATTTGCTTCTGTTGTATCGAAGTGTCCATTGTTGAGGATGAAGAATTCTTTATTTGGGTTCTTTTCCTTTAGAATTGGAGCAATAGTGGAAAATAGCAAATGTTCCGCGCAACGACCTTGGGGCACTAAAAACGCGTTAGGGCGAGTCAGCTGATGAATTCCTCCGTTAACAAAACCTCCTTTGAACGATGTAAGATATAACTCGTTCATTAATTTTTTTACGTTAGTTTCTCCAGAAAGAATTAAGTTTATAGCTTTTTTTGGCTTATTTCCCCTTTCAAAAGTATCTCTAATAGCTTCAAGTAGAACATAATATCCTTTGTTTCGCCCATAAGATTCATCTCCGTGTAAAAGAGCAGCCCACTGTAAGTCCGTCATAGACGAGCTTCCACTGTCAGAAAGAAAATCTAAAACAAGCATATCTGCTGGAAAAGAAAACATACTATATTCTGTTTTTTTCAAAGCAAATTCTCTCTGCTCTTTAGAGACTTCTTTGATATTTCTTACAATTAAAGCGCGTTTAGACGGAATTGGAACGTTTAATTCGTACATAGACTTCATAATATCCCCATCAGAATTTATTTTAAAGTTATAATTTATTTAAGAATAGAAATCGTACAACATTACTTTTTTATAATTAATTGAAGATATAAAAATTTTATAGTGTATTCTTTCTTTTTTCTTAAAACGGAAAGAAATTTGGAATGATTTTGGATTATTTTTGTTTTTTTATCATACTTCTACTAATTATTGCAAACAATTCCTCAACATTTTCACCGCTTTTTGAAGAACATTCAATATAATCAATAAAATTATTATCATTGGCAAATTTGGTAGCTTCTTCTTTGGGAACTGTTCTCACTCCCTCAAGATCGAGCTTGCTTCCAACTAAAAGTATAGGTATTTTTTGATCGTGTATTTCGTTAGCTTCGTTAAAAACAGTTAACCAATCGGTTAAATTTTTAAACGTGACATATCTAGTTATATCGTACGTAAAAATAACTCCGTTAGCGCCCATAACCGCACCAGGTAAGAGAAACCTAAATTTCTTTTCTCCGGCAAAATCCCAAATTTGTAGAGAGATTTTTTTACCATCAAGCTCAAGCTTTTTAATATAAAAGTCCATCCCAATCGTTAGTTGATATGTTTCTTTAAAAACCCCATTAAGAAAGCGATGAGTCAAGGTAGTTTTTCCTACGCCACCATCCCCAAAGATTGGAACCTTAAATTTTAGAGGGTGCGTTTTAGGGTCTGTTTCCTTCATTTTATCTAACTTAATTTGTTTTATTTTTTAAAATTAAACAAAAGACCAACAACAAAATATATCATTAAGATTATTTGAATGTTTTTCAAAACAAATATTTATTAATTTTTAGTCTATAATGAAACGCACGATTTTCCTTAGGAAATAATAAATATTAATATTAAAAACAGTTTCAGCATTTATTTAGTTTTTATTTCTTGATTTCAAAATTTTTGCCCGTTCACTTAGTATAGTTTTAATTCTTTCTTTATCTTGGGTGTACCACTTACGAGACAATGCCCATAAAATTACACCGGGAATTACAAAAATTGTTATTATCACAGCACTAATCTTATAATCCTGTCCGAAAATGGATATGAAAATACCCGCGATTAATGGCCCCATACCATAACCGATATTCTCTAAGAATTGATTCCACGAAACAATTTGGCCTTGGGCTTCGGGAAGATTTATTTCTTGTAGGATCGGTGGTTGATTAACCATGTATAAAGAAGATACAGCGTCAGAACCTAAAATTAAAACACCCATTACATATGTTAAAGGAAGCGAAAAGAATAAGACGATATTTGCTCCTTCTTCAGGCGTTAAGGAAGGCAACGGTACGAAAAACATTAAAACAAATGTAATTGACCCTCCTACTAGAGATAATATTATAAAACCAATTCTTCTGACATCATTTTTCTCTGCTAGCTTATCTGACGCTCGAGCGAGTAAGATTTGTCCTATAACGCGTCCAGTAACTCCAAAAATAACGATAAATAATCCTGTTATTAGTGGAGAGAGATTATGTGGAGGCGTTTGTAAATAAGGTAATATAATCATATCCAAACTTCCCATAAATACATTTGTAAATATACCTTCAATTAACGCTGCAATATTTGTGCGAGATAACATGGTACTACGCATCAATTCTTTATCGATCTTAAAATCATATTCAATCGATCGATCTTTAAGCACATCTCGTAATTCTTTACTTTGGCCACCCCTTTTTGGTTCCGTAACGTAAAAATAACATAATAACCCCGAAAGAAGAACCACAATTCCTATACTTATAAAATACAATCTCCATAGCCCAAACTGCATTAAAGCACCAGATATTAGAAAACCAAGCATCATAAAGACGGACCCAAAAATACTAAAATAACCAAAGAATTTAGAGCGATGTTTTAATGGAACGATATCGTTAGATAAAGAAACGATAGCGGGATAACTTCCTCCAGCAAAGAGTGCAAATATCAGAACAAATATAAAAAAATACCACCAGGTCAATATACCTTGACCGGCAATAGCGAACCCGAGCATTATCATGCAAAAACTTCTGGCAATGGATATAATTAACAAGATTTTTACACGTGAATACTTATCAATAAGCCTACCAAGGAATAAACCTGAAACAGAAGAAGTCCATAAAAGTGTGGTCATTAAAATCCCCATCTCTAGCGCGTGATAATCTTCTCCTGGCCAAATTAGCGAAGATAGGGGTACCATTAGAATAATTATGCCCGCAAAGGCTATACTATTAAATCCGTTGAGTAGATATACTGGCCAAATTAATTTATTATAAGATTGATGAGAATCGTTTAATTCCATTTCTAACTTCAATTCTAAATTCTATAAATTCAAAAGTATATGGAATGGAAAATGAGAATTCAAATTTTAAATTGATGAAACATTACAAATTTAAGAGTTTTTTATTTACTGGCCCATTCTTTTGGCGGGAGAATAGCTGTAAAATTAGCGCTAAGCCATCCGGAAAAGTTTAAAAAATTAATTTTATGCGACCCGGCCGGAATTAAAATAAAGCCGGGAAGATTGACCAGGGTGAAGCCAAGATAGGCGGTCAAAAAGGCGCCCATATATAACTGGCCCTGGGCTCCAATATTGAATAGTCCTGCCCGAAAAGCAAAGGCCACCGCCCGCAGCACGTCCATCTGATTTATGCTTTTAAGCCTGCTTTGTTCATCGACGAGCCTTTTGATTTGCTTGATTTTGCCGGTTATTTTATCAGGGCCGAAATCTATGGATTCGCAGAAATCAAAACGGGAGGAATCAGAGGCCAGGTATTCGAGCATCCTTCCGCCGGTTTTGCTCAGAGCCTGAATTGTAAATTTATTGTCGGTTCCGGTCAGATAAAGGGCCGGCCTGGCTGT
>JABCSY010000168.1 GCA_018238625.1 Promethearchaeota archaeon
ATTGGTGCCATGTAATGGCACACGAATCTTTTGAAGACCCTACCGTTGCTAAATTGATGAATGATGTTTTTGTATCTATTAAAGTCGACCGGGAAGAACGACCTGACATCGATAAAATATATATGACCGTCTGCCAAATTATGACTAATTCTGGGGGTTGGCCACTAACGATTCTAATGACTCCAGATAAAAAACCTTTCTTTGCCGGCACATATTTTCCCAAAGAAAGCCGTTTTGGAAGAATCGGCTTAATTGATCTAATAAATCGCGTGAATGGTCTGTGGAAAAACGAAAGAAAGGAGTTGTTAGCGTCGAGCGAAAAAATTACATTTGCATTGCAAGACATCAACGTTGAGGCTCCAGGAAGAAGTCTTGAAGAAAAAGTTATAGAAAACGCTTATTCTCGGTTAAGTATGCGATTTGACGAAAAAAAAGGTGGCTTTGGCAGCGCACCAAAGTTTCCTTCGCCTCATAATTTATTATTCTTATTAAGGTATTGGAAAAGAACAGAAGATAAAAACGCTTTAGATATGGTTGAAAGCACTCTTAAGGCTATGAGGCGAGGCGGTATTTACGATCAAATTGGTTTTGGATTTCATCGCTATTCTACTGATGCTAACTGGTTAGTGCCTCATTTCGAGAAGATGCTATACGATCAAGCCCTATTAGCACACAGTTATTTAGAAACTTATCAAGCGACTGGAAAGATTGAGTACGGAAACACTGCTAAAGAGATTTTTACATATGTTTTGCGAGATATGAGCTCTCCTGAAGGGGGATTCTATTCGGCCGAAGACGCGGATAGCGAAGGAGAAGAGGGAAAATTTTACGTTTGGACTAAAGAAGAAATTAAGAATATCTTAGAAAAGGAGGATGCTGAGCTAATAGGAAGTATATATAACATTGAAATTAAGGGTAATTACTTGGATGAAGCTTCTAAAGAGAAAACTGGCAATAATATTCTTCATTTGAAGGTTAATCTATCTGAACTCGCTAACCCTCAAGAAGAAGGCTTTCAAAAATCAATAGAATCTATGAGACAAAAGCTTTTCAATTCGCGAGAAACTCGGATTAGACCTCATCGAGACGATAAAATATTAACTGATTGGAATGGATTAATGATTGCCGCGTTAGCTAAAGGTGGTTTCGTATTGAATGAACAAAAATACATTGAAGCCGCGAAAAAAGCCGTTAATTTTATCCTTAAAGATTTACGTAAGTCAAATGGGCGTCTCTTACATAGGTATCGAGACGGGAATGCTGAAATTGACGCTTATGTAGATGATTATTCGTTTCTTATCTGGGGTTTAATTAATTTATATGAGGTTACATTTGACACGTTTTACCTAAAAACGGCTATAGATTTAACTGAAGACCAAATAAATCATTTTTGGGATTCGTTTATAGGGGGGTTCTTCTTTACCGCAGAAGACGGAGAGAAATTGTTAGCTCGTCAGAAAGAGATTTATGACGGTGCAATCCCTTCTGGAAACTCTGTTGCGATGTTGAACCTACTCAAGTTAGCTCAACTAACAGGAAATCAAGATTACGAGAAAAAAGCCGATCACATAAGTCGGGTATTTGCTGAAAACATTCGAAAGTCGCCCGTAGCGCACACTTTTCTTTTGACAGCCGTAGATTACGCCGTTGGACCGACTTATTCTCTTGTTATTGCAGGAGATACGGGCAAAGAAGACACTAATGACATGTTGTCTGAAATAAAGAAACATTTTTTGCCGAATAAATCGTTAATATTTCGACCTACAGAAAAGAAAAGTCCAGAAATAGATGAGTTTTCTAATTTTGTTCAGTATTTTGACAAATTAGACGGAAAAGCTACTGCCTATGTATGCATTAATAAAACTTGTAAGGTACCAACAAATGACGTGAACAAAGCTTTAGAATATTTGAGTTCAAAAGGATAAACAAATTGGAATAAAAATTTTCACTTTTTTCATAAGTAGGGATAAAAAAAAGTTTTATAGCTTATTTCAATTTTGACGAGACGAGTTTTTCCATTTCATTAATTGATGGTACTTTATCCATCTCTTCTTGCGTTATCAATAGCTTTAGGGTACCGTTCTTTAAAAGATAAGCAGAAGGATATTTAGCATCCTGAATGTCGTACTTATTCAAAAATTCGTCCTTATGCAGAAATTCAGTCTCAATGTTTAACGTGTCAAGAAAAGATTTCCATTCTTTCTTCATACCGAAGGGGCTGAAAGTTTGGGCACAAAGGTTACATTTATAAGTACTAGGCCTTAAAGCTTTATGCCAGAAATCTTTTACAGTATTTACCATTCCCGAATCTGCATTATAAATAAAAACTAACTTTTCTACGTTATTTTCGCTCATTATAATTACCCGTGATAAACAAAACTTATCTAAATAATTAGAAATTAACTGAAAATTTTAATCTGTTCCTTATTATTCATAAATTTAATTGGAAAATTGAAATATATTATTTGAATTATGTTGAGATTTTTATTTATTAAACACTCAAAATTTCCCTAAGGAGTTCAATTATTCTTTCTTTGTCAAAAATAGCAGTATTCCCAATTTCTTTAAAATTTATAATTTGATCGTGGTAATGTTCTTCAAAATGATTTAAAAAATACGCTAGCCTCTCTTTTAAACTCTGACTGGCCGGTCTTGAAAGAAATAGAGCCAATTTAACGTACTCTCCATAGACAGCATGAATATAGAAACCTTTGTAATTGATTTCATTCATTGATGTAGTTCCGCCTATTTCTGAAACAAATGAATCCATTGCCGATAAGAATCCAGAAACTAATTCTTTATCCATTGGAATTTCCTCGCTGGAATGCGATATCATAGCTAAACCAGAAGCTTTCTCAATAATCAGGAGTGTTCTAAACAAGTCTTTATATTTTGGCTTTACGCTTACAGCGTGTTCTTCTAAAATTAATTTTTCCTTTGGAAAAAACTCAAACATTACAAAATATTTAGGATTATACGACTCGCTTTCTTTGAAATGATACTCAGAAATCTTAGCTAACTGTGAAGGCGTTCTTATTGGTTCGTGAGGTAATTTCTTGATATATTCGTCTCGAATTGAGGAATCGTGAGTTTTTGATTTTTTACCTTTTATAATTCCTAAGATTTTTTGGTGAATTGGATCAATTACATACATCCACACATTCAAATTTATCATGTCGCTCTTGATTCTTTCATAACCAATATTACATATCCCTCGAGGCGTTGTCACAAAAACCGTCCATATAGCTACTTTTGACGCTTCGTTAATTAAGTAAAAAGTTTCTTTATAGTTCTCTTCCGTCATTTCTGCTCCCGTTCTTACGAATACGGCCTCAGTTTTCAGAAAAGGTTTTTTCTTAATTAAGTATAAATCTAACGAAAAATCTTTGATATCCGCCGTATTGAATACAGAAATGCCATAATCCGCACAATAATCAGAAAACGCATCGATAAGTTCTTGTTTAGATATGAAATCAAACCTAGTTAAATAATCGCTTAATTTTTCATCTGTAATTATAAAATTTCCAATGTATTCAATGGGACTCTTAAATTGTTTTTTAAGCGTTGGGCTTTTTTGATATTGTTTATAAAAATGAATACTAATGCGATCAAGTAGTTCCAATTTTGATAATTTATCTTCTTCTGGAAGTGGAATATTGTGTCTATTCATAAATCCGTAAATTTCTTTAAATCTACTTCTAACAATAAGACAATTTAGACATATAATTCCTTTTTTTCCTTCGCTATTACTTCTTATAATGTTTAAAAAATCTTCTGCTTCAGTAAATTTTTCAGAATTCATTAGTGATATAATAACTTTTGAGTTTTAAAATATTTTTATAATAAACTAAAAATAGCAGAAATGATGAATTAGTTGTCGAAATGTTTTTTTAAACATCAATAATTTCTTTTATCAGGTAAATTATTTCACGACTGTTAAATAATTCGGTGTTACCAGATATCTTAAATTTTTCAATTTCATCTTCGTACCTTTCTTCGAATAATCCTATTAGATGTTTTAGTCTCTCCTTTAGACTTTTGTCTGCTGGAATAGACAGAAAGCAAGCTAATTTTGTAGACTTTCCGTAAGCTGCTTGGACATAAAACCCTTTATAATTAATCTCCTCCATTTCTGAACCTCCAATTTGTGTAACAAATGAATCCATAGCTGCTAAAAATCCTGATGCTAATGCCAACTCTTTAAAATTATCACTTGCGTAAGAAATAATTGGCGTCCCAGAAGTTATTTCCATAATGATTAAATCCCTGAATACCTCCGCGTATCTGGGATCTCCCTCTTCCTTAATCAGCATTCTATTATGCTCTAAATTGCCATAAATATCAAAAAGCCTAAAATCAAGCGGATCATATGAGTTTGACTCATTAAAATAATAGTCGGACAGCTCAAAAACATGAGAAGGCGCTCTCATTGGCGCTCTAGGGAGCTTTCGAATTAATTTTTCTTTTAATTCCTGATTTTGTGCTTCACTTTTTTTGTTTTTTGTAAGACCATAAATTATTTTTCTTGAAGGGTCGATTACATAAAGCTTACAGTTTAATATATTCATATCACGTAATAATTTGCTTAATCCAATTTTAAGAACACCGATAGGAGTAGTCACAAAAATACTTCCATTTGCAACTGAATTGGCTTTCTCAATCAAACTTTTAGTTTCTGAATAAGATTTACCATTCATATCAAAACCAGTCATTGCAAATATCGATTCTGTTCTTAGCGTTGATTTCTTCCTCACTGAATACATATCCATTTTAGGCGTAATCGAGTCAGTTGAGGTATTATAGACGGTAACTCCTAAATCTGCATATAAGTCCGCAAATGTATCAATTAAATCTTGTTTAACTATAAAGTCGATGTTAATTAGATATTTAGTGAAAATGTCTTCGTTTAATATCGCATATCCTATGTATTCTAACGGATCTTCATACTTCTTCTGAATATCGGTAGTATAATACATTTCTGTGAGGTGTAAAGCAATCATTATTATGTATTCATAACGAGTAATAAAAACTTTATCCGGAAGCGAAATTCCATAATTTCTAATAAATGTTAGTAAATCCTCCATTCGACAGTTTATTAAGATATAATTTATGCTGATTAACCCGTATTTGGACTTACTAATTTCTTTTAATCGAGAAACTATAGTTTCTTCTGTAAATGAATTTTTTTCGAACATTTTTGCAAAATCAGTTTTGCTTGGAAAAAACAATTATAAAATGATATATCAATAGTAAAATCATTTATTTTATGTTTATAAGTTTTATTTTTTCAATAAAATTACTAAGATATATCACGAACTTAATATGTAATATAATAACATTTAACGTTTATGAATTAAAGATTTTATATGCGTCTCTCAACCTCAATAACGCTGTGAGGAATATTAAAGCTGTAAAAATCCACAATATAATCAAACGCCATGGGATTAAGATAATTAACGCTAATAAGAAGAAAAACGTTTCAGATCGCTCCATCAATCCACTTTGATACGCAATTACTTTTGAATTACTCTCTATATTGTCTCTTTTAATAATTCCTCCTACAATAAGAAACATTGAGATACACAAAACGATGGCGGCTAAGGAAAACAAACCTGGCCAAATCAGCTTCGTAGAATCTGTTGTTACTATTGCGATTATTATGGAAATCTCGACGAACCGATCGCAAAATATATCTAATATCCCTCCAAAGATAGTAGGCCCTTCTAATCTCGCTATAGAGCCATCAAGAGTATCAATAAAAAAAGAAACGGTCATAAAAATTGCGGAGCATACCATAAATGATATTGCCAATGCTAAGAAAATACCACTTAGGTATATCAAAAATGAGCTTATTAAACCAAAAACTAACCCAATAATAGTAAGCTGATTAGCAGATATTTTCCCAAGAAAGACTTTCTTTACAAACTTCTCGTAAGCTTCTTTAAACTTCGTTTTAGAGAGCCAACTATCTAGCATAAATAAAACAACGTTTTTTGTATGTTTTTAATCTACTAATACTTAATGTCTTTTATCTAAATAAAAATTGCATTAAAAACGAGTTGTAATTATTCAGATAGCTATATTAAATTTTTTTAATTCTTTGCGTAAATCCGTATGAGGGCGATTCCAAATAGTACTTATGCCAAGCTTTTTTGCTGGCTTCAAAAAAAACAAGATGTCGTCGATAAATAAACTTTCTTCTGGAATTAATTGGTAGCGTCTAAGTAAAGTCTCGTAAATCGCTTTATCTGGTTTAATAACTTTTTCCTCTCCAGAAATTA
>JABCSY010000067.1 GCA_018238625.1 Promethearchaeota archaeon
CCCATAGTAGACTTTCACTGCCTAGCTATTACCCATGCCAGGCGCAATAATTTAGCAAATCATTCCCTATGTTTTTATATTTTATTGGTAATAAATTGCCCAATAATCACATATATGTACTATTTCCATTCGAATCAATCCCTATTAAATTCATATAATTTATCGTTCAAAATCTATTCGTATCTTTTTTAAAAACAGAATAATAATAGCAAGCACTATCCATACAATTCTCAATCTAACTGCAGAACTACTACTTAGCAATGATGCTTGGGATGCAATAATAAAGGAAATGATCATAACAGAAAAAGAATCATATATTTTTATTGTTTCCTTGAACATCCTTATCCACATAAAAATAAATAAACAAAAAAGTAGCACTCCATATTCAACTAGTATCTCCACCCAAAAATTATGTAAATTAGTTCCACTAATTAATATACTCTGACCTGGACCCATTCCCATATAAAAATATTTATGCATGCTATTCAAAGCTGAAATAATCCAATATTTTCTACTAATATCACTACCTATATTTCCCAAACTATATGGTAGATTTATTTCAATCAACCCGATAATTTCATTATACAAAATAATTAATACTAAGAATCCAGATTTGTAAAGTGGAATAAAATGAGTAAATTTCTAAAAGCCAATGAAATTATTAATAAAGGTTCAGAATCTCGATATAATTTTCAATTTTTATCAAAAATGCAAATATTTAGCCGAACTACTGGCACAACTAGACATGGAAAACCCTATCTTGTCATTTCAATGAGAGATATAACTGGAAATATTTCAAATATAAAGAAATGGATTGATAACAATGACGATCTTGAAAAATATCAGGAGATTTTAAAAATTGGAAATGTTGTAGAAATAACCGGGGAATTTAATAAGGAATATAAAAGTGTTACAATTATTAATACGAAAGTAATAGATCCTGAGGATTATGAACTTAAAGAATTTGTCGATTTACCTTTTATTGATGAAGATCTATTAATCAAACAATTATTTGATACTATTTCAAAAATTCAAAATAAATATCTAAAAAATCTTATAGAAAATATTTTTAATGATGAGGAAATAAAAAATAAGTTTTTTGAATGTCCATCTGCGATAAAACATCATCATTCTTATAGATGTGGTAATTTAGAGCATACAATAGGGATGATAAATGTATTTAGAAATTTTGAGGATTTTTATAATAGAAACACCGAACTTAATGTTGATTTAATTTATGCAGGAATTATTTTACATGATATCGGTAAAATATATGAATATGAGATATATAATGGAATTCCTATGAAGACAAGTAATTCATTAATTGGACATCACAGTCTAGGTTTTCAATTAGTCTCAAGATTTATTAATGAAATAAGTGATTTCCCAAATGACTTAAAAAACAGAATCTTACATATAATTTTAAGTCATCATGGGCGAAAGGAATGGGGTTCACCTGTAGAACCTCAATTTTCCGAGGCAGAGATAGTACATTATTTAGATATGATTGATTCCAGATTTAAATCACAATCATAAGCTTTCTTTAATTTTGTATCTTATCAAAATTTTTTCTTTTTAAGTTTTTAATTTAAGATACATTCATAATGGACTCTAAGACTAGAGAAGATCCGTTTGACCTTAACTTCAAGAAGAGAGTTAAAATAAAGGATTTCTTAGTCTTTAAAGAATCGAACGACGACCAAGATTGCTATACGATCAAACAATTCGAAAAAACAAAAGAGCAGAACCTTGAAGTTCTACAATTCATCCAGAGAACGATTAATAGCAATCCAGACATGAACTCGAGTCAAGTAAAAGATTACTTAAAGCGCCAACGGTACTTTATTAAGCTATATTTGAAAGAAGTCAACAAAGAGCCTTCTGATAGGTAATTTTTTCTAATTTTTTTTTAAATACACGTGAGGTTTTTAACAGTAAAAAAACATAAATTGTAAAAAAATAAAGTAAAATGAGTTCACAAGCAGAAAAGAAAGAAAACCGCGAATCGCTCTTATTAGAGATTTTGGAGTACGACAATATCGAAATTATCCTCTCGAAAATAATAGTCCCTTTTTCCAAGTTTGAGAAAGCCTCAAGCGCTCCCGACCTATATTCTGGGAGCGAGAAAATGCCATTCGAAGCGCGCGACCCGTTATACAAGAGCGCGATGAGGCAAGAATTTGCCGACGCAATAAAAAACATGTTTTTTATATCAGGCGATCAGCCGGATCGACTATAGGTTTATTACCAAACATAGCATAAAATTCTTCTTCAGTTAAATCTTTTGGATTTTTGTAGGACACGAGTTTTTTAACAGCAAAAGAGCAATAATCCATTCCATATTTCTTCTCAAACAGATTGGGAAATTTTGGTAATAAATCGTACCATAAGGCCTCGTAATCGTCGTTGTTAAAACCGCAAACGTTACAGAAATTTATTAGCATTTCTGTTTCTTTATCACAGTTAATTGGATAATCCCCGTTATCGTAGTATAATCTTTCAGCTACACGATAATAAGTTTGACCATTTAAATTATCAGTATTATCATTCGTATTTTCTATAAGCTCAAATAACTCTTCTCCAATGTGTTTATATGCTTCAATTAACTCTAAGGACAGCATACTTTTGTATTCTTCGAGAGCGATGGTAGTTATTAAGTTTTTAAACTTTTCCTTGCTTATTTTGATCGTTTTAATTACCTCTTATTTAACCTACATCCACGGATTAATAAATTTATTGTATTTTTAATGATTAATCCTTAGTCCGTTGATCTAACAGAAACTTTAACTCCAGTTGGTAGTAATAATTCTCGTTTTTTAGCACGGTTAAAATTCCTTGCTTTTTAAAACTTTTAATAAGTAATTTTAATTCCAAAGCCGGAATTCCGTAATTATCTGCCATGATCTCGAGCAGGTATTTGGGAAATTTACCGTATAACTTTGAAAGTTCGAGCAGAACCTCGCTAAACGGTTCTTCAAAATCTTTTTTATTGTCGCTATCTCTTTCGCTATCTGATAGAACTTTTCTCTTACTTTTTTTAGCAGGGGTTTGAGTTGGAGTTTTGGTTGTAGCAACAACGAAATCGCCTTCCGACCTGAACTCTGGAGTCGCAAGTTCGGTTTGTTTCTGTTTTACTACCTCTACAGCAGCGGTCATTCCATAAATTATTTCCCCTAGACTTAACAAGTTTTTTACTTGGTGCGTTCGACCGCAGCGCAAGCACTTCTTAGTTTTCTGGGTGGTTTTGACGTAGGAATATTGTCTGCATTTTTTGCAAGTAAAAACCAAATAAGGAGTTTCGTCTCTTTTAAAAGCTATTTCTTCCATTTTTTATTCGCTTTCAACCTTTATTTTTTTCTTTTTTCGAGTGTAGATATATGTTTTTTAAGATAAAATACAGTTCTTCGGGGTTGTCGATCGGGATCGCTTGTAAATCGTTTTGTTTGCCCCAAGCCTTTATTTTTTGCTTGAGCAACCTTTCTTCTTCCGAAAATTCCTCGTTGAAATCTACGAAATCGAAAACTGAAACTATTAGGTGGTATTTTTTACTCAATAGAGTATTTTTTTTTAAGAGCAAATCTCCCTCGAATTGGTGAGGGTCTATAACTTGAATTATTACGCGGTCGAACAAATTTAGGTGAATTATCGAGTTCACGATCGCGAAGGGGATTTTGTCGCGTTGGAGCTTCTTCCTCACGCCAAATTTAACGGAAAAAGACCGACTTATTTTAATTTCAACGCTCAAAGGTATTTCTTTTTTTACATTTGGAGTTTTTTCCACGCTAGGAGTTTTTTGAAAGTACGATTGTAAATTGGCTTGCTTTTGGTAGCTGCTAATTGTTTTCGCTTTTTCGAGCGGTTCTTCTTCTATTTCTGATAATTTTGGAACTTTTGATATTATTGGTACTTCCGTTAATCGTACTTTTGGTATTTTTTGTATTAATCTCGGTTCAGCTGTAATTTCTACGGGAGTTTGCGAACTATCGTACGATGTTTTTAATTGCTTCCCGCTTTTAAGGTTATAGTTCATCTTTTTTAGCTTGTTTAGGGCGATGTGCATGTAAATTTCGTCGTGTGTGTTCTTACAATAAAGGATAATTACCTTACCTTCTCGATGCCGCGCGGTCCTTCCTTTTCTTTGGATAAACCTTATCTCTGACGCCACCACGTCGTAAAATATTACTAAATCGCACTCTGCTATGTCAAGTCCTTCTTCTCCAACGTTAGTGGAAATTAATACGTTGTATTGCCCTTGTTTGAATTGCTCCAGTATTTCCAGTTGTTTTTTCTGAGATAACCCTTTATCGGTTTTAGATTTGTTCGATTGCCCTACGAATCGAGCGGCTTTAATTAATCCATCTGTTCTCGATGTTAATTTAGTTGCTATGTTTTTTACAGAGTCCCGAAGCTTAACGAACACTAAGACTCTTGAAGGCGGGTTTTTTTCAAATTCTTGAACTAACAACTTTTCTAACAAATAGAATTTAGGGTGAACTAATTTTTTAGGATAGTAATCTTCGTTTTTTTTAAGTTCTATAAATATTTGATTTATCCTATGGTCAGAGGCAAGTATTTTTACCGCTTTCGAGCTATTTTTTTTGCGAGCGTCTTGCTTAACTTTCGTTAGGTAGATCAACAAAACATCTAGACCTTGTTGTTCGATTAGCTCGAGCATGTGAAAAAGAATTAACCCTTGAGCGTTAACGGAAAGGGCGCTGTATACGCCCGTTTTATCGCCGTCTCCTTGAATTAATCTAACCAATTCGGCGTTGAGCTTTAACAAGTCCTTTCGGATCACCTTAGTGTAAAGACTATCAGCCTTGACGCTTAAAAATCCTAATTGCGATAGGTACTGTAACCTCTGTTCTAAAAGGCTTTGAACGGCGACGTAAGTTTCCTCCATTAATTCGGTCAAATTTACGCCGATTTTATAAATGTCCATAGGTTTTAAATAAGTTTTTACGTCGACATCTTTTCTCGTGCGCGTGTGTATGTTTTCCAGAGGAACGTGTAAGTTTTTACAGAGAACTCTAATTTTCTCTTTTGTAGATCCAGGGCTAGCCGTTAAGCCTAAAATCGTCCCTTCGGGATTTTGGTCTACATACTCATCTGCTATCAAAGTGTAAGCGTAATCTCCAGATGCATGGTGCGCTTCATCGAATATAATTAAGCAAACACCATCCAAAGTGTATTTCCTATTAGCCAAATCGTTTCTTAGAGTTTGCGGCGTGTAAAAAATTATTTGGTTCTCTCGAAAAAAATCTATTCTTTTTTCAGGAGGAATTTTGCCAGTCAAAACTACGAATTGCTCTTCTGGGATCGTCATTAAGCTCCTAAAAGAATCGTAGTGTTGGTTAATTAAAGGTCGCGTAGGGGCTAATACTATTACCTTGCTTTTTGGGGGAAACAGTTCTAAAACTTTTGCGGCAACATAGACTCCAATTATAGTTTTTCCCAGACCAGTTGGGAGCACCACCAACGAGTTTTTTGACGCGCAATCTTGAGCTATTTTCAGCTGGTATTCCCTGTGCTCTATCTGCTTTTCTCGCAAATATTTATTCTTGGAATTTTTAACACCGTTTTTTCCTTCTCGTGTTTCTTCTATTTCGATCATTTTTTTCTCCTTTGAACTAGATTAGATTAAATTTGATTAGATTAATAGGATTGCGTAATCGCCTATTTTAAGTCGAGAAAACGACCTTTTGCTTCTATCGTAAGATAAGATCAAGTTACCCACGTCTACTGCCAATTTTGAAGGGTAGACCAAACCGTTCCCTTTACTTTCGAAAAAATACGGGTGGACTTTCTTGAGCTCTTTTACCTTTCTGGAAAGTTCAGTGCCGTTTCTTTTCAGGTCGAACCCTTTGCCAATTTTTACGCGTCGAAAAAAGTAGATGATGTCGCTTAGTAATTTAACCTGGTCTCGAGATAACTCGATTTCTTTAGCCTCGAGAACGCTATCGTCTTTAACTTCGGATTTAGCCTTTAAAACAAGGTAAGTTTTGTCGTTTTTCCACTTTTTACAAAGAACATAACCTTCAAAGGCTGAATTAAATAGTCGTTGGAATCGAAAAATAAGCTTTAAAACGTCTTCTAATTCGCTTCTAGATAATTTGAGGTATTCGGCTAACTTATCGAGATTAAATAAGCTATTTTTTCGGACTTGGAACTTTTCTAAAGCCAATAGGACCTGATTTAACTGTTTAATTTTTGCGCTCTGAGCCATTACTACCTAAATTTGTCGTGAGAATAAAAAGGAAAAATTTTAGATTAAGGATTAAAAGACTTAGATAGAAAAAAAAGAAACTAAATTTATTTTGATTTGAATTTTAATATTTTTTTTTTTTTCGTAAATTCTTTGTTAAAGTGTCCTTTTTTAAGGTGCTAAAAAAAACTCCTGAGGAACCTGCAACCCCAATGATTACGACCAAAAAAGGGGTTAAGTTTGCGTCGCTTTCGTAACTTGGAATTGGATCGTCTCCGGGAATAGGATCTAAATTATTATAAGTGTAAGTAATCTCGCTTACAAATTGCGAGCTCGAATGATAGGGATCTT
Source organism: Promethearchaeota archaeon (assembly GCA_018238625.1). Classification (GTDB taxonomy): domain Archaea; phylum Asgardarchaeota; class Lokiarchaeia; order Sigyniarchaeales; family SOKP01; genus SOKP01. The sequence goes on from JABCSY010000067.1 coordinate 6,557, forward strand.
CCATGTATAATTCAAAGCGATAATTTCCAGAGTAAGTAGGTCGATAGACAAAAGTAAACGTGGTGCTTTTCAAACCGTCTTCCGAAGCGAAAAGTATAGAATCTGTGTAAGTACCGTCTTTATATACTTCTGCGCGCATAATTCCATCGTAAACAGGTTGTTCTCCAGAAACAAACCGTAAAGACGCGACAACCATTATTTCGATCCGCGATTCCGTTTTTGAGGAGGAAATGTTATAGATCGAATCGAAAGTGGTCTGAAATGAGATCGGGTATTGCGCGACTTTCAAGCTACCATCGTACACGCACAGCGCTCCTTCGATTAAAGGGTAGTTCTGAGGGTCGATAGGAACGTGTATTTCCTTTTGGTGAGTGTGGTTATCCATTTTATCTAATAGGATAGTTCCAAGTTGCTCGCTTTCTAGTTTAACCGTCGTATATTGTCCGAAATCAGATAAAATTAAGTTGCACAATTCGACAGAAATTAAGTTGTGCCCTCCTAATTGGATGGAGTTGGAATACTGGGCGTTAACTCTTACTTGATCGTTTTTAGCCATTTCGCAGATCCACGCGAAAACTTCTTGTTCCAGCGCGATCCTTTCCGCAGACTCAAAAAACTCGTAGTGAGTGCCAGAGTATATCGATTGAATTAACGAGTGCGATTGTTCCACGTCAAAATTGACCTGTAAGTTTAATATTTCCGATATTTTGTAACTGTAATAGAGATTTTTGATGTTCGAATAATTAAGGTGGTTAAAAACGAAGTTTTCTATTTTCGTACTATCAATATTGTACTCGTCAATTGCCTTCAAGACATAAATCGCGTAGTAAGTGTTCTCTAAAGCGACCTCGATAGAATTAGAGTATTTTACGTTAAAATAAAGATCTGTCGGAGATTCTACAATGTTTCTAACGATGTAAGTCGCTAAAGCCGATTCATCGAAGCCTAAGTTCTTAATAGGTCCTAACCCTAAATAATCGGCAATAAGCTCCATCACTTTTGTCGCGTAAAAAGAGTACTGCAAGTAAATCAAATGATTCTTCCATTCCGAAGATTGATCCAGGTCATAGAAAAGAAAAGCTCCAAAATTTTCTTGGTATTCAGAATCCATAAATTGCGAATCGATTACATCCTGCAGCACGGAATTAAGGTCGTGAGAGAAAGCAAAATCGTTAAGTTTGAATAATTTCTGAAGCGAATTAAGAATCGAGTACGTCTCTTTATGGGAAAAGAACGCGTTTATTTCTTCGAGATGTTTGTGATATCCTAAAGTGTAATAGTCAAGCGGTTTGGAACGGAAGGCCAGTACGTTTGCGTCCCGCTTAGTGCATGCGAAAAAGAAGTCTTTTTCCCACATATACAGCACGCTTCTTTCTAACAAGTCGTACAATCCTTGTATGTCTAAATCCGCGATTCGGTCGAAATAATCGTACGCAGAAATAATATTGTGGACAAGCTCTATTGAAGTGTAATCTTCCGAGAGCAATGAAAAGCCGTTATTTTGAGAGAAAAGTCGGATAAAAGATGCAATCTCATCTTTCTCGCTCAAGGTTAGTTCCGAGAGCGCTCCCGTGTTTGCGAGCGACCTTACGATTTGAAAAGTGTCTATTAATTCGTGATATTTTATCGTAGTCGAAGCGTCCCAACCGCCCAAAGCGTTTCTATTATTAATTATAAAACTAATTACTTCGTCTCTGTTAATACCTGTAAAGCCCGTGATATCTGATAATTCTAAATTTATAGCAGTTGCAACGATGTTAGTGTAATTATCGTGCCAGAAAACCGATGATATATCGAAATAGAAATCTTCGGGGTGATAAAGGTCGTTTAAGTTTTGGTTAAACTTAGCTGTGTCAATGACGTTAATATAACTACTTCCAAAAGTTTCTAAGGTTTTTATAGCGTAAAAAGAGGCGAATTGATTCGGTTCCATTTCGAGCAGAGAATCAAATAATGGTTCGTTATCGTTATAGAATCCTGCGTTAGAGCCAACCGATTGTAACCCGTCTAAGTAGCCCACGATGTCGTTTCTTTCTTGAGAATAACTGTTCCAGTCAGATATAAGAAAATCAAGCGTTATCACCGCATAATAGGTATTGTCCGCGGTAGGGATTTTAAAGCCTTCGTCTAACGAAGAGTCGTATGGCTGACCTATAAACCCATGTAAGTTAGGATGGTAGCACTCCCAAATAAAATCGATGGTTTCGGCAGTATCGATTAAAGTTAAAGCGTTTAGAATGTTTAAAGAAAGCACCGCGTAGCAATTAACCTCTAACAAAGTAGTTAGGGGTAAATATAAGTTCGGTATTATAGAACTCAAGTATCTTTTTGCGCTTGAGTCAACGAACTGGTGAGAGCTTGAGTTGTAAAACGACATTACATAGTTTATCACTTCTCCTTGGTTGATCTCGTCTAATTTTCCAATAGATTCCAATACAAAAAGCGCATAATATGTGGCTTGCAGCGAACCAGAGTAAATCTGAGGGTAATAACCGTAGGTCAAATAATCATTGTTCTTGGAGTCGAATATAGATTCGATTATTTCAAGATTTGTCGCATCGGAAGATTTTAAAATGTCGAAACTGACATCTTCTAAGAACTCAGGAGCATTATCATGAGAATTTTTATTACCAATAACCAAAAAACAAGCTAAAAATACGATTGATATAATTCCAATTAAACCTATAATTTTTTTCGATTGCATAATATTTCACGTGAATATGTTTTTAAGCTTTAAGACCAAATTAAGCGTAAGTTTATAAAAGAAAAAAGAGGTTGGGAACAAATTCTATCTAAAGTATTTCCATCGCATTTGATCTATGAGAAAATATCCTTATTATTTGTTATATCCCACTAAACCGAGTTGATGAAAATGTTAATTGATATGTTTCCTAATAGACTGAAACACATATAAAGGAACATAACCTAATTATTCATTACTTACAAATCATATTCTTGTAATGATGGCGAAAATAAAATGAAATCAAACACAAAATCGAAAATTTTAATCGCTTTAGGAATCCTTTTCGCTTTATCACCAATAATTGCAACTAATCTTAGGTTTAATTTGGGCAGTAGCAACAAAAGTTCGAAATATAGCGATGATATTAATTTAGATAAGGAAAATTTGAAAATCTCAGCAATATCTGGAAAAATACATATAATCAATAATTCCGGATGGGTTGATTTTAAAAACGCGGGAAATTGTACCGGAGAAGGCACTTATTCCGAGCCTTATGTCATAAAAGATTTGGAAATTGATTACGCAGGCTCGGAAAGTTGTATCTGGATTGAAAATTCTGATGTATACTTTAGGATTGAAAATTGTACTCTCTATAGTTCGGGATTTTTCCTGAATATAGGAATCAGATTTTCATATGTTAACAATTCCCAATTAACCAATAATAATTGTTCAAATAATTATAATGGAATCTATTTATATAATAGCTACAACAATACTATCGCAAGAAACACCATATGTGATAACTATAAATTGGGGATAGAGTTATCTCATAGTTTCTATAATAATATTACGGGGAATACAGTAAATAGAAACGAACGTGGGATACAATTATATTTAAGTGATTATAATACCATCTCGAAGAACGCCGCAAATAACAACCACTTTTATGGAATAGGTTTAAGTGAAAGTGATCACAACACAATCTCAGGTAATATCGCTAACAACAACCAGGAGGGAATATCTTTATATAGTAGTGATTATAACACCGTCTCAGGAAATATTCTCTTAGGAAACGATGAATGCATAGTAGAAAACGACTGCGAAGGTAATATTCTCGAAAATAACGATTGTGGAATAATTCCAGGATATAATCTATTCTTTATACTTGGAATTCTAGCAATTGTAGTAATCATTATAAGTAAAAAACTAAAGAAATCTTAAACTCTAATAGACTGAAACACATATAAAACACATATAAAGGAACATAACCTAATTATTCATTAATTACAAATTATATTTTTCTAATATGGCGAAAACAATATGAAATCAAATGCAAAATCAAAAATAATCGTTTTAATCGCTTTAGGAATCCTTTTCGCTTTATTACCAATAATTACTTCTAATCTTTTTATTAATGCGGGAAATAACAAGACTAGCTTAGAATATGACGATGATATTAATTTAGATAACAAAAATTTAAAAATCTTGGCAACTTCTGAGAGAATTCATATAATCAATAACTCCGGATGGGTTGCTTTTAAAAATGACGGAAATTGTACTGGTGAAGGCACTTATTCCGACCCTTATGTCATAGAAGATTTGGTAATAGATGGCGGAGGTTCGGGAAGTTGCATCTTAATTGAAAATTCCGACGTTTACTTTAAGATTGAAAATTGTACTGTCTACAGTTCAGGAGTAAGTTTTTTTTATGCAGGAATACGATTATTAAATGTAAATAATTCTCTGATAATCACGAATAATTGTTCGTCAAATAATAATGGGATATATTTAAACAATAGTAATAATAACACCGTTTCGGGAAACACAGCAAATGATAACTATTATGGGATAAGGATAGGCGATAGTAATAATAACACCATTTTGGGTAACATAATGAATGAATGCGGATTATATTTATCTGGAAATCTTGAGATGTTAAATTCACTTATCATAGATACTACAAATCTAGTGAACGGAAAACCTTTATACTATTACCTCAATGAAATAAATTTAGGACCAAACAATTTTACAAACGCTGGGCAAGTAATTTTGGTCAGTTGCACCGATTCACTAATATCAAACTTAAACACTTCTAAATGTTCTACTGGAATTTCATTACATTATTGTAATAATAACACCGTTTCGGGAAACACCGCAAATAACAACTCTCGTGGGATATATTTATACAATAGTAATAATAACACCGTTTCGGGAAACACCGCAAATGATAATAATTATGGGATCTATTTATATGATAGCAGTAATAACACCGTTTCGGGAAACACTGTATATAATAACATCTGGGAGGGGATATATCTACAGCATAGTGATTATAACACCGTTTCGGGAAACACCGCAAATTATAACCATTATGGGATATTTTTAAATGATAGCTATAGCAATACTATTTCAGGAAACACCGCAAATGGTAACTATTATGGGATACTTTTAGATTTGAGTGATTATAACACCATTTCGGGAAACACCGCAAATAACAACACATATGGGATATGTCTACAGCATAGTTATTCTAACACCATTTCGGGAAACACCGCAAATAACAACACATATGGGATATGTCTACAGCATAGTTATTTTAACACCATTTCGGGAAACACCGCAAATAACAACACATATGGGATATTCTTAGATGAATGCCATAGCAATACAATTTCGGAAAACACCGCAAATAACAACTCTCGTGGGATATATTTATACTATAGTAATAATAACATAATTTCGAAAAATACATTATTAGGAAACGATGAATGCATCGTAGAAGACAACTGTGAAGGTAATACTTTCGAAAATAATGATTGTGGTGAAGAATTTCCTTTCGAATTGTTTATTATTGTAATTTCTATTATTAGTGGAGGCGCTCTGTCGGTTGCTATAATCCTTATAAGTAAAAAACTAAAGAAATCTTAAACTCTATTTTTTTCCCTTTTTCTTTTCTTTACCTGTTAACCTTTTTGTTTCGCATTATGATTAAAATTACTAACTGCTTTACCGGTAAAAATAAGAATTTACTGGTTAATTTCAGAATAACCTTTATATTCCAGATTCAATAATAGAAATTTGATTATTATCAATAAAAAAGAGGGTAAATGAAAATGTGATAAAAAGTAATTAAAACGAAATCAAATTCAAAAATAATTATTTTAATCACTTGTGGCGTATTTTCTGATTTAAATATAACACCAATTAGTTAAATTCCAAAGAATTTATTAATATGTAATGATAAACATTAAATTGTAGGCTTAAGTGGAGAGATTGAAGGATTTCTGGAGTGGTTATGCTTGTTTTGGGCTCATTGTTGGAGTAGCTATATTTACAATTACGTTAAATTTTGATTATACTCTTCCAGAATGGTTGCCAACTGTTATTTTTGGCATTTCTTGGATATCGGTGACCCTTATTTGTTGGATAATTGATGACATGATCGAGAAAACCCGCGCTAAAAAAAGAATGACGGGTATAGAAACAAATACGCCAAATCAGGTTCTGGATAGGATTAAAAATGCTCTTAAAATGAAAAAACCGTCGATATATGAAATTCTTAGCTATTTGTACATTTTACAGGCTACTAAACTTCTTTCTAATTTCGAATTTTTCGATATAATTGGGCAAACTTTTCAATCGAACCCTAAGTTTTTCATGCTATCGATTTATCCAAATATTCGGAGCAAATTTCGTAAGATTTATGGAGATGAGGGAATGCAAGTAATGAACAAAAATATTTTAGAGAAGTTTTGTTTAGATGAAGGAGAGCAAATAATTTACGAATTAAATGGGACAATACGAAAGAAAGTCCCAAAAAAGTATACAATTAAGGTATTATATGGAACTATTTATGTTACCAATTATCGAATAGTTGTTCACGGAAAATTCGTTTTTGAGATAGAGGTAGCTTTTGGTGGATCGTTTAGGAATCCCAAGGAAACTAAAATTGCTTATATTTCTAACTCAACACCTTGTTATGGATACGCGTTTCCAATTAGAAATCTTCATGGTTTAATAAACCCTTCAGCTTTTAATAATCATAATCTAAGCTATTCTGTAAAACAAGATGAGAATTTATACAGTGATGATTGTAGAATCACTATTGACGCTTCTAAAAAAGAAGATTACGGAGAAAAACTCTTTGCAATTTTAGATAAATTTCAAAGGATTAATTAGTGAAGCATAAAAGAAGAACAAAAAAGAGGAGTAAAGAAAAGAAATTTAAATCATAGCGTTGAACTTGTGCTAACACATTAATGGAGGGCCTTTCGGATTGTAGTACTTCCACAACTCCAGTTTGATTACTTCTTTGTTTTCTGCTTTTCCAGCGCTTTGTGTTTTCTCTTGATTGTAATTTACAAATCTTTTATCGGAATTATTGTAATTGTTGTGATTTTGAGTGATAGTTGCAAATAAGTAGCCGTTAATACTTTTTAAGAACAAGTAAAAATCTTTGCTCTCGTTTAAGTTGTTAAACACCTGAGTCACGTTTCCTAAGACCATTTGTACGAGGTCAGCGCCATCAACGAGTAGACCTTCGTGATCGACCGACCCTCCCTCTACATCGACAAATGTAGGTTCGAGCACTCCTAATTTAGCCATGACTTTTTTTAACAAGCTAGCGGATTTTACTAAGCTCCTAAAACCTGGCACTTTAAATCGTTCTATAACTCTCCTCTCGACTTGCCTGTGGATCGTCGACATTTTGATCCCTAACCTTTCGCAAATAGCTGAAACGCTCACTCCCTCGGGTTGAGAACAGAGCAAGGTGATGGAGGTTACCAAGCCTACTATGACGTCGTCCTTGGTGTTTTTAACGCTTTCGTAAAACCGAGACAATATCTTGAAAGACTGGTAATAAAACGGCATGCCCAAATCGAAGTGTTCGGTAATTTCTAAAATTCTCTGAATTATGTATTCCTTGCGATCCCTCTCCTTGTATTGAGGCCATAATTTTACCATAGTAATCTTGAACTCGTTGAAATCTTTTTTAGAAATCTTCGAAACTTCTATCAATTTTTTCTCATTTATTGGCGTATTATTGCGCTTGTAGTAAAAGTAGATCACGCAGGGAACTAGCATTTCGGCGCTCCTATATTTAGTGCCCTTTCCTAACTGCGCTCGAATTTTCTTAAAGATTTCTAAAACGCTAACAGAGTCGCCCAAAGGAAAGTCTAGGTTCGTTAATATACTTTTTATTGCAATCTTTGCCGATATTAAAACGTTTTCTTCGCTAGTACGGTGAGAGTCTAGCCTGTTTAAACCTTCGAGTCTAACGGAATTTTTCGTTGCGCGTCTTTCGTGCCTATATCCCATCTGAGTTTTACCTAAGACGGCGTATTGAACGATCTCGGCGTCGTATGGCCTATGATATTCTAATTTCTGGACTTCCAGAACGATACCACAGTCTCGACAGGTGTAACCCTCGCGAGTTTCGATAATATCGCAAGAACCGCAAACATCGCAGCGCTCCAAAGAATTTTGAGCGGAGCAGACTTCTAGCGAATCGATTTTTACTAATTCGTGGGTTGCCATAATTTTTTAATCACTAACTTTTTTTATTTTCAAAGAATGAAGATCACCACTTTGCCATATTAAGGTTTGCAATTTGGAAAAAAGTTCAAAAATATAGGTAATATAAGCGTAAATAATGAGATTTGAAACGGAAATGGAGTTAAATCTCCTGAAATTCATATATTTATAGGTAAAGATTTCATATTTAGAAGACCAAAATAAGTTTTTTTGTAAAAAACACAATTTTGCAATTCTATTAGAAAAAAAAAAAAAAGTGTTTTCACGGTTGTTAAATTTACAGATTAAATTAGGAATGTAAAAGAATTTGAATGCTAAAATTAACTTAATATTGAGATTTCAAATTGATTACAATAATAATCTTAATAGAATTAAAATCCAATCGAATTGAAAGAAGATTTCATAAATCATTAAAACTGGATTATTTTTATTCGACTTTTCTTAAGTCTTCCGTTGAAACTACATGTTAATTATTATATTTGTCATAAATTTATGAGAACTGTCCTATTTAAACCCCAACTTTTTGAATAGTTTTATGATATAATAATCATATCTTAAATCAGCCCTTTTTTTATTGATAATTAATCACTTTTTTTCCAACAAAGCATAATCATTATATAGGGATTTAACGAATTGAAATTATATAATTTAAAATTATATGAAATTCAAATTTTAATGGAAATAAAATGATCAAAATGAGATCTAAAACAAAAAAAATATCAATTTTAATTATTGTTGGATTCGTCTTTCCGTTACTGGTGAACTTACGCTTTAATTTTAGTGTAGAACAAAATTTCATAGAGAATATCGAATGTTCGGCGTTACAAGCACCAATCTTTATTAATGGCTCTGCCACTGGCGTCAACGCGCATAATTGGACTTGGGCAGAAGAACAACCATGGTGTTCTGGTTCAGGAACAGATATTGATCCATATGTTATTCAAAATCTAACAATAAATGGTTTTGAGACAGTAAGCTGTATTGAAATAAGAAACTCAATTGCTTTTTTCATTATCAAAGACTGTACGTTATACAATTCGTCCAACTCTTTTCCTCATGCAGGAATCAAATTAGTTAATGTCAATAACGGCACTTTATTTAATAATAATTGCTCATTCAATGAAAATTTAGGGATTTATTTATCTGAGAGTGATTTCAATAATATCACGGAAAATACCGCAAACAACAACAATGGTGGCATTGGTATAATAATGTATATTGATTGCAATAACAATATCGTATCTGGAAATACAGCAAATAATAATCATGACGGAATATATATAGGTGAAAGTGATAACAATATCATAACCGGAAATACAGCAAACTATAACAAATATGGAATTACTGATCAATGGGCTTGGTATAATACTTTTTCAAGGAATATTGTAAACTATAACACTGAAAGCGGTATGTATTTTTCCACAAGTAATTTCGCTAGCGTATCTGACAACACGGTAAATGGTAATATTGAGGGGATTACTTTAGAGAATTGGAACTATAATAGTACTTTCGCGGGAAATAATATAAATGGAAATGATTATGGGATATTTTTATACCGTAGTGATTTCAATAACATCTCAGGAAATAATATAAAAAATAACGAATATGGGATATATTTTGAAGTCCCTAATCCTTCTTATTCTTGCGATGACTATAATATTACTAAAAATATCTTATACAATAATACTATAGGAATATATTTCGAACTGGATTCTGATAACAACTCAATCTATGAAAATTTCTTCCTGAAAAATGGAAAACATGCTATCGATGAGGGAACTGATAACACTTGGAATAGCACGACAATTGGTAATTACTGGGACAATCATACTGGACCAGATGTAAGCCCTATTGATGGAATTGTCGATGATCCATATACCTATATTGGTGGTTCTACCGGAAGTATAGATTATTTGCCAATAGCTGAAGATGGAGCACCAGTAATAGCAATTAATTCACCTTCTCAAGGGAGTTTTTTTGGTGTTTCTGCTCCATCTTTCGATGTAACAATCACCGATGATTATTTGGATAGTATGTGGTATACTCTTGATGGAGGGTTACATAACTACACTTTTACGGAAAATAGTATAATTAATCAATCTGTTTGGGATAGTATAACCGATGGTAGCGTTACTTTAACTTTTTTTGCTTCCGATATACCTAAAAATATCGGATTTTCTGAAGTTTCATTAATAAAAGACGCTACAGCTCCAACAATCGTTGTCAATTCTCCTACGAGTGGTGAAGAATTCGGTAATAATGCGCCTTCCTTTAACATTTCCGTCACAGACAACCATTTGGACCTGATTTGGTATTCTTTTGATGGTGGTTTAACAACATATATTATTACTACTAATACCAGTTTTAATCAATTAGCTTGGTCCGCTTTACCTGAAGGAAGCGTTACTATTACTTTCTATGCGAATGATACCTCAGGAAATGAAGAATCTGAGGATGTAATAATAACTAAAAGCATTCCTATTGAAGATCCGGGAACGGTTATTATTACAATTATTATCGTTTTCTCTGTTGTGGGAGGCGTAGTCCTGATTAGTGTCGCATACCTCTATCTTAAAAAACGATCGGCAACAGCATAATTCTACTTAATTTTTTTTTTCCAAATGATTTTATTGATTTAATTTAAGGTAATCATAAATCTCTTTTACGCTAAACAGTTTATTTATAAAAAATCGAAGAATTTCTACAAAGCCTTAATCTTTATATTATTATATTGAATATTTTATATTGAAGTCAAAAACAATAAATAATTGAAAATTAAAATATTAGGTAATGCCGAATCGTAAAAACAAGTTAGAACATAAGGAAAAACATAGAGACCTTCGATTCGCAAAATTAAGTTGCCCGCGATGTAAGTCCAAGAAGATGATTAGGTTTGCGTGGGAGTCTGGGGCTGAACTCGAATGCACAGAGTGCGGAGAGCGATTTGACGAAGAAGACCTGTTAACTATCGACGACCCATCGAACATTTTAACGGTCAAAGAAAAGTTAGCGTTTGTTCGCACCTTTAAAGAAAGCGATTAGTTCTGATTTATTAAAGAAATCTACAAGAGAAGAAATTCATTTTCTTTAACAACAATTTTTATATTACTTTCCGCTCTTACACCACTATGTATAATTCCTCCTATTTTTAATTCTCTAACTTCAAGTCTTTTTTCTAAGTCTTCGATTAATTTAATATCGTTTATTACTTCTCTTTTTTTTTTTGTTAACTTTTTATTACGTCGCGTCCTATTACAATAATAACAAGTTATAAATTCGCGGCGAACGATATAAAACTCATGACATGAATTAAAAGAGGAGACAAAAAAAATGGGGTTGCAATTTGTTATAGTACACGGAGAGAAGATTGAAGTAAAGAAAGATATAACTTTGGAACTTTCAAAGATGAATATTAAAGACATTTCCGATATTAAGGGTTTGGAATCCCTCGCTAATCTAAAAATTTTAGATCTTGGTGGGAATCAGATTACCGAGATCAAGGGTTTGGAATCCCTCGCTAATCTAAAAGGGTTAAATCTTGGTGGGAATCAGATTACCGAGATCAAGGGTTTGGAATCCCTCGCTAATCTAAAACATTTAAATCTTGGTGGGAATCAGATTACCGAGATCAAGGGTTTGGAATCCCTCGCTAATCTAAAAGAATTATATATTTATCTTAATCAGATTACCGAGATCAAGGGTTTGGAATCCCTCACTGATCTACAAGATTTAAGTCTTAGTTTTAATCAGATTGCCGAGATTAAGGGTTTGGAATCCCTCGTTAATCTACAAGAGTTAGATCTTAATAGAAATCAAATTAGCGAGATCAAGGGTTTGGAATCCCTCGATAATCTACAACGTTTAAATCTTAATAATAATCAGATTACCGAGATCAAGGGCTTGAAATCCCTCGATAATCTACAAAGTTTAGCTCTCTATAGTAATCAGATTCCAGAAGACTTGATTAATGAATTAGGCACTGACGCCAAAAAATATATTGATTACTGTTGAAAAGAAGCTAAGAGGTTAGAAAATATTAAGAAAGATTAATCTTGATTTTTTGAAATTTTTTGTTTGATAATTATTTACAATTCCCATAAATCTAATTTTTTCTTTATAAATATTCATCGTACTTTGATTTTATGTTGGACCTATTCTTTTGGCTGTTCTTTATGCTATTAGTTTCCATCGTAGTTCAATCTTGGTATAGACGCGCTCATACCCCGGGTTTCAAAACCATTCTGCACGTTTTAGCCTTCGTTGGAGTTTTTGTCCACGAAGTGGCTCATTACACCTTCTGCGTTCTATTTGGCGTCAAAGTCGACAAAATTAGGATTAAGTATCGCAGCGAAGACAAAATAAGAGTCGCCCCTCACGGTTCGGTTGGCACACCCGAGCTCGAGCGAAATTCTTTCTTACAAACTTTTGCCGTCAGCGTAGCTCCGTTGCTGGTTTCCACCTTCCTTTTTCTCTTCTGCTTAGACGTCATTTTCAACATTGAAACTGATCCGTGGGTAAATGTAGTTGCCATCTTTTTCTGCGTATCGCTTATGATCGGTTCCGAACCTTCGGGACAAGACATGAGACTAATTGGCGTGACTTTTAGAAAGGACCCGAAATATTCGGTTTATCAAATAGCTTTAATCGTCGCGTCGGGGCTTATCGTGTGGTTTTTCGTCGACCTTTACTTTATCAGCCTACCCTTCGAAGTTCTTTACTATGTAGAATACTTCTTTTTCGTTGTATTCGGTTATTTCGTTTTGAAAATTGCCTTTTGGATCGTCGGTCGTAGCTTCAGTGCTTTAAGCAAGACCAAATTTCCAAGCGTAAGGTTACTAACTCGAAAAAGAAGGTTTAAAATGTTTAGTCCAAGAAAATTACAAGAAAAAGAGGCGCAATGGTAAGTGAAAGGTTTTTGTTTAGTCGCGGTCGTAGTGGCTATGTTAATGTTTTACCAAAAAGAACCCGTATACACCTTAGTTATTATCGGTGTAGGACTGTTCTTCTATTTGTTCTATAAAGCGAGAAAGAGCGGAAATGGATTACTTGGAGTTCTTGCGAGCGGAAACCAAACTTCGCAAGATAGAAGATTCGACGATTTAATGGCATTAATTATGCTCCAACAACTACTATCGAACGATCCTCAAGGCTCGAGCGCTTCGAGGGAAATATCTAACGAGAGCCAGAAGCGCCGAGAAGATGTAGATAAAATTCAGAGAGAAGTTTTAGACTTACTGGATAGCGATTAAATTTTAGATGTGATTAAATCATGATCGAGCTCGAAAAATCGGCGATTTTTTCTTACATTTTCGATTTATCTAAGGACAATGGACTTATATCGATCGCGGGAAAATCAGGTACAGGTAAGACCACCTTAGCGCTACAATTTGTTAGCACCCTTATAACTATCAAAATTCCTTACCGTGACCAGTGCGTCTGGATACAAGCCAGCGAACAATTCCCTAAAAAAAGGTTAAGATCTCTTTTTAAAAGTTTTCCTGATAAAGTCAATTACATTCTGAAAAATATTTTTGTTGCTCCTGGAATAAAACCTTTTTCAAACTACCAAAAGCAGTCGGCTTACTTTAGAAAATTGAAGACCACGATTTTTCCGAATAATGTCAAAATTATCGTTATCGACAATATTTCTCATTTTCTGCGCTATTCTATCGCTTCTAACTCGGATTTTAAAAAGCGAGGTGCCATTTTGGACGAATTTTTCAGCGTCCAGTTATTTCCTTTAATAATGCGTTGCCTAAGAGAGAAAATAATTCTAATCTTGATCCACGAAGTATCTTTCGATCCTAACTCAGGCAAGACAAAACCTTTTTTTAGCAAGTTATACGATAGAATAAACTCGATAAATGTCAACTTATCGAAAGCTATAGGTTCGGGTTTAAAACAGATGGAAGTTAGTTCGAATGGTACTTCTACGAAGTTTGTCTATGAAATTGGAGAATCCGGAATCGCAAATTTGTAATAAGGGTTAGCATTTCCGATTATATAAAGGCAAAATTTTCGTGTGCCAATTTTCCTTTTCCTTTAAATACATAGGTGAAGAATCTTATTTATGATCAATGCGCCAAACTTCACGATCTCGAACGGGATAAAATGTTCGATCTGCCGAGCTGACATAAAAGAGCGACATAAGATGTACCAGACAAGCTTGAAGCTTGGAGTGATCTGTAGGTCGTGCCGAAAATGCTTTTCAGACGAAGATATTGAAATGATAGTGAATTTATTTTTTGCTTTTGGAGGTTATTTTGGCAAATTCGACAAATCCGAGTTTTATATCGATGAAGTTATAGTTGAGTTCGCTGATCAGTTAGAAAATAGAGAAATAAATCTTCACTCTGCTAACGTTAAAATGTGGCACAAAGTCTTAACCCACGGTATTACACCGCAAGAATTTTTAGAAGAATTATCTATATATATTGAACAAATATAATTCAATTTTAAGACAACCATTCAAGAATTTTCTTAGCGATCAAGAAGACTAAATTCGTAAAATTTTCTCAATTCTCTTGTTTTTTTCTTTATTAATAACCGTTTCTAATCTGATTTAATTCAAATTACAACATGGAGTTGATATCGAAAAACGTCAGATTTAGACCAAGTAAAAGGGATCAACGCTCGACAAATTAAGCTCATGCAAGAGAGCGGTATTAGCACGGCGGAGGCTTTAGCGATGTCCCCACATAATATCATATCGGAGATCGATGGTCTAGGCGATAAAACCGCCAAAAAACTGATTTGGAACGCACGAAACGCGTTAGGAATGACTGAGTTCATACCAGCAGAGGATATCTACGAGAACACCGAGTATATTACCACCGGCTCTTCCGAACTAAACAGAATTTTAGGCGGAGGATTCCAAACCGGCAAACTTACCGAAGTGTATGGGCCCTTTAAGTCCGGGAAAACTAATTTAGCCCACACGATCGCTGTAACCATTCAGCTTCCTAAAAAACAAGGAGGTTTAGGTTCGACTGTAGCCTACATCGACACCGAAAACACATTTTCTAAGGAAAAGATCAAAAGAATCGCTAAAAGGTTTGGACTCGAACCAAAAAAGGTACTATCGCAGATCTATCACGCCAGGATTTATTCGTCGGACCATCAATCGCAAATGATTCAAAAAGCGGAGGCGCTATGTAAAACTCGAAATGTGCGGCTAATCGTAGTAGACAGTTTGATGGCTCTATTGCGGACTGAATACGTGGGTATTGGCATGTTAGCTCGCCGACAAAGCTTT
>JABCSY010000169.1 GCA_018238625.1 Promethearchaeota archaeon
AAACAACAGAAATATAAATGTATTAAATTATTAATAATGCTTACAGAACTTATCCTTTTTCTCCTTTTTATAATATTTTTCATTATTGGGTTCATAATAATTTACAAACAAGTTAGTTTAGTTAAAAAAGGGGAGTTTAACAACAAAGATCGCCTTCAGTGCTTAATTTACGGATTTATCTTTAGCATGGGAGTTATGGTTGTAATCGCGATGGCTTTTATTTTTGCCATAAACACTCCTGAGTTTTGGCAAGGAAGCGTATTAACGCCCCCAGATATTAGTCCTCTTTCTTTACTTATCCCATTTGCGTTTTGTTTGGTATATATTTCTTTATACCCACTTGTAGATTTCTTATTTATTGCTTTAAGTTCAGAATCCGACGAGGGGCTTACTCCATTTCATAAATTTATTGGGAGTAAAATTATTCATTTTTCTAAAAGTAAACCTATTTCTGTAATTACAGCAATTCTTCTTTATTTGCTCTTTATTATCCCACCAATGTTACTTTCTCTTGCGGGATTACCTTTTTTAGTAATCTGGGTTTCTTGGTTACTTGCTTATCCCCTTATGATTTTATCATTTTATGGCGCGAAAGGTTATGTAGCCGGGATCACGACAGAGTTCGTTCATATCCCTGAAATTAAACGATATTCGTTTTTAAATTATGAAGATAGCAAAAGAGGTATGAAACAATTTATATCAAATCCTAAACCGTATATACTATTCGGTTTAATGTTGTTCGTTTTTGTGTGGGCTTGGATTTCTATGTTTCAAACTATAATATTCTTTTTTTCGGGATCGTTAGCAATACCTACGATGACCTCGTATTTTGTGTTTGTTACTCTATTGTTTGGCATAATAGGATACTTTACTCGATTCTGGGGTAGAAAAATTAAATATAGAGGAATCGATATTTATTTTGCAGCGTATTTAATGGCCGCAATTGGTCTCAATGTTTTAGTAAATTTTTTAATAGTGAATATCGGCAAATTATCGGTGACTTTAAATTATTCGATTCTCACGCAAGAGATTATTCCAAATTTTACTAAGTTTGCTTGGGCGGCAGTAATCGAAGAAATTTGTATGATCACATTTACATCTTATTACTTCTTATCAAAAAAAAATGAGTTTACTAAAAATCTTAAATACTCAAAAATTACTGAGTATGGTCAAACCTTTGATCCCATCCCACTTTTTAATTTTATCAAACATTCTGATCCTGTACTAAGAGAGCACGCAGAAAACACGCTTTTGATGATGTTTGAAAGGATTCCTTTAAAGTCAGAAATCTCCTTAAACGATTGGAAGTTTAAAGATTCGTTATTAGACGGGTTATGCGACTCAAACTCGAATTCAAGAAAGATATCATACAAAATTTTAACTAAATTAGAGAAGGAAGTTCCAAATAATGTATTGCCTTGGATTATAGAATCTTTGGAGTCTCCAAATTACGATAAAAGTATTCCTATCGCAAAATCCTTGATAGATGCTGATTTTGCTTTAATCAAACAAATTCCTATAAATGTTATATATAACTTAGTAAATGATTCAGAGTGGAGATTAAAGTTATTAGGATTAAAAATCTTGATAAGAATTGCTCAAAAAGAAAAAGAAGTAGTACGAAATTTTGATTTGATGAAATTATTAAAAGTTCCAAACAGCGCTATTCAAGTGGAACTTCTTAACTTTTTATCAGAATCTTCACTTAATATTCCTATTGAAACGTTTTTGGATAAATTAAATCATACGAATAAAGAAATTAGAGCAGCAGCCATTACAAATATAAAAAATATAGATGTTGAAAAGATTGACTCCGAAATTATTAATAAAATAATTCCTTTTATGAGAGACCCTACAAGCTCTGTTAGAGCATCTATATTTGAAGTTATTTCTAAAATGGGGAACTTCAAAAAATTTAAAATTCCTATTTCGACTATTTTTGAAGGATTAGTTGATTCAGACATAAATGTTAGGGATGCATCTGTTTTAGCTCTTGTAAAGTATTATAGCGAAGAACCTGACTCCATTAACATAGATAAGATTATTAGTAAAATCGACTCTGAAAATCTAGAATCTTTGAACAGCGTGTTAACTCTCCTTGGTAAACTTTGGGACAATAATCCAGAAAAAATCTTAACTACTTTCTTGATTTTTATAAAATTTGATGATTTTGAATTAAAAGAAAGAATCTCAAATATTATCGTTGAGAATTATGAAAAAAACCCAACTTTAGTTTTGGATGGGTTAATAAGAACTAAGGACGAATTAAAATTTATTTCAAAAGGCGTAATTTCTAGAACAATAACCAAAATTGCTAAACAATATCCTAAAGAAATAATACCAAGATTAATTAATCATTTAGTTTCCGATGATAAAGATATAAAATTAAATGTTATTGCTTCTTTGGATGGTTTAATAGGAGATTATATGGATAAAATCGATATTAAATCAATAATATCTTTAATTCGAAGTGAAAACGATAAAAAAATTAAGAAAGAAGTATCCCAACTAATTTTAAAAATCTCAAAAACTAAACCTTTAGCATTACAACCGGTAATGACTGATTTATTGCAGTCTATAACAGAACAGGACGTCTCTATAAGAATAATTTTAACTAAATCAATGTTAGAAATATCAAAACAATTACCAGATCTTGTTCCGGTGCGTCTTACTATAAACTTTCTTTCAGATGAAGATTCTTTTATAAGAGAAACAAGCGTGAAAATATTAGGACACATTGGTCAGAAACTCTCTTTTGCTACTGCTGATGCTTTGATAAATAAAGCGTTAGTTGACAAAGAGTGGATAGTTCGGGATGCCGCCGTAGCAAGTTTGGGAAAAATCTTTAAAGCTGTCGATAATAAGGAGATTATTATTGAAAAACTTGTTTCCTTATTAGATGATGATAAAAGTTGGGTTCGTCGTTCTTCCATGAATGTTCTTTCATCAGTAAAAGGTATTTCGGAAGCTCAAATCCCCTTTGAAAAAATTTCAGAGAATTTATTAAATAAAGACTCCAAGGTTAGAGAGGGAGCAGCTAATTTGTTAAAAATATATAGCTTTGAAAATATCGATAGAATTTTTAATAGCGTAATTTCACTATTAGGTGATGAAAGCGAGGATGTGAGAAACACTACTGTAGATGTTATGGTTAAAATCATACGAGAAATTGGTATTTCTAAAGTACTTTCAAAATTATTGAAAAGTTTAAGCGATGAATATTCAATTCAAACACAACAATCGATCTCAATAATACTAGGACGCACTATTAGATATGAAGATGAAAAAATAAAAAAAAGAGTAATATCATTATTAAAAATTCGATGTGAGATGTCCCAAGACCCAATAATATGCGAAATGCTAACAAAATTGAGAGAAAGTTAACATTTCTTTTAGGATTACGAAAAACCACATGGTGTATATCACTAAACCATTTCTCTCCCATGATTTTTTTCCGACAAATTTTATTTGCAGTTTAATAAGCTTAAATCGTTAATATATCAAATTAAAATATAACCAAAAATAACTTTGGTATATTACTATTATTTTAAAGGTGAATCTACTTGACAACACCAATATCCCGTCCTAGTGTACCTATTCATAAAACTCCACGTTTTGAAGATTTTTACCGGCTATTTGAAGATAAACCTGGAGTATATAAGTATCAAGACAAAATAAACGATATATTTTCTAAGGGTAGTAATACTTTAATAATTTTTTATGAGGACTTGTTAGCCTTCGACTCTGAAATTGCCGAACTATTGAGAAAAGATCCCGAAACTCTTTTAGAAAACGCAACAGAAGCTTTTAAAAACATATTAAAGTTTCCAGGAAGTAAATTAACTGATAAAGATTACTTTGTAAGAATAATAACCAAAGACGATAAGAGCCCTTTATTCATCTCATTGAGAGCGTTAAGAGCAAAAAATATTGATAACTTTGTCTGGACTAAAGGAATCCTCGTTAGGAGCTCAACGATAAGACCGAAATTAGTAGAAGCGACATTTGAATGCATGACTTGCAAAACAGAATTTGAAGTACTTCAGCTTACTTCTAAAATAAAATGGCCTAATTTTTGTATTAATCCAAGGTGTAAAGCTAAATCTCAATCAGATTTTCGGCTTGTTTCAAAAAATTCAGAATTTATTGATTGGCAAAGTGTAATGATCCAAGAGATTCCGGAAGATTTGCCACCTGGCAGAATTCCCAGATCCGTTCAAGCAATTTTAACACACGATTTAGTTGATACCGTAAAACCAGGTGATAGAGTCAAATTAATGGGAACTTATAAATCAGTTTTAGCCCAATCTACAAAGAGCATAAATAGTACGCTATTCAAAACATTTATCGATGTAAATTATATTGATCCTGAAGATAAAAGCGAAGGTTTCATCGAGTTATCTAAAGAAGATAAAAAAGAGATTGAAAAATTATCTAAAGAACCTATGATACAAAAGAAAATTGCCAGATCTATTTCACCCGTAATTTATGGAAGAGAAGAACTTAAAATGGCTACTGCTTTAACCCTTTTTGGAGGTACAAGAAAGAAAAGACCAGGAGGTGGTTATAAACGAGGTGATATTCATCTTCTATTCGTTGGTGATCCAGGTACAGGTAAATCTGAGATACTAAAAAGTGCTATTGAAGTGTCACCTCGTGGACTATACACATCTGGCAAAGGCTCTTCAGCTGTCGGTTTAACGGCGGCAGTTATTAAAGACAATGATACAGGCCAAATGAACCTCGAAGCGGGAGCTATCGTGTTAGCAAACGGAGGTGTAGCGGCAATAGACGAGTTTGATAAAATGGATACTTCTGATAGATCTGCATTGCACGAAGCGATGGAGCAACAAACTGTCAGCATAGCTAAGGCGGGAATAGTTGCTACTTTAAAAGCCCAAACAGCAATTATAGCAGCAGCAAATCCACGTTCTGGAAGATACGATAGATATAAAACGCCCACACAAAATATACATCTACCTCCTTCTCTCTTGTCTCGTTTTGATTTGATATTTATTGTTATAGATAGACCAGATCCCGCTGAGGACGCACAAATGGCAGAATTTATTTTACAGAATTCGATGCAAGGACCAAATGATAGTTTTGAAAGCAAAACAGGAAAAACAGGAAATATAGCGCCTATTCCAAGTGCTCTACTAAAAAAGTATATTAAATATGCTAGGAAAACTTGTCATCCCGTTTTAACTGAAGAAGCTAAGGAAGAAATAAAGGAATTTTACTTGAAACTACGAGGACAATATGATAGTGAAGACGCAATAGTTTCCATTCTAGCGAGAAACTTAGATGCGCTAGTACGATTATCAGAATCGTATGCAAAAATGGCTTTAAGGGACAAGGTAATTAAAAGCGATGTAGAAGATGTTATTAAATTGTTTAAAAGGTTTTTAAAAGATACCGGATATGACGAAACGACTGGAAAAATCGATATGGATCGAATTTTAGTTGGACAATCTAGAAGCTCTATAAGCAAACTCGACAAAATGCTAACTAGGCTTAAAGAAATTTTTGAAGATGGTAATTGGAAAGCATTAGAGAAGAACAATGTTATTCAAATTCTCGAACTCGAAGAAGATTTAGATGAAAAATGGATCAAAGACGCTCTTGAGGAGTTAATAAAGGAAGGAACTTTATACGAACCGAGAAATAATATGCTTAGATTTACAAATAAAGACGACTAAACACTCTTCTCTCTTTATGACTGCTGACAATTTAGTGAAAGATTAAAAAATAAATAAGTTAATAATTGGGTTATGACTTCTTTTTATTTAATTTTTAAAAATTAATAATAGGTGATTTTTATATCTGTAGTTATTGAAAATTTAAAAGAAGCTATAATAGGAGAAAGCAATGCTAAAAGAAAATATGAGTTGTTTGCAGAAAAGGCACTAAATGAAGGTTTTTCAGAGATAGCTCACTTGTTTAAAGCCATTTCTACTGCGGAATCGATCCATATAAAAAACCATTTAAAGGCAATTGAAGAAATAACGAAAAAATCTGTCGATTTAAATGCGATCGTTAATATTGAAGAAAATGTTTTAAAAAAACAAGTTAGAAATACCAGAAATAATTTAATCCAAGCAATCGCTGGAGAGACATTTGAATTCAAGAAAATGTATAAAGGATTTATGAAAAATGCTAAAAAAAACGATGTTTATTTGGCAGAATTTTCGTTTGATTTAGCAAGAAT
>JABCSY010000170.1 GCA_018238625.1 Promethearchaeota archaeon
CTGGAAATTATTTTTATAATAATAGGAGTAGTGACTCTCATTGTCATTATTATGTCCATAGCTGGGATACTTATTTTAAGAAAAAGGAGGTCTATTAATAGAACTGAGATAAAAGATCCAAAAAAATCACAATCGGCTTCTCAATCAATAGAAATTTTAAAAAGAGAATTTGGTTACGGAGTGAGGGCGTTGAAAGTTATACCAGAACATGAAGTGATAAAGAATATGCTCGAAGAACAACCTGAAGAATTAGAAGCCTTACAAGAAGAAGTAGTAGAATTCACACCTGAAGAACAACAAGAAGAATTAAAACAGCTTGAACTTCAAATAATTAAGTGTCCTTTTTGTGGAATAGAGATCGATGAAGAAATAGCCTTTTGTCCTCAATGTGGGACGAAAATTAAGAAGAAATAGATTTCAGAATAATCTCTATTTTTTTTGAAAAAAGCTCAATTTAGGGATTAGTGTTCAGTAATTAAATTTAGTCTTCCCATAATACAATTAAAAATAATTAGGAAATATTAACCAATTTTTCCTTTATATTGTCCTAGACTATTTCTTTTCTATCAATAAATAATTAGGTGTTAGAGAAGATAATGACTTTATTTGTGCCAAAAGCACTATACGAGAATGAGATAACAATTGTTTTAGACGAAATTAGGTATAGTTATGGAATGTTGACTCGAAGGGGCTACATTTACGGTCTAATTGCCATCGACCAAGATGCAAAGATCATAGCGATCGACTCTAGATTTGATCGCAAGTTGAATTATTGGGACTTAAGCTCGATCGGCGCTGCATTATTTGGAGTAGCTCGCCAAGCTCAAGACTTTTTTGAAACAGATTCATTAATAAGAGCTACTCTAATTTATAAAGATTTGCAACTTTATGTTAAATCAATTGGAGATGTAATGCTTCAAAAAAAAGGAAAACGAGAAATCCTCGTAGTTTTGTTGGTTGATAACATGGTAAATATTGGCGTACTTATATTGCAAATGAGGAAATTCTCGCAAAAAATCAAAGAGGCTATAACTAAAAATCAAACTATTATGACCAAACTTCAAATGGGCGAACGTGAGTTAAAAGAATACCTTAGAAAATTAAAAAAGAAAGTATTTCAATCTGCTTAATTATCGAAAAAGGTGTAGCGCGAAAAATGATTGTAGATTCTGATAAAGATGAAAAAAGAAAAGTAGAAATCAATAGTGAATCGGGTTTTAACGCGTTAAAAGAGGTGCTTCAATTTAAAGTCGTATATTGGGGCCCCGGCGAATCGGGAAAGACCACTAATTACTTTAGATTGCGAGAAAAGTTTGACGCTGTCAAACTAAATAAGGGTTATTCCATAGAAACGACCGATGGTAGAACTTTGTGGCAAGATTCAATTCGGCTTTCTTTTTATTTCAATCTCAAAGAGGTCAAATTCAATATTATTACGCAAATAGTTACGGCAACAGGACAAGAACGGTTTTTATCTACGCGAGAGTACGTATTGGATGGCGCTGACGGCGTAGTGTTCGTAGCTGATTCCGACCCCGAAAAAATGGAACAAAACAAGCGAAGTTTTCGAGAATTAAGCAGTTTTACTCACGATAAAGGGATTCCTTATGTAATACAACTAAACAAAAGAGATTTGGAGAACGCGGTTTCCCTGGAAGACTTTAAAGCAGGGCTTGGGCTCCCCAAGACTGATGAGTTCGATGATGGAGCGCCAGTAGTGTATCCAACTGTGGCATTAAAAGGGGATAGCGTTCGGAGATGTTTTGAAGACTTGATGCTCCAAATAATTTTCAATTATTTTTATAATTGAATTCAAAAATTTTAGGAGAATTAGACGAATTATGGATACTCTATATGATTTCCAGAAACCAGAATTTCTAAACATTTTATTCTTTCAGCAAAAAAACTTGGTGATCTTTCCTTACGTCGATCTAAAACACATCCATTCGCTAGATTGTTTTACTGTAGGGTACGAAGTAGTTGATTTGGATTCGACCGTGTTACATAACCTTCGCGAAATTATTGAATTTGAAGCTAGCAACACTTATTCTCAGCAACCTACGTTTTATTATATAATGAATGCCAAAGTAGAAGATATTAAAGTTTTATTAGAATCTCCTAACATCCACTGTGTAATCAATACGCACGAGAACGTAGAGCATTTAGCAAACGGCGATAATTTTATTTTTTATAATAAAAAGAACAATTCCTTTCTCAATTACGAGCCGGAAAGAGTGAACTTGTCTTTTGAGCAACATCTAATCCAAATTTCTCAAAACGAACAAATATTATCAGACGAAATCCTTAAAATTAAAAGCGTAGCAACAAAAATCTTCGTAAATTTAAATAACCGAAATAATGCGGATAATCTTCCCAAACTTATGAGCGATTACGATCAAACTTATTGGGACAAGATTTTAACTTTTACTAAGTTATATTTTAAAATCGAAATACCCAAATTCGAAAGACCAAGAAAAATACTCAAAAAAAAGTTTTCTAAACCGCAAAAGGATTTTTCTTTCGAATACGAGTTTATTTTGAAAACCAATCGAAAGATCGGGCAGAAATTTATCCAATTAATTCACAATTATCGTTTTGACAAAGTAAACGCCGCCAATTTAGAAGTGGAACAGCTTTATTACCCTAAAAAACTGTACAATTATTTGCGAAACCACCACTGGGAAAAAGGAATTCCCCCCGATTTCGTGTCTAAATGGGTTCAAATGATCGATACTAAACTTCAAACGAACGAAAATATTCTTTTAGATTTTCAAATTATTTTCGATAAGTTAGAAATATCACACGCTTATTTACCCGAAATTGACGAAGAAAACAAACTTCATAGAAAGATCCTGCATCAACCGATTAATCCTATAGTAACCACTAAGAATGAGAGCGTAAAAGGTACTATAGAACCAATGCCTTCAATAAAAAACTTTCAAGAGTTTAAAAGTTGGCTCTTAGAAAAATTGGATGATTTGGAAACAATCTTGTAGTTTCTAGTATTATTACATTTCTTTAAGTTTTTAATTTAACAGATCTGAGAGTTATATAGACAAGAAAAACGCAGTGTTTAACAAACATAATTTGGTTATAAATTCAGGAATTTTGCCAAAATTGTGTCTAAATATACGATATTCAAGTACCCTCTGTGCTCCTCTAGGCGTCATCATGCTCCGTTTAAATAATAACGGGTAATATGTATATTTCTTATGAAATTATTCTAAAAGGTTATTCTTTCCTTTCAAATGTTATTTCACCATTAATTTCAAACCCTATTAGTTATAAATTTACGATTCTTAATAAAAATTAGATTATAAATTATCCTAATTTTGTCTAGAGCCAAGCTATGAGAAAAATAGTACAGAATATTTTATTTATTATTGGTGGGATTATTTTAACGTGTATTGTTTTCATTCCATTAGTTTATATAATTGTAAATAATTTACAAATTTATGTTATGGAATTATTAATGTTGTTGGTAACCTTTTTAGGTTTAATCCCTGTTATGTTTTTATTATTATTTCTTTTTCAATATGTCTATATTCCTGTATTAACTTTAATCTTTGGCGACAAAATTGATTTTACAATTAAACGACTCTTTTATAGTGCTATAATATTATCAATATTTTTAGCTTGTTTAATGCAAATATTTTTCCGTCCTTATCTTTCACTATGTTGATTAATTTTATAGATGAATGATTTTACAATGTAAGGATCGATGAAGATAGAGATAGATATGCAGATAAAGAAATTTCTTATGAGAAAAAGGTTGACACATTCCGTTATGAGATTATTAATAACATAGAAGTTCTTCATTAGAAAATTTTCTAACTCCTCGAAATATTTAAAATATTTCTTTAAACTACAATCCTGTAGTAATATATCTTTATCTACTCTGTTAAATATGTGATTATAAACTTTAGAGAGGATTTTGGACAAAAAAGTAAAGATTTAAATATTTTTATATCTTGATTATCTATTGAAATTTTTTGTTTAAAATTTTTATTTAAATATGCAAGGTTGATCTCAATTTTATGATAACACCTGTTATAAAAGAGAAGAAAAAGCTTAGCTCTGTTAGATGCGTTCTTTGCCAGAGTAACACCAATTCTAACTTCAAGATTAAAAAGATTGGAATGTCCTTTAGAATAGTTTGTGAAGATTGCTTAAAATCGTTTTCTGACAAAGAAATGGAATTAATTCATAATATGTTTACTGCGTTCGGGGGGAATTTTGGATTATTAAGTGATTCTAAAGAAACTTCTTATTCGAAGTTAAAAGAGATTGCAGAAGATTACAAAGCTCTAAATAAAGACATTGCTAATATTGAAAGCGATGTTAAAACGCTCCATTTAGCCTTTTTATACGGGATTACTCCAAAGCAACTAGTGCAAGGATTGAATCTTTTAATTGATTAATGAGAAATATTAAAGATCATTTTTGAGCGGTGAACAGTCCATATCCCGCAAAATTTTCATACTTTAATATATTGAACCCATGTTTTCTAATTAATTCATCCCAATATTTTCGTCTTTGAAATACTATGCACAATATACCAGTATATAAGATTATTTGCCAAGAATATCGATTCCACTCGCCTATCAATAAATAACCCTTTGGTTTTAACACCCGGTGAATCTCTTTCATTGCCTTTTTTTTATCTTCATAATCGTGTACTTCGTGAAGCACCGAAGATAAATTTACGATATCAAATTTATTATCTTCAAAAGGTATTTCCGTTGCAGAACCGTATTGAAACGTAGTTTTATCACTTACTCCTTCTAATTCTGCGTTTCGATTAACCGTTGTAAGAGAATTACCCGATATTGCATTAACATTATATATATCTATACCGTTAAGTTGACCTCCTTTTGGTAAAGATTTAGCTATATTTATTGCCGTTCTCCCCGTTCCGCACCCTATGTCTAATACCCTCGGAGATTGGATTATACTTAATATATCCCTGCCTTGAACTTCAGAATCGTCTTTACTTATGATAATGTTCATTGCTGCCAACCCTATTCCTGGCCATAAAAATAGTCCCATCAAGGCTATACTAATGATTATTAGGATTACTCCGAGCATTCCTAGAAGGTTCAATCCAAGAATAAAAACAATTAAACCGAATAGTCCTATTATATTAAAAGCTAAAATTAAATTCTTGACATACCATCCGTATTTCGGCCTTTCTTCACTCATTTTTACTCACTAACATTTTTATCATTACTATCATATATTTCATATATTTCATACCTATCATATTATTCATAAATATTTAAATCTTATGTAATATTTAATAACTATAAGTTCCAATTTAACTAAATTATAAGATATCATGACTGAAGTTGCTAAAGGAAAATACTTTTATGGTTCTGTAAAGGTTGGCGAAAGAGGACAAATCGTAATTCCTATAGAAGCCCGAAAACATTTCAACATAAATCCAGGGGATCAAGTTCTTATATTCGGAGATTCTAAAAAAGGGATAGCCATAGCGAAAGCAAGTTTGTTAAAAAAATTTGCTGGAAAACTCTTGGATATTTATGATTCTGAAGAATTAGAATCTAATGAATAACAGTTCTATTAATATATTTCTACCCAATCATTAAGTATTAATTAAAAAGTGCCATATAATTAATAACTCTTGTCGGTTATAACTCCGAGCACTTTAGAAACTAAAAGGTTAACGATCAGACAATTTATTAAAGAAGATTTTGATAAAGTAGTTAGTTTTACGAAAGATTTGACATCTACTAACTTCAACCAATTGTTTAAAACTATTATTGATTCTTATCAAAGTCAAGAAAAAGCAATTTCTTACGCGTTTATACTAAAAAGTACTGGAGTTCTTTTAGGATTTTGTGGTTTAATTACCTTAGAAGACAATATGCCGATGGAATGTTATTATTTTTTGCGGCCTGAATATTGGGGAAATGGCTACGCGATAGAATCTCTTAGAAAGATTTACGAATACGCTTTTTCAGAGCTTAAACTAGATAAAATAGTAGCGTATATAGATCAAGGCAACACACGAGGCTGGAAAGTTGCAGAAAGGTCGGGAATGAAATATATGGGCAACATTATACGCAAAGATACCAATCTTAAGAGAAGGAATTCAATGTTTTTTTTAATAGAAAAAAACGATTATTGCAATCAATTCCAAATTTAGAAGCGGTTTATCCC
>JABCSY010000010.1 GCA_018238625.1 Promethearchaeota archaeon
TGCATTTAATGGAACTCCCGTTTTTGACTTAAAGGCATACTTCCCGATATGCGATCGTGTCCGAGATTGTCATATCGCACCATGGTTAAAGGATTGGCCTGAATACTTAGAAGATGGAATCATTTGGTGGCAAAAACAAGGATTTTTCGAAGAAGAAACATAAATCTATATTTCTATTTTTTTTAAAAAATGCAGAAAAAAAAGAGGTGAAAAATATGGCAAAAATAATAGATATTAATGAGGAAAATATTGATGAGCTAGAGTTATTTTGTAAAAAAACAAAAAAGAAATTAGTTGGTTATCAAAATAAAGTGAAATGGATAAAAGAACGTTTTAAGGAAGGATTAAAATATAAATTACTTATAGTAAAGGAAAACAATAAAGAAACTTCTCGGGGTATGATAGAATACATTCCAGGTGAATATAATTGGCGAGGTATCCAAGCTAATGGTTGGATGGTCATTCATTGTCTATGGGTAGTTGGAAAGCATAAAAAAAAAGGTTATGGTTCAAATCTTCTGCAAGAAAGTATTAAGGACGCAAAAAAAGCAGGAATGCATGGAGTAGTAGGCATGTCGGCGGATAAAGGAGGCTGGACTCCAAAAACGAAGATATATTTAAATAATGGATTCGAAAAAGTAGATGAAATAAAACCATATTTCGGATTGTATGCCAAAATTTTTAATGATAAAGCGTCTAAACCAAAGTTTTATCCCATTTCAGATAATAAGGTAGAAGAATATCGTAAAGGAGTACATATTTTATACACTGACCAATGTCCTTACATAGTTGATCTAGTTGACGAATTAGAAAAAGAATCTGATAAGAAGAACGAATCGTTGAATATAATTAAATTAGAAAATTGTAGAGAGGCTCAACAGAATGGCGTCCATCCTTATGGAACTTATTGTATAGCTTGTAATGGAGAATTATCACTGTATAAACATACAACAAAAAAAGATATTCTTGCATTTTTAAATAAGGAAAGAGAAGAGATGTAAATAAGTAATTTAATTTACATTTCAATGGTTAACACATGCGCATTCTTGTTAAAATCTATTACAAAAGCATATAAATCTTAATGAATTGGCTTCATTTATTTTATAATATCTGTTATAAAACAAGTTTCCATTATTTTAACTCCTTTGATTGGAGATATTTTCTCTTCAATTAAAGGGTTAAACTGTTCAATAGTAGGAATCTCCACTTTTATAAAAAGACCACAATTTCCACTTAAGCGCCAAATATCTGTAATCTCGTCAATTGCTTTTAATTCCTTCATTATATTTTTCATCTCCTTAAAGTCAGGTTCAATTTTAACAGTGGCTCTAGTTTGTGGTTTAGAATTGACACTATATTCTATAGTAAAACTTTTTATTATGCCCTCCTCCTTCAACTTATTAACCCGCCTTCGAACCGTAGCTTCTGTTTTTCCTACTCGCTCAGAAATGGCTTTAAATGATATTCTACTATCTTCCTTCAATTCTTCTAAGATTTTTTCATCGATTGCGTCCAATATAATTTTCAACCTCTTTAAAATATATTTAATATTTTACTAAAATGATCTATTTTATATATTATTTGTGATATTAAGTTAATTATTTTTTTGTTTTCTAGTATTTAAATTTTTATTTTTTACTTGAAATTTTCGAAAAAAAGCGATTTTGGTCGATTTTGTATTATATAGTATAGTAATCTGAAAATTGTTTTTGTTAAAATAATCAAATATTTAGTGTGTTATTACTAAATTAATAATTTTGCATATTTTTTATATGTTTAACTACTAATGTTATCACTACTAAGATAAACTTAATAAAAAAAAAATGATTATGGATTATTTTCTCGGTTTAGATTGTTCAACTCAAAGTTTAACGGCCGTTCTCATAAATTTGAGCAAAAATAAACTTACTGTTAGGTATAGCATTAATTTTGACGAAGAATTACCACATTACAACACACAAAATGGCGTTTTTAGTTCAAATGGCGGTAAAGTTGTTCATTCAAATCCATTAATGTGGGTAGAAGCTTTAGAATTATTATTTAAAGCGTTTGCTCTAAAAGAATTACCTATAAACGAAATAAAAGCAATTTCTGGTTCAGGTCAGCAACATGGAACGGTCTATCTAAACAATTCTTTCGAACCAACTCTAAAATATTTAGATTCTGAAAAATCTTTAGTAAATCAATTAAAGAAAGTCTTTACAAGAGAAACTAGTCCAATCTGGATGGATTCAAGCACAACCAAACAATGCGAAGAGATTCGACTCAAATTAGGCGGTTTAGAACCTACAATAAGTATAACGGGGTCAAATACTTTTGAGAGATTTTCTGGACCGCAAATTAGGAAATTTTACCAACAAAATTACGACGGTTATATTCAAACTTCAACGATTCATCTCGTAAGCTCTTTTCTATCTTCAATATTACTAGGTAAAAGTTCGCCAATCGACCACGGAGATGGAGCAGGTATGAATTTAATGAACATTAGAACTAACCAATGGGACGATAAGGCTTTAGACGCTACGGCTCCAAATTTGAGACAAAAATTACCGGCTCTTACTAACTCTTACGATGTTGTAGGGAAAATATCTCCTTTTTTTGTGGAAAGATATGGTTTTTCTCCAGAAACTGTCTTAGTTGCATGGTCAGGAGATAATCCTAATAGTTTAATCGGCGTTGGTCTTACAGAGAAGGGTAAAGCCGCAATTAGCTTAGGTACAAGCGATACTTATTTTAGTTTTATGAAAAACTTATCATTTGATATGTCGGGAGAAGGACATGTTTTCAGAGCGCCTACAGGAGATTTTATGAGTTTGATCTGTTTTAAAAATGGGTCTTTAGCAAGAGAAGCTATTATAGATAAATTCAATCTAAATTGGGACGAATTTGGCGAAATTCTAAGAAAAACGCCACCAGGGAATTTTGGTAAAATTATGTTGCCATATTTCTTGCCTGAAATAGTACCCTTAGTTTTAGAACCAACTGTTTATAGATTTGGTTTTGATGAGAATGATATGCAAAGCAATGTCCGAGGGATCATTGAAGCCCAATTTCTGTCAATGAGATTGCACTCCGAGTGGATCCAAGAACAAACTGAAGAGATTTACGCC
Source organism: Promethearchaeota archaeon (assembly GCA_018238625.1). Lineage (GTDB taxonomy): Archaea > Asgardarchaeota > Lokiarchaeia > Sigyniarchaeales > SOKP01 > SOKP01. Next base: position 3,111 of record JABCSY010000010.1, read on the forward strand.
ACAGGAGGGGCGTCTGTTAATAAAGAAATATTACAAATCGCGTCAAACATATTTAATACTAAGATTTACCAATTTGAAATTACTAATTCCGCGGCATTAGGTGCCGCTCTAAGAAGCGCTAAAACTTATTACGATTCTATAAATGAAAGGACGAATTGGACTGAATTAGTAAATAGCTTTCTAAAAATCCAAGATAATTATATAATACAACCGAATAATAAGTACAAAAAATTATACGATGATTTGCTCGAAGTGTATAGGAAATGTGAAAAATTTACTTTAAAGCAAGGGGAAGATCCAGAGCATTTTAGGAAAAAATTTGTAGAAAAGTATTTCGGTAATTAAACATGAAAAAATCTGAAAAAGAAATAAAAAAAAAAACCTTTTAATTGAGTTTTAAACGAGCGTTTCCATTCATCACTTTTCCATTAAGTATCATATCTACTGCTTGCATACCACCTAATAAAGAACCAAACACTCCGTGTACAAATTTCGGTTGGAACAAACCCTTAATTGGAGTTCTTATCTTTAAACGAGAACGACCAAAATTATTTGTAGTGGGCGCCATATCAAAGATTGAACCTGAAGGAGAATTAGAATAACGAGCGTAAGTTGCTGGTGTAGAAATATCTGTAATAAGAATATGTTTCCTGAGATCTGGAATAAGATAATTCTCTACAATACCTATAAAAAAATTGCCCCATTGTTCTTTTCTTTTTTCATATTCCTCTTTATTGCTTTCCCTTAATTCACTCCAATCTGCGAGGGCCATAGGTGTTACTCGGATCGTGATATTTGGTTGCCCTCCTGTAGTAAGTGAAGGACAGATTACTCCGATATGAAATCTTTTTTCAGAAAAACCGATCTCTCCTTTCTCGTATGCGTCGAATAATCGATCATATGTATCTCCTCCTGTAGTAATGACATTATAACCGCAATCCATACCTAAAGCAGCTAAGTCAAGTTTATCATCTAATCCTAAGCTTACATTAAACGAAGATGTAGACATTTTTACGGACTCGATTTTATCAGCATATTTTTTATTTGCTTTGCGAATTTCTTTTAACCCAACTAATTTTTTCATAGCCAACATTGTGTCTATGGTGGTAATTACATAATCTGCGTAGATTTCTTCTCCTCCTTTAAGACGCACACCTTTGACCTGATTGTTTTCTACTAAAATCTTCTCAACTTCGCTACTTAGCTTAAGTTCACCTCCTAAACTCAAATATCTTTCTTGGAGTTTGTTAGAAAAGTCAATAAAACCCAATTTCGTTCGATAGGCACCATCCAATAGTGAATTCATTGCTGCTAGTGGTACTAAAGCTGTAACCTGTTCTGCTGGTAGAGCACTAAAATCAGCAAATACATTAAAAATTTCAATCACTTCTGGCTCAGTAATTCTAAACTTATCAAAATATTCTTTAAATGTTTTTGAAGCATTTTTTATGATTTTAGGACATGAGAATAACAACTTTAAAATTTCGAAAAAAGTAGGTTCAACCTTTAAATTAAATAGTTCTAAATACATAGCACGTGAATGGTCTATAAATTTAGTAATTTGTTCTGCATTATTAGGATATGTTTCAATTAGCATCTGTTTAAATTTTTCCACTCCTGATGGTAACTCAAGCACTTTAATCTCTCTTGTCTCAGGATTGACAACAAATATTCTCATGTAATAACCTTTAAACTTTTTAAGCTCAATCTCAACGCCTAGATATTCAAGAATGTCAAAAATATTTGGTAAGATTTGACAAGTATCAAATACAAACCCTTCTCTTTCATATGACGTAACAAATCCGCCAACCTTAGGTTCTTTTTCAACAAGAAGAACTGGATGCGTTTTAGTATCATGATTAAGCGCCCATGTTATGGCAGCACTCAAACCGGTCGCACCTGCCCCTATTACTATTAAGCTCTTTTTTTCAACATTTTGACTCATAATTCCCACTTAATTTTATAAATTTTATAAAAAGATTTTTAATATGTATAATGAGATATATATGAATTTAAAATAATATAAGTGTGATAAAAATTAAAAAAAATGGAAAAATATTCATTGCTATTATTATCGTAGCACTGGTTATTACTCTTGGTATTATCATCTCTGTAGCAGTCGATAATCTAATCCCCACAGATATCAACGGAGGGGGATGATCTTGCTCAGCTATCTTTTATCAGAAAATATTTCTAACCTAATAATAAAATAAAGGATGACTTTTACGAAAAAATTATAGTCGTAAAATGACTTACCCCGCAAGGGTAAAAAGAAAAAAAATAATATAGTATGAAATAGTATGAAATATTAATTAGTTTATTAATTAACAAAATTCTTTTAAGTGCTCAAAACCTCTTAAATTGCGCGATTTTGTTTAATGGTGTAAAAAAATGTCACATGAAACTCCCGAGAAAGTTAAAGAATCTCTACGTTCGATTGGTTTAACGGATTACGAGATATCAATATATTTAACTTTAATTTCAAAAGGACCTATGGACGCGAGAGAGCTTTCTGAAGCCTCAAAAGTTCCATATTCCCGAATTTATAACATTTTAACTCAATTAGAAAAAGATAAAATGTGGATTTTAAAAGAGGAAGAATCAAGACCGTCGAGATATTTTGCAAAAAGCCCTGATGAAGCTTTGGTAATCGCAAAGAAACAATACAGCGATAGTTTTGACGGGTATTCAGACATAATTATTCGTGCTCTTACGCCCATTTACGAATCTCACGATACTCCGATAAAAGTTGCTTTATATATTCATCGGGGAAGAGATGTTTGTATTAATAGAGGTTTATCTATAATAAATACAGCAAAAATGGCCCTATACTTTGTCACACAAGATTACGAATTTTTAGATGTGTTTTACGAGGAAATAAAAAAAGCAAGAGCTCGAGGAGTCACAGATATTAGACTACTAGTCGAAGAAGTAATAATAAAAGACAAAAAATTTAGAGAAATCCTTGATAAATACGCTCAAATCGCTGAAATTCGTTCCCGTGATCAAATTTTTGGGACTAGCTTGGTAATGGACGAAGGTGAAGACGCCTTTATAATTTTGACACAAGACATTTTTAAGAAATTATCTTATTTTGGCGTTATGGCCGATCATATCGCTTTTGGACCAGCTAGCAATTATTATTTTATGTATTTATATAATACGGCTGATGTAGTTAAATTAAAATAAATGCTTCCTGAATAATCAAATAAAAGCTTCTACAACATTTTTTATGCAACTTTTCTTCTTAAGCTGAAGGTGTAATAATTATTGCTTCTTATTAGTAAAAACGGGAAGGATTACATGTGATTGATTAACTTCATCGTGATATATAGTTTGAGTAGCAACCTTGTACCCATTTTCATTATCTACCCCTGCAAGATTGGAATTTACGTCGAATCGAGGAAAATTGCTTGAAGTTATTTCTATGCGTATTTTGTGGTTTTTTGGAAAATAGATACCAATTGAACCAATAGCGAATTCGTATTTATAAATTTTATTTGGTTTGATAAGTTTCGGTTCGTTCAGATCGCCATTAAGAAAGCGAGTTCTTACGCCAGAATCTATAACATTTATTGACTTCTTTCCATTAGGATAAACATCAACTAGTTTAACCATAAAATCTGTATCCCGTACGGTGGTGGAAGCAAAAAGGACAATTCTGACCTCACCGATGATTTCTATGCCTTTTTCGAGCGTTTTTGAAGTATAAACCAACACATCATCACGCTTTTCAATGTTAGTCTGATCTTGAGGGCCGCTTAAGAGAAAAAGGTTTCTTCCACCCTTTGTAATCACAGGATTGGCAGGATCGAAATGATATTTATCGGGCGCTTCTTCTTTCGGATTCTTTTTTGAAAGGGTACCATCTCCGAAAAGGCTATTACTTTTTCCATTTGAATGCAAGTATAGTTTTAATTCATTGGAAGAAGGAGGCCACTTTTTAAAACCTCTCCATATATTTTTATTTAGCACAAATACTTGTATTGGAGGTAGTTTTGAAACATCTGTCGCTTCTCCTTTTAACCAAGATTCGTACCACCAAAATGGAAGGATATTTTTAAAAAACCTGAAGTCGTCTTTTAAATGTGCGTACTTTAATGGCTTAATAAATAATTTATCCATATTCATGTGCGTCCAAGGACCAACGATCATCTTAAAATCCTCTTTGAAGAATTTTGGAGCCCTTTCTTGTATCAACTTCGCGTCTCGTACCATATGTTCGATAAACATGTCGTACCAACCGCCAATAAAGAGAATTGGAGTTTTAAATTTATAATCAAGTCCAAATACATATGGGGATAATTCGTGATTGTGAAATAATTTTCTCTCGTAGAACACTTCCTTTATCAACTTGGAGAACGAACCTTCGTCCTTTTTAGAAACATCTACGTCCGTTTTATAGACTCGATTCATAATCTTCATCAAGTATTTAGCTCCTTCTATACTTGCCATATCAGACAATTTTGGTATTTTTGAGTCTAAAGGTTCGTTATAAAAGCTAATAGAGGGGTTAAAAAACAATTGCTTGTAATATCCATCTTTATCCCACTGATCAAAATCCATAGTTGTTAGTTTTTTCATGCTTGAGGTTGAATTCATGATTAAATAAAGAGACCCTGACAAACCAATTGGATACAAACCTCCAGGATGCCAAAAAACGTTTGAAAAAGAACTGTGAATTGGACTTAAACATGTAAGTAAATTTTCGTTATTCCAGGATACAGATAATTGTGTTATGCCCAAATAGGACATCCCCCACATTGCTACTTTTCCATTGTGCCAAAATCGTTTAGTAATCCAACGCAAAGTCTCTAAACCATCTTGTCGTTCATACATATATATCGAATTAGTGCTATATTCGCTTGATTGTGCAGAACCTCGTATATCTTGGAGAACTGAAACAAAACCTTTAGACGCTAAAAAGTATCCTAAAATGCTAAGTCGATCTTTCCAATAAGGTAGTCTTATTAGTATTGTAGGACCTTTACCTTTCTTTTTGTAAATTTCTTTCGGTAAATATATGTCGGTTGCTAACTTTCCTCCATCTTCAAGAGTTATGAGGGTTTGCTTTAATCTAATGACATCGTTTTCAGGTAAAAAACTAATTTTTTGAAGTTTACCCAAACGCCCAATTATTTTAAAAATTTTAAATAGCGGGGGGAAAACGTAATCTACAAAAAATGCCATGCGAATAATAATTGAGCTTAGTGGAGTCAAAATTGTAGGTAGTTTAAGACCAATTTTGATTTCCTTAGGGTTAAATTTTTGTTGCATACTTTAAAATTAATAAAAGTTAAAGATTTTTGAACTTAATTGTTTCCTTTTGCCCTTGCTTAAAAAATCTAAGGTCAACTCAAACGTTTTTTTGATTTGTCCAAATAATAAAAAGAGAAATGATTAAAAAATAAATTACTTCAGAAACGCTCTCTTTCCTAAGTATATAAAGAGCTCGCCCAATTCAAAGATCGTGAGCGGATAGACTAAGTTAGCCATGTCAGTTCTTAACTGAATTTTGTTTTTACCGGAACAAATTAATTTTTCTATATCCTCTACAAAGTCATCCATGTCTAAGAAAAGTATTTCAATTTTATCGCACCCGGTTAATTCTTCGATGTCTTTATCTAAATGTTCTTCGACTTGATTTAATAGCCCTAATTTTAACTTAGGGGACAATTGATATTCAGTGATAACTTCGTTCATTTCCTCTAGAATAATATTTAAAGTTAAGTTCCAATCTTTATTCTCTTTATATTTTGGAATTAACACTTCGCTTATTATTATTTCAAAAAGAGTTTTGGGCGCTTGTTCGTCGAATTCAACCTCTAAACCAGACCTTAGTTTAATTTTTTTAACCAATTCGAACCTCAACTCAATAATTTATTTGCTTAAAATTTGCTTCTTATTAAATAATAGACTATTTTTTTTTATACTTTTTGGGACTTTATAAAACTTGAGTTAAAATCAGCAATTCAAAAATATAACTAATTTTTTCAGTCTGAAAAAAGGAGTAAATCGGAAACCAAGACTTTCAAAATTTTAAAAATTGAATACTAAGTTCTATCGGACTTAAACTATGACTTAAAACTTAACTTATAACATAGGAGAACTAAAATTGTTTAAAGTAAACGTAAAAAAAGCGAGGTTCGCGTTGAAAAACGCCTTACTCTTAACTCACGCGACTTCGACGATAATATTTGTGGCGATAAGTATAATCTTAACGTTGTGCGGAGCTGTGCCTCTAGACTTACCGATCGAGGAGGTCTCTTTGGACTATTACTGGGCTAATCTGAGCCTATACGCTCAAATCTTTTCGTGGGTGTTTGTTATTACTCTTATAGAGATAACGGTCGCGAAAAAAGCAATAAAAAAAAGTTATATCGTATCGAACGAGAACCCGTAAAAATCTAAAGTTCGATCGGTCGATATAAAAAGGAAAAATTCCGGGCTTTTCGATAAACCGATTAAGCCAAAAGGTTTAAATAATCGCGAAATAATGATATTTTAAAGAAAGATAAAATTCGACCTAAGCAAATCTTTTAAGGATAAGAAATCGTTTAAAACAAAAGTTGTGATCAGTAATTAAAAAACGTCACAAAATCAGTAATTCATTGACATTTATTAAGTTGCTGCCCACAAATCGTCAGTCATGAAAAACGTCAGTAAAACCCTTAATTTTTTCAACTTTTCTATTTGTGATTTTTTGACGCTTGCCGTATTGTCGTCAGTCATGAGAGTGACACAATTAAAGCGAGATAAAATTAGCGTTCGTGAGATTTATATTAATTTGTAAGACTTAAATCATATTCTCCCTTAAGAGTACACCAATACACGATTTAATTAACCACAATCTAACAAAAAAATATAGAGCGTGAGAATCGTGAAAAAAACAACAAATCAACAAGAACGTGAAGAGGCTCGCGAATTATTTCATAACAAGGGACTTTCTATCGAAGAACTTGCATCTCGCTTTGGAAAAACTGAAAGAACGATATATAGATGGCTTCGTGAGGATAACAAGGCGAAAATCATCGATCCCCATCTTAACTCCAAGAAACTCACAAGTCGGCGTAAGTATCCTCCTGAGATATTCACCCAGATTGAAAAGCTCAAGAAGGAAGTTCCGCAGAGGAGCGCTCCACTCATCAAGAGAATACTTGAAAAAAAGTATCCTACTAAAACACCTTCTCTGTCAACAATAAGAAGGCACGTCCGAGACCAAGGACTAACCTATAAGAATAGAAATCGAAGATTGGGGTATATTAAATTTGAACGATCGAGACCAAACGATCTCTGGCAGATAGATATCGCCGGGGTTCAAACAGTTGGACACTTGGAAAAGCTCTATCTAATAGCCTTGTTAGACGACAATTCGAGATTTATCGTATCTGCAGAATATTTCAAGGACCAAAAAGGTATGAGCGTCATAAAAGTAATACGAGATGCGGTTATGGCTTATGGAAGACCAAATCAAATTTTAGCAGATAATGGTACGCAATTTCGGAACCTTATTGGAGAATTAGGGACGAAATATACCAGATTATTAGACAGCTTAGGCATCAAACCCATTTTTGCTAAACCTAGACATCCCGAAACTAAGGGAAAACTCGAAAGATGGTTTGGAACCGTAAAAACGATGTTTCTGGGGGAAGCTCGATTTAACGTTAAAAACAATCCTAACTGCACCTTAACGGATTTTAACCAAATGTTAAAAGAATGGGTTGATTGGTACAATACTGAAAAGCCCCATCGTAGTTTACCAGGAAAATGCGCACCCGTTAAGAGATATCTTGACGTTAAGGATCGGATCTTTAGGCCGCTAAAAACAAACGTGAATTGGACGCGTTGGCTTCACGAAGTAGGACAGCGAAAGGTCAGTAAATACAATGAAATTCATTATAAAGCACAGAAATTTAGCGTTCCGCCGGGATTCTCTGGGACAAAAGTCGAAGTAATTGAATACGAGGATAAAATAGAGATATATCACAAAGAAAAACTCGTTATCACCCATGCTTACATCGTACCAATACTAATCAAGCGAAAAACGCGCAAAATTACGCATGCAGGAGTTATCATGTACAAGGGAAAATATTATAGCATCGATTATAAGATGGCAGGTAAGACCGTCAAGGTTCAAGAATTAAACGAGGGAAAGAACCTCTTGGTCTACCTGAACGGCGTGCTTTTAAAAACGTTAGATCTTTAAGATCTAATGCTAAATTCTTTTTTTTTTATTTTAATCTTAATATCACGCACAAAATATGATCATAAAATCAGGAGAATAGTGACAAAAATTGACAAAATTAAATGACTGATTTACTGACAAAATATGATGACTGTCAACAGAATAGTTGAAAAAATTAAAAAAAATAAAAAAAAGTAAAATAAAATTATTTGTATAAAGATTAATACAAGATCGTTCGATACAAAAGAAACATTAGAAGCTCGCCTTCCTCGCTCGATAGCGCGCTTTCTATGGGACAACGGTCGAGCTGTTCTCTCGCTTTTTCCCTCGCGATGTCGTCAAAACCTAATTCTAGCGAGATTTGAGAGGAAAAATTAGTTCCACAACAATTTTTTGCTTTTTCCATAGCGCAACTATTAGCGAGGAGTATTTAAAGGAAAATTTAAAGAAGCGTTCACATCTAAGACGATATATATTTTTATTTTTAAAATTTATTTAATACCTAAATTAGCAAAAAATAAGGAATAAAATCAGGCGAGAAGAAATTGGGAAGAACAATCGATATGTATATTTTCAAAAGTCCTAAACTCAAGAACGAAATTAAATTAATTGAAGAAAAGTTTAATAAAAAATATTTAAACCGCTTAGAGATATTTAATTTCTGGTTTAAATGCGACGACCCTAAAGTAGGATATATTAGAATTTCGACTTATTTATCTACAACGGAATCTACTAAGCGTTTAAATCCTATTGAAATTGAGGAGCTATTTTTTACGATCTATAAGGAACTCTTTCCGAACGAAGTTGCTTACGTTAATTCCGAGGAGGAACTAGAGGGCGGTTATCAAAACGTTTTTTATTACGAAAACGACCGTCATTATTTTGCTTCAATGGAAAATATTGCTTACGACATTATGAAAATATTTAGAAACTATAACGATTAAGAACCAATGAACATGTCAAGTATTTTTTCTTTTGGGTCGTAAATTACGCTTTCTATAACTAATTCCTCGAGGTAATGCCCCCATATCCCGTGTTTTCCTTCGGATCGTTTTCGGTTGTATAAATTCTCGTAAGTGCCTGGGTCGCCAACTTCTTTTTCTTCTTCGTCGTAAATTTGCTTGTAAGCCTCGTATATGTTTTTAAAAACGTCCAAACGCGTAAAACCTCCTTTCTTCTCTAAAATAACGCGAAATTCGACCGACAAGGGATATGTAATTACCATCGTTATTTTCTCGTCTTTAATTACCACTTCGTCTGGATTAATTAAGCTATCTCTCGTCTCTTTGTCTTCGAAATCTAGCACTCCAGGCACACATGAGTCGGGGGATATATATAACCAAAACTTAAGGTTTCCGTAGGGATCTGTTGTCATCGAAGATTTCTTTCTAAATTTTTTTTTCAAGATAAAACCTCTTTGCGTTAAATTGTAATTACCTTGTTTTTTTTTAATATCCAAGTGTCGATTTCAAACTTTTGAGCTTTTTTAGATTCCGAATCGAAATCGGAATGGATCGTAGATTTTGGCACCCAGATCGCTTTATTTCCCTCAAAAGCAATCAGAAGAGCCTTTTCCGTTTCCCCCTCGCACGCGCCCGCTAAGACGGCGGTCTCTTTTATGACTGGCTCTATTTTTTCTTCTGAAGTTTCTTCGGTAGTTATTGGACTTGCTTGCTTTTTCCCACCAGCTATAGAACGATCCTCGCGTTTTTTGACTTCGGTCGAATTTATTACTTTTTCTTGGAACACGTGCTCAAGCAACGCTTTGAAAACTTCTACCTCGCCGTAGATTAACAGCTTTTGGTAATCTGACGCTTTAACTTTAATTTGCTCTTCGTTCTCAGAATCCCGCTCGAACGATATGGAAGTTTTCCAATCTTTTTTTTCCCCGCGCAAAACTTGAAGCATAAAAGGCACCTCTATCAACGAAAATTTTATCGTTAGGCCCTCTTTTTCGGAAGGTTTTTCCCACGAACCATCGTTCTTTTTCTTGATAAAAGTCAAAAAAATATCAGGGCTGCTCGAAGGACCGCTATCGAAAAAAATTCCGGTTTTAGAGCCAAAAAACTCTTTTCTGTGACGGTTAACCATTTTTAATTCGCTTTAACTTTTGATTTTTTTAGTCTTTGTCTTATAATCCTATATACAAGTTTTCTATTTAATGTTAAATGTTTTTCTTACGAAAAATAAGAAATTATTTAATTATTTAAACAAAAAATTCAAACTTTAGGTTAAGTTTAATTAAAACCAACTATCTAAAGTGGAGTTTCTCGCGGGTTTTTTAAGCCCTCGCTTTGGTTTATGCGGTTTCCACTTAATTAGCTTTTTCTCGGGCATGGAGGGGTGCTGGATCAACTTGTATTCTATGTAGCGCTTTTTGTCTTCGATTAAAACTAACACTTGGCCAAAGTGATAAAGAACATTTCCGCCCACCGGCTTGAAGTCAGAAAACTCGTTTTTTGGCGCCGTAATAACTATTAACGGGTCTAATTTTTCTAGAACTTTTTTAACCCCGCTTATCGCTCTTAGCAAGTCTTCGAAAGTTTGCTGGTCGTAGTTGGGCCACAGACTCGTGATTCCCGATATAAAGACCGCGCCTACTTGCTCGAGCTCAGATACTTTGTTTTCCAACAACTCTACCATTTGCTCGTAAGTAAAAGCCCTCGCGATCTGCACGCTTTCCAAAACTTTCGTTGGAGACAAACCCAAACTAACCGCGAGCTTGCTAACGGCGTAAGGATTGAACCTGTTGTTCCCGTCTACGAACGCAACTCTTTGATCAAAGGTTCGGCGTCGACCTGACTCCTCGGCAATATGTGGGTCATCTGCCTGACCCTTGAAAAATTGAACCGTTGTTTCAAGCAAAATTCTAGAAGTTATTTTGCGATCCCCGCACAGCAAATACAATAAATTTTTTTTAAACCCCCCGTTGAGCAGCTGGTCTAAAGTTAAATCCCCGCTCGAAGTTACGGGTAAACCCTCTTTTTTTTCGTGCTCTTCGAACCCGGAATTGTACGACCCTGCGAGCTTTTTAGACGCCACAAATTGAAGAAATTTTAAAGCTATAAAAAAATCGACTGGCTAGCAATTTTTGATTACTCAATCGTTAATCCAAAAATTAAACGAATTCTTTGATTTATTTGACGCTTACAAAATTGTTGCATTTTTCCATGCGTTTAAATAATTTATTATGAAGTGATTAAAAGAGGTATATCGCAATGGAACTTAACGATACCAAAGACAAAGAATATAAATCTTGGCTTAAAGCCTTAAAAATTTACCATAAGTTGTGCAGGTCAAATTTTAAATCCTTGAAAAATTGTCTGGAATCACTCGCTAAGGAGCATAACTATGCTTTAAATTGGAATTACTCACGTCCAATCCTGATTGATCAAGGAGATAATCGATTAAGCGAAAACGAGTTGTTTAGGCTTCTAGTAGCCACAAATAATTGGAGTTGTGTCGGTCACGAGTTTTTGAATTATTTTTGGTACTTAGAAATCTTTAGGAGTGACAATAAATGGGAAATAAGGAGAGGTATGAACTTAGTGGGGCGTCTAAAGGTTTATTCAAAACGGCCAAAGGTTTTAATAATGAATCCGATAAGTTCTTATGAACAACATGAAAGAATCTTTAAGGAAAAGATCGTTAACATAATGAATCTCTTTGGAGAAAATTTGTATATTTAAATTCTAAAATATATATTATTTTTTTTTATCTTGTAAATTTATTTATTATATTTAGCAAACAAACAAATTTAATAATCGTAGAAAAAAAATTAAGAAGAAATAATTTTCTTCTTGCGATTTAGAGTGGACAAAACCGTTATACTGGAGATAACCATTATGATAATAGTAAGCCAGATCGTCATCGGTTCGATCTGTTCGGCTTGCTCGGGATTATTCGGTTGGGCTAGATAGAGCGTAACGTATTCCGTGCAAAAGTTATACACGATATCGCGCATTTCTAAACCGATAAGTAGCTCTTTATCTCCTGCAGACGCGTATTCAGATGTGTTAAACGTAAACTCGATTAGGGATTCGTTGGAAGAGAAAGAACTGACTTGAGTGCCGTTTATTGATATCTCAACCCTAACAAAAGGAATCACGTTTTCGTACACTTCTATCTCAAGCGTATAGATGCCCCAAACATCGGTCGTTTTCGAGAGTATTTCAACCAATTCAGGCGGAGTAACGTCGTAAATAGCGTGAAAGAAACGCGATTCTTGGTTACCAAAGTAATCGAAGGCCGTTATGTTAAATTGATACATACCTTCTTCGGAAAAATGTACGTCCAGCGAAGCGCTCGATTCGAAGTAGCGACCGTAAAACTCGTCGTTTAGGCTTAGTTCGCAATAAGCAACTCCGCTCTCGCCGTCCTCTGAGGACCATCCGATTTGTACGCGTTGTTGGAAGCTCTGAAAATCAGCCGAAGTAATGAGAGGAGGCTCGGTATCGTTTAGCACGGCAAAAGAATGCGAAAAAATAGAAGAGCTGTGTTTTCCTTGAATTCTAATAGATAGGTTAACTATACCGCGTTCGAAGGCTACAAATTCCCAGCAAAATGTTTTTTCGGCGCGATAGATTGGTTCTTTAATTTCTTGAAAAGTGGAACCGTTTACAATTGCTATAAGGTTTTCCGAAAATGAGAGCGAAACGTTAACTGACTCGTCCCAAGCGGGCATTGAGTTAGAAATAGTTGCCCAGAAAGATATTAATTGGGTATCGCCAGGGACAAGGTAAAAAGAGTTGATAATATTATGCTGCGTAACTTCTACCGATGGTTTTGATAGCGCGAATTCTTTGTAAAACACGTCGATTGCGAACATTAAGTTATTGTTTCTTATTCTAACCCTATAATCTCCGTTTTCTACGATTCTAAATAGGAAAGCGTCCTGTCGTTTGTCGATCTTTGTGGCGATTGAGACCCAAGATCCCTCTACGAGTCGCTCTAGGTAAAAGTCGCTTCCCGAACCAGCTGTCGTGTCCCAGAAGAAAACTAAAACGTCTCCCGAAGTTAGACCGTCGTAAAACCAATAGAGCGCCTGCCCAGCCGCAAGTCCGTAATAAGCGCTATAACCACTCCCAACGTCGGTGTGTCGATCTACGTAAACTTCCATGCTATCCTCGTTTTCCTTAACCGCCGCAACGGTGAGTTCAAAGTCGTCTGTGAGCCACCTTACGAAGTTTTGAGCTGGATCGGTTTCAGAATCGTCTAATTCGACTCCGGGCAAAGTAGGGCTGCTATGGTCCCCGCCCCAATAGACTAACCGTCCTTGAGCGCTCCCTTTCGATTCGTTTACGAAACTCGTAAGAATTCCGTGGTCTGGTAGGTATTGGTCGTAACCTACGTCGTCCCTAAATTCCACGAGATAATAGCAAGAAACATCGAAGGGAATCTTTACTGCGTAATATTCGTTTTCGGGGCAATTAGGGTCTTCTAAAGCGCGTATGGTCGGATAGGCGACGTTTCCGGCGGCGTCAAGGGTAAGAACTTGGGTTTCTTCAATCCACCCCAACTCAATTTTGGAATAGGCGCTCGCGTGAGCGGGATAATTACCGCCCCCGTTGTAATTTCCGTAAGCCATAAGTTCCCAATAACCGCAATAAAAATCTCCCGAAGTCGAATAGTAGTCCACGAGTCCAAGCGAGTGTCCAAACTCGTGAGCGTAAGTTCCCATACTGGTGTATTCCCCTACAAATCCTAGCTTGTCGTAGCTAACTCCGTCTCCCGCAGGTAGAGAACCGCTGGTCCAAGTCCACACGTGGGGCCAAAAGTGAGAGTTGTCGTGAGCGTCGCTTCCTGCGTAGATTATGAAAACGTAGTTATAATTGGAGTATAAGATGTACGAATCCCAATAGTTTAGCAACCAATTGGCAAGCTCCATCTCCCGCGAAACTTGGTAGTCGTTGTGAGCGTAGTAGCTTATCGGTAGCGGCGCTTGTACCCACGGCAAAACGTCCACCGTAAGAGAAAGCTTATCGAACGAGTTTTCGAGGTAATAAGTTCGAACCGAGTTTTCCAAGTTGTCCCACCGAGAATCAATAGTAATCGTGCTGGTTGTATGTTGTTGGTCCGAGAAATCCACCGGTATTGCAAGCGCCCTCGCAGATCCTACGGTGGGACGCTCCATTACTTGGTCGTCTCGAGAAAAATCGTAAGGGTTAGATATTAAATAAGAAGAAGGAATAAAAGAAGTTTCCTTGCCATCGTAGTCCCGCAAAGGGCTCGAATCGCTTTTCTCGACCGCGCTTAGAGCGGGTACTTCGCTTTCTCCAGTAGTTCCGTAGAGATTTCCGCAATTACCAAGTATACCAAGCGTAAAAAGAAACAAAATCAATAGTCCTTTCGTAATTTTTTTTTTATTCGTCATTTTTTTTTACCATTCAGTAATTTTTGATTTAAGTTTTCTTAATTTGTATGTATTTAAACAAAAAAGATTACTGAGAAGAAAGCCAAGCTAAAAGGGAAAGCTCGTCAAAAAACGATTAAACGCTATTTTTATTCTTTTTATTTATTAAATTTTTCTTTAAATTAAATCTATAAATAGCTAGATTTAAATTATTTCACATACAATAAAATTACATAAAAAAATCTTACCAAAAGATAAAATGACGATAAACGACAAACAAAATTTAAAAGAACAAATTTCAAACTTAGAGAGAAGGTTCCACGCGCTTAGAGTCTACGGAGACGAGAGAGATTTTGAGGTTTTCGAAGTAAGAGAAAGCAAAACCGAAAAGAATTGCGAAGTTCCCATTAGAGCCGATTTTCTTTACCCCGAATTGAAAAACGACCCTCAAAACAAGAAGTTATTGAGCGTTGAGTGCGTAGAAAACGCTCTTACCGAGTTCATAAAGTATAAATATAGAAATTGGAATAAAGTAGTTACTTACGACAGGATCGAAGATAGAAGCACTGAAGTCTTTGACATAAGCAATTCGTGCGCTGTAAAGTTAAGTTCGTACGTTGAAATTATCAACGCGCGAAGAGCTGACCCCAAAAAAGCAAAGGCTATAGCCAAAAGGATAACAGACAACATAGAGTTGATTAAACAATACAAGTACGGAAAGATTACCAAACGCGAATATGAAGGCGAAATGGGTAGGAGAAATGCAAAAATAGAAGAAGCGTGGACGAAACCTCGGTCAATGGCGCTTCTTAAAAAAGACAACGAGGTTTTGCTTCAGCACATAGAAAAATACATCGGGAAAATAGGGAAATCGATACACGACCAAGCGTTTGAGTTAGCTCCTCTGAGCGTTCACGTTATTCCCGAAACCCGCGACCGTAAGGGTGGCGCGTTGGTGACGACTGGGTTGAGCGTTTTACCTATGCACCCTCCAGCCCCTATGAGGGCTTTTAACTACTCCGAATTGATAATTAGGTTTCCTAAAAGTTGGCCCTTACCTCTAAAAGAGCTAAAACAAGACGACTTTTTTTGGCCTATAGGGGAGTTGTTGCATTTAATGCGCTACATTCACGAAAATCAGCAATGGTTTTTTGACATGCACACGTTTGGAAATGGAGACCCCCCGCACCCGTACGCCCCTAACACTAATTTTTGCGGGTTCCTTTTTACTTTGCCCGTTCTTTCGCTTCCGTCCGAGTTCTGCGAGTTAAAAATCGACGATTCGAAAACCGTGATCTTTTTACAACTATTACCTCTTTATAAAGAAGAAATGGATTTTGCTATAACCGACACCTCGGAAGCTTTGCTAAAAAAATTCGAGGAGCAAGGCTCTCCCGATTACGTAGACGTAAACAGAAAAAGCGTAGTTGGCTCAGCGGAAGTTATCCCTGGAGGCTCTAAGACCGCCGGGATGTGGTGCCCTAACTGTAAAAGTACGATTAGAAACTTTAAACCGGAAGGGGTTAGGTGCCCAATGTGTAAACGCGTTCTAGTAAAAGATCAAAACGGGGAGCTAATGGCGCTCGATATTCCCGAAGAAAA
This sequence comes from Promethearchaeota archaeon, assembly GCA_018238625.1. Taxonomy (GTDB): domain Archaea; phylum Asgardarchaeota; class Lokiarchaeia; order Sigyniarchaeales; family SOKP01; genus SOKP01. The sequence continues at coordinate 19,250 of JABCSY010000010.1, forward strand.
AGCGTCTGTGTCGAAGAATACGGAGAAAAAAGCGGAAAAACTGTTTTTTGAAGCGTTAGGTTATTTAGATAGAAATACGCCCGAAAAAGCTTTAGAGCTCCTTTCTGAAGCGTTTAAACTAAACCCTTACGATAGGCGTATCTGGGGCGTGAAGAGCTCGTTGTTATTTGAGTTAGGGAGGCGCAAGGAAGCCTACGAGTGCGGTAAAGAAGGTTTAAAATACTTACAATAATCATTAATTATTTTTTTTTTCAGCTTAATTTTCTACGTTATTCTATTAGGTCGCCTTCTTAAAAGATAAAAAATAACTTAATTATAGAATAATTTTATTATTATTTTGGGAGTTAACGCCATGGAAAATCGAAAGGCAGTCAATAAAGTCGTATCCTTTGCTAAAAAATGTTTTAAGCAGACGAGACCTAAATTCTTGGAAGTACGGAGAGTAAAAGACGAAAGGATTACGGAGTTCGGATATCCTCCCGTTGTGCTAAGGTCGAAAGCAATAGTAAAATATCTAGTGTACGCAGATTACACCGATCAGCTGAGAGTCTATTTTTTTTCTAACTCAGGTCAATCTTTAGGCGCCAAAAATTACGACAAACCTAACGATATAAAGATCGAAATAGCGAAAAAAAGCAATTTAATTGCTAAATTCCCTCGAAATCGGCGTCCTTGAACTTTTTGAGAATTAGTTGAGATGTATACGATCGAATCGTTTTGTCGACTCTCGATTAATTTTGTCTACTTTTTAGTCCAAAGGTCGACCTTTTTAGCTCTTTGTCGACGATCTGTGGCAAAAGTAAACTTTGTAGAATTATAAAGAGATATTTATTGAATGAGAGGAACTATTCTCAGCAATTTCTTTAGTCCAAATTCTATATACACCACTCCCAGTATAGATTCAACCAAGGTGCCTTTTATGTGTTCTGTTGTCACGATTTTGGGATCTTCCATCGGATTCGCTTTTAAGCGGTTCAAGCGGCAAGAATACAGCCCCCACTCTTCGCAAAAGATCGCCAAGTTTTTGTTGGATGCCACATTCTTGCGTTTAGTCGTAAGTTCTCCCGTCGTAGACAAAGAAGAATCCCATAATATTTGTACTATCGCTAAATCGAGCGCAGCATCGCCGATCAAGGCAAGCACTACTGCTGCATCTCCCGAACTCGCCAGTTCTATTAGCTCATCCTCGCTTAATGGGCGGTTTGCGTCGTCCTTAAAGTGAGTGTTGAGGTGCTCGAAGATGTTTCGGATGCTGGGGCGCGCCAAAGCAAACATCACAAGTTCTGGGGTTGGAAACGTTAACCGAAACAATTTTTCCAACTTGGGAATGACGATCTTTTTGATTTTTTCCATTTGTCCTAAAATATGGTTGAGTTCCACTAAAAATCCTGAAAGCTTCGCAAGTTTTTTTCTGTGGTTAATGGGAACGTCGTTTTTTTCTCTTTCGATGTAATCCTTTAAAATCCTCGCTTTCTTGACCAATCCTATGGCGTTCCACTTGAGTTTATCTTGCATGATTTCTTTTTGAATTGCGTTTACTTAGATATAATAATTCTCTGTAATAAATAAAATTAATAAAAAAAATATCTATCGTGTATTGTGTTGGAATTTGAAAAGGCGAGTAAAATAGAAAAAATCGAATTTATTGGGGTATGAGGGTAAACAAATCATACACGATATTTTGTTTTTATTAAAATAAACTTAAGTTCGTGATTTTCGTAATACTTCATATTCAACGAAAAAGGTTAGATTTCAAACTTAATTACAACAAAATTTAGTAGTTTAAATGATTTTGGGTAGATATAAAATTAAGTGATTGTGTTTAACTCTTTCGCTGACCCTCATTCTTTTTTAAGCGCGAAAAAATCGTCCCAAATCTCTTGGTACTTTCCAGACCATGTATCAAGCTTCTTAAATTTTTCTTTTATATATCAAGGGATAATAAATTCTCTAAAAATTAACTGTTTTAATTTAATAGGAAAAAAAGAATTAAAGGTGACAATATTATTTTAAGTTCTGAATTGTCTAAAGATTTTAGCGTAAGGCTCCAAGTAAAAATATGCATTAAAAATAGAATGAACGAAAATTTTAAAACAGTACTAGGAGATATAAAAAAAGAGCGTAACTTGGATAAAACTGTTTACGATTACTTAAGAGAATTTGAAAGAAAAGGCGTTATTGAAGTTAAGCGCGATAATAATAAATATCTATACATAAGGTTAACGAAAAAAGCCCTTCAACAGCTAAACGACCAGATGCTAACGCCCTTTAGCAACGATATACGAAGATTGGTCTTGAAGCTGGACGAGGGTAGCGCCCCTAAAGTAGAAGTTGACGATAATTTAATTAATTTCGCTTTGTCTTCTAAACCAGAGTTATCTTCCTTAATTAATCTTTCACGAATAATATTTTTATAGTGTGTGTGCGTGTTTTAATTACTTTTTTTGTGTTAAAAATTATAATTATTAATGTTTAAATATAAGTTTTTTCACCTTATATTTAGTATTAAAACGACAAACTTGTCCTTTTGAAAAAGCTTAAAGAACAGTATTAACTTAAAAAAGACTTTTTATAAAAAAAAGAATAAATAGTGTAAAAATAAAGTAAAGTGAGGAATATAGTAAATAAAACGAAAGCTTCAAAAAAAAGATTTAAAGCATTATTTAAAGGAATCCCTATTCCTACATATTCGTGGCAAAAGATTGATGACGATTTAATTTTAATCGATTATAACGATGCTGCTGATAAATTAACTAAAGGAATGATGAAGAATTACATAGGCACAAAAGCTTCAGAAATGTATAAGAATCAACCAGAAATCTTAGAAGACTTACATCGCTGTGCTAACGATCGTGTAAGTATTTTCAGAGAAATAAAGTATGGTTACATGTCTACGGGAGTAGAAAGATTTTTATCTGTAATGTATGGTTTCATCCCCCCAGATTTAGTTATTGTTCATACAGAAGACATTACGGTAAAAAAAGAAGTCTTAGAAAGATTGAAAAAATCTGAAAAAGAATTAAAAGCATTGACTTTAAAGCTAAAGCAAAGAATTGGTATGTCTGAGGAAAAATATAGAACCATTTTCGAAAATACTGGAACTGCAACAGTCATAATAGAGGAGGACACTACGATTTCGCTTGTAAATGGGCAGTTTGAAGAGCTTTCTGGTTATTCAAGAGAAGAGATCGAATGGAAAAAAAGTTGGACAGAGTTTGTTATCGAGGAAGATTTGGAAAGTATGAAAAAACTCCATTACTCCCGGAGAAAAGATCCAGAATCTACTCTAAGAAAGTATGAATTTCGTTTTGTCAATAAAGAAGGTAATGTTCGAGACATCCTCCTAGTTATCGATATGATCCCTGGGACTAAAAAAAGCGTAGCATCTCTTTTGGATATCACCAAGCGCAAAAAAGCAGAGGAAAAATATCGGTATTTATTTGATAACGCACAAGTAGGGTTATATTGGTCAAGATTAAGCGATGGTAAAATTTTAGAATGTAATGATACTTTTGCTAAAATAGTTGGATACGATACGCGAGAGCAGAGTTTAGCAAGTTATGTTGCTGCTGAGCATTATATTGATGCAAATGCGCGGAGTGAACTGTTAAAAGAAATCCCTGATAATAAAGAAGTTAAGAATTATGAAATACATGTCACCAAAAAAGACGGTACGCCCATTTGGTTGAGTATCTCTGCTCGAAAGTTTGAAAAAGAAAATCGTATTGAAGGCGCCGCCATTGACATCACCGAGCGCAAGAATAACGAACAAAAGTTAAAAGAATCAGAAGAAAAATATCGAGAAGCGTACAATCGAGCAGAGTTCTATAAAGACGTATTTGCTCACGATATCAACAATATATTACAAAGTATTTTGTCTGGAACGCAAATTAGCGAGTTAATTCTCGACAATCCTGAAAAACTCGAAAATTTAAAAATAAACGCTAGAATTATTAAAGAGCAAGTAATTAGGGGGGCAAAACTAGTTTCTAACGTGCGAAAGCTTTCACAACTCGAAGAGGCAGGAAAAAATTTAGAAAAAATTGAAATTCTTAACGTTTTAAAAAGAGTAATTTCAATCGTGAAGAAATCTTATGAAGATAAAAATATGGCTTTTCAAATTGATTCTGTAGATGAAAATCTTTTTGTTAAAACCAACGATTTTTTAGAGGACGTGTTTGAAAACCTTTTAATTAACGCAATAAGACATAACAGGAATCTAATAATAGAAATTACCGTTAGAATTTCAAGAGAGCAACAAAACGGCATAAATTACCTTAAAATGGAATTCCTGGATAATGGTATCGGAGTGGACGATTTTATGAAAGAAAGAATCTTTAAAAGAGCGTATAGCAAAGAAGAAATCTTTCTTGGAATGGGTTTAGGGTTGTCGCTCGTGCGAGGAATTATCGAAACTTATAACGGAAAGATATGGGTAGAAGATAGGGTTAAGGGAGACCGTTCGAAAGGAAGCAATTTCGTATTATTAATTCCAGAGGTTGATTAAAATAGAAAAAGTATTTATCGTTGACGACGAACCTTCAATTCAATTCTTCTACGAGCAAGTTCTAACTATAGGCAATTTTGAGGTAGCAGGTATTGCCAGCAATGGAATAGAAGCAGTTTCCGTGTTCAAATCGTTTTCAAACAAGCCTAAAGTTATTTTAATAGACCAGCGAATGCCCGAAATGAGCGGGATTGAAGCGTCAAAGTTAATATTACAAATTGATAATAGGGTAAGAATTATATTTGTAAGCGCCGATGCTAGCGTTAAAGAAGAGGCCATTTCCATTGGTGTGTTTTTATTTATAGATAAAATTTTTTCAATAGACGAATTGATAGATGCTATTAATAGAGCCATCGAAAGTTATGCTTCCTTAAAGGAAAATTGATTTTTTTAGTATACGATAATTATTGAACATTCGAAAAAGACATAGATATTTAATTCAAGGATTCTTCGCTTATGAAAGAGTTTAACACGGTCTCTCGAAGTGTTTCAACTACGTGTGAAATTAAAAATATTGATTAAATGCAATTATAGAGATAGATTTTATTTTTTGATTCAGAAGAAGAATATTCCTTAATTGCTCTCAATGCTATTATTAATAATAAAAGGTATGAAGAATATGATGTTCAAATTAAATCTAAAGCTCAAATTAAATTATTATCTTCCATCACTGATTTTGAAAAAATCTCTCTTTATCAATACTCTGAATATAAAAGAAATATTATCAATGTCTCTAAAGACAAGAATGTAATCGTCTTTATTGCTCAATATATGGGTCCTGAGATTGATCATACTAATTACTTCGATTTTGCCATTTATTTAGATAGTTTTGATCTTCCATATTTTAGTGATAATAAAGGAAATGTCTTTGAATGTCATGAAATAATAGAAATTATGCGTAGATTCAAACCAAAAGCACCTAAAAAAGTAAAAAAACTAGAACCCCCTAAAAAACTAAATGCATTCAAATCAGAAGTTGAAACTTATGAGAGAATAACTAAGAAAAATGCCATATGGCGTGGGAGTGAAACAAAAACATTTCAAAAATGGAAAATGAGGGTTAATAAGGAATTTCGGGAGAAGACAGGTGGTTTTCCATACTTTAAGGGAAAAATTACTCAGAAATATGATTTATACTTAAACAATCTCATAAAGAAGCCTGTTTCTAAAAAAACTCCACCTAAAAAATCTACCGTCAAAAAATCTACGGTTAGAAGTCCTATTGCTAAAGACACTGTAGATAAAAAGAAACCAACTATTAAGACCTTAACACCATTAAATTTAGAAGCTATTATTTATAAAAAATTGACAGGGAAGAATCCTATATATGGTGGAAAAATAACTAAGGCTTTTAAAGATTGGAAATTAAAAAATCATAAAGAATTTCAACAAAAAATAGGTGGGAAGCCTTATTATAAAGGAAATCTTACAAAAAAGTATGATTTTTACTTAAATAATCTCATTAAGAAGCCTGTTTCTAAAAAAGCTCCACCTAAAAAGCCTAAAGTCAAAAAGTCTACGGTTAGACGTCCTATTGCTAAAGACTTTGTAGATAAAAAGAAACCAACTGTTAAGAACTTAACACCATTAAATTCAGAAGCTAAAATTTATAAAAAATTGACAGGGAAGAATCCTTTATATGGTGGACGAATAACTAAGGCCTATGAAAATTGGAAATTAAAAAATCATAAAGAATTTCAACAAAAAGTAGGTGGGAAGCTTTATTATAAAGGAATTCCTACGAAAAAGTATGAAATGTATTTAAATTCTCTTTAAAATGAAAATCTTTTTGAAATTTGACTTATTAATCATCGAGAGTTTCAATTTTATTAATAATTTCGAATTTGTTTACGCTGTAATATATCGGTTTACTCAATCTATCAACGGTAGCAACGATCAAGTCCTTTCGAGAGCTCATTGCTACGCGAGACATTTTGTCCAATTCTTTCAAATCTATTGGATCCCCTTCAAATACGGGGTAAATCAAGAACTTGGCGGAATCTTTTTCGAAATCGGCCCCTCGTTTATACACTCGAAAGTCAATGCCTTCTCCATATCCCGTTCGAACAATATATCCCCTTTTTCGCAAATCCATATATATGATATATTTTTGCCACAGACGATCGTCAAATTTCGAAAAGTACTCCAATAAACTTTCGAACTCGTATAGAGCATTTTTCTTATCGTTTTCAACATACAATAAAATCCGATTTCTTTCGCGTAAGAGTAATACTTCAATAGGTTCTAAGACTAAACTATCTTCAGCGTCATCTTTTTTTACGAGCGTACCAATATAAGAGTTCTTATAAAATTCTTCAATGCACTCCTTGTCTGAGATTACAACCTTATCGTCCTCAATAATTCCTTCAAATTGGATTTTTTCAGGTTTTTCATTAGTTTTTTCGTTCATGTTCTATTATGTCATAGTCTTTCATAATTAAAGAATTTAATTCTTTAAACGAATAGACCTCCAAGATTAGGAAAGCAAAAAAAAAAAGAATAGGCTCAAATATATTTGAGTTTTATATCAAAGCTTTTTTTTTGGAAAATTATTTCGATGATTTAATTACAAAGTCGACTAATTTTCCTAATTTTTTAACGTTAGCATATATTTTAGGTGAGTTTTCTTCCAAATAACCTTTAAAAACTTCCCAACTTTCGGTTTTATCGGAAGGTGCTTTAGATAAAAACTTTTTGACTTCAGTAAAATCGCTAGAATAAATTAAAGCATTATCCACTCTATTAGCATAATCGCTTAATAGAAATAAGTAATAATCGTTGAGATCCCAAGGATTTAGAACATAATCTGGCTTGTTTCCATCTCCAGCTTTTCTGCTCCTTAGCATTCGTGTGTCTACTTGTGTTGGCAAAACCATGTTAAAATTAATATTTTCTTTTTTGTATTCAGCAACTAAAACGCTTTGGATTCCTACAACTGCATATTTGGCGGCTACGTAAGCGGTAAATTTAGGCATTCCCATTGGATAAGCAGCACTGCCAGTAATTACAAACCTGGCTTTTTCTTTTTTATCGTCTTTTTTCAAATAAGGATACGCGGCTTTAAAAGTATGAAATACGCCTAAGACATTTACATTTATTATGTTCGCAAATCTTTCGTTATCAAAATCGTGTGTATTACCCATCCGAGAAGCGCCTGCGTTGGCGATAACACCGTTTAATAACCCAAGATTATCGTGAAAATATTTAAACGCATCAGCAACTTCATCGTAATTTGTGATATCAGCAGTTTTAACGGCGATATTAACGCCAGACCCTAAAGATTCTATTTCTTGCTTTGTATTATTTATTTCCTCAAGAGTTCTTGCTAATAGTCCAATATTAGCACCTTCTCTTGCGCAAGCTATAGCTACTGCTTTTCCAATACCTCTTCCCGATCCAGTAACTATTGCGTTTTTACCTTTTAATAGCATAATAAAAAGATAGTAGAGTAAAAAAAAAAAAATTAACTATTTTATGATTTAATTTAAGCTTTCATCTTTGCTTTTTTTTCCTTGTGGATTTGATCTAATTTTACCCTTATATCTTTAAGATTTTCACCATGTAGAGGATAGTAGTACATGAAAATCAAACTAATCGCAGTGACAATGGCGGGTATAAGCAAGAATAAAATGTCAATACCAATCAATGTGAAAGCGGATTGTATATCCGATCCTGAATTGTATAGAAATAATTCTAACACTATTGTTGCAACTATTGGGCCTAAACTAGCTGCTGGTTTCGTGAAAAGAGCGTTCATGCCCAAGAGCATCCCTTCTCTACGCGTTCCGTGGTTAATCTCATCCTCATCAGCAGATAAATACATGGTTGGGACCACAAATACGCCATAACCTCCAAAAAAGGTTGATATAATTAGCCCAATCATAGCTAACGATGAACTCTGAACAATCACTAATAATACAAACGAAATGAGCATACCTACAACTTTTAGAGCCCCAAATCTCAATATAATTTTACGCATACCCCATTTTGGTCTTAATTTCATACAAAGAATGTTTGAACCATAACCTACAAGAATAAATATTACGAAATAAATGATGGTTGAATTATCTCCAAGTATAAAGCTCCATATAAATAGATAACTTAGTCCTATTGAACTTAAAAATGTGACACAAAAGTTAAATCCTACAAAAATTAAGAACGACTTTAACTTAAACATTTCTTTAACAGACTTCCATAGAGGAAATACCTCATCTTTTTGAAATTCTGGTTTTTCTTCGCATAAGTATGCCGTTAACCAAAGAAAAAGCGTAGAAATAATAGCTATTCCAATCATTAAGAATTGGAAACTTTGAGATGTAGGTTGCATATCTCCTAATATCACAAAAAAAGGAACTACAAAGATTGCCCCAAAAACTAAAGATAAGAAGTGCGCTTTATTTCTTTCGTCAAGGTCCGAAGTCATTTCAGGTAACAACGCCATCCATACAAGAACAACAAGCGTAAGCATAGTGTCAAACAAACAAATACTTATAACATAATGGAAAAATATTATTATTTGATTATCGAAACTCCACGGAAACCAAACCAATAAGAATGTTAGAGCCCATATTGGTGCGCCGTATTTAATATATATGATTCTACGACTACCCCATTTTTTGCGGTTCGTTCGATCAGAAAGCTGTCCAGACAACGGGTCGTTTAAGGCATTAATGGTCATGTAAATTATTTGTCCGAGAATAAATAGACCTGGAAGTAGCTGTAAATCGTCGTAAAAAAGTTCCACATATTTTAGACTAAATATATATGCTAGTAAACCCGATGGTATTGCGCCAATTGCATACCCCCATAAATTTCGAGAGCTTATTTTATCTTTTACGCTATTTGACAACAAAAATCTCCTAGTTTTTTATTTAATTTTTTTTAAAATGTAGATACATTTCATTTCAAGAACATATATAGTTTTTTTTTTTAAAAATTAGAATTCTACTAGAAATGCTAAAATTAATGTTTTATTGTACAATTTAAAGCTTAATTATGGGAGATTTAGATTTTTACGAGACACTCAAACATAGACTAAATAGCGCTAAAAATGGTGCTAAAAAAGTAGTTTTCATGGGGATTGGAGAAGAAAAACTAAGAGACGATGGCGTTGGTCCTTATATTATTAGCAAACTTTTATCTTATTCTGATGAAAGAGTTTTATTCATAAATGCGGGAATTGATCCAATGGCAAGAATCGATGACGTAATAAATTTTGAACCTTCACATTTGATTCTTATAGATACTTGTACGTTAAGCAAACCTCCCGGGACCGTTGCAATATTAGAGCGCGAGAATATTTGCGATTACGTGCCAATCTCTACTCACACTATTCCTGTACATATTGTAATCGATCTAATCGTTGAGAAATTACCCGATTTGAATGTTTTTATGATTGGCTTTGTTCCAAAAAGTTTTGAAGGATTTACGGAGCTAAAGTTATATAAACAAGACGAATTATCTCTAGAAGATCGAAGCGATAATATAGATTTGCCCTTTTTTGAACCTCAGTTAACTAAAATGATTGAAAAAGAAGCGGATAAATTAATAGAAATAATTAAAAATTTGATTAAAGCGTTTTAAAAGCTAAGAGCTTTCGGTAAAATGATCTACGATTATTTCAATGACATTTGAAAATAACTTTTTTTCATTATCACTCAGATCTTCTTTAAATTTTTCGAGAAACTTTATTACTTTATCTGCTTCTCTTAAATCTCTCAAGTGATCAGAGCCTTTCTTATTTAACGAGCCACCCCACGCCATGATTTTCCCTTAAATTTTTCGATATTTAATCTATTTGTTAGGATCGGATAATACTTTTCTAAACGGTCGCAAAAATTCATCCATCATGTTTATATTGTTCCTTAATTTATCAATTTTCATCAATGGAATTAATTTTTCGTTCAATTTCTTTGCGCGCTCGTCATTTTGTGGAAACGTATCATATACTCCATGCGTTTTGTAATATTCGTGATCTGCTAAAAATACAAACCGGTTTCTTCCATAAACATCGTCTCTAAACATTTTCATAGCTGCCTCCCCGAGAAAAGTCCGTGGTCCTATATAATTAGTTACAGATAAATCGATTGCTTGTTTTGCAAAATTATACAACAACGCATCTATATCTTCGGATTCTCCAAATTCATCCGTAATAGAATTTAGGAAGTTCGAGTCTTGGTATTCTACATGTGCCTGTAGCATCTCTTTTAGGTTAGGAATCTGACTAATTGGGCCTGAGATGATATATCCTAATTGTTTTCCGATTATAGTAGGCGTATGGTTATTAAAAAATGCTCTATCATAGATTAATTTCCATCTTGACGACAAATAGCGGTCTTTAATGGTCCCGGCAAATATTAAAATATCTGTTTTCATTACTTTTTCGGTCCAAAACTCAGTGAATCCATCTTTATCTTTATAGATGCACTCGTGATTGTATCCACATTTAGCACACCCGATACATGGTCCTTTTATATCAATATCATTAATGTTTATTAATTCGATGCCATTGGAAATTGATTTTACAAATTGATTTACCATTTTACCCAAATTTGTAGAATCGTCCGTGTCTTCTGAAAGCACCAATATCGTTTTATTTTTTGTATCTAACTTTTTTTGAGTTATTTCGCCTGGTTGATATACAAAATCTCGAAATTGCAGAGGATGATAATTTTTCGTAGTAGGGAGCTTCATTTCAATAGCTTCAAAGAATTTCTCACCAAATAGAAGCCAACGGGCTCTACGTTTTGGATATAACAAATCCCAACTATCTGCAGGGAAGTTTCCTACATACTTCATTCCCAAATCATCACAGATAGCATGAATATAATTCTGGGCTGTATGATCGTAAAAATGAATTGATGTGGACAAAACCATTGTATACTTATCTTTAAAAACATCTTCCCTCTTTCTTTCAAAAATCAGTTCTATAAATCTTTTATATTGAGAGCATACCAGCATGACATATACTGGAAACGCCCATATAACTCCATCAGATTCTTTTATCGCTTCAATAATTTCATCAAATCTATCTTGATCTTTTTCAAGACGCTTTATAATTTGAGCAACATTAAAGATATTATACTCGTGTTCTGGATGTTTCTTTTGTATATACAAGATATATTGCATCGTAACACTTTGAGCCCCTTTTGGGCTTCCAGATAGAATAGAGAACTTCATATATTTGATATTTGTTTATCAAATAAAAATTATATCAAGCAAAATTAAAAAAATAAATAATAAAAGCTCTAGAATGTATTTTTTTTTAGGATATACTAGCAACCCAGAGAAAAAGTAAGAACGATAGTATAGTAATGATTGCTATAGTTATAATACCCGTCCAAGAGAAAATCACATTCTTAGCATAATTTATCTTAAAGTCAACGGCTTCATAGGGGCATAATTCCACGCAGCAATAACAAGTTATGCATTTCTTCTTGTTCCATTTTGGAATATTACCTTTCTTAATTTCTTTTGGAGGAATAATAGCATCTACAGGACAATTTTCCCAACATGTAGCACATAACCTACATTTATCTGGGTTGAATTTAACTGTTGCTCTAAAAATAAGATTTCCAAGATAATTTGCTAGCCAGCGAGGTAAAGGAGCAGATACAGGTCTAATCTTGGGTATTTTAAACTTTCTATATACATCTTGAACGGAGTTACCAAGGATTTCAATATTGTCCATATTCATTGTTCCTAATCTTTTATCTTCAGCTTTTTTAAGATGGATCACGTCGTTCGGGTTCATTCCTGTGATTTGACAAACTACTGTATCTAAAGCTACAGGATCATATCCCGCAATAATGACATCTAATTTCACAACATCGCCCGCAGATGGGCCCTTACCTTCTTGACATAGATATCCATCTATTACTGTCAGATGTGGTTTAGACACTGAATATATGTCTGCTAATGCAGCAGAAAAGCGATCAATCAGAGCTGATTTAGCGTGTGTTCTTGCTTTATTACCTAATAAAATAGTTCCAAACATATTTTTGATGCAACAAGTGAGCAAACACTGCCCATGAGTCTTAATTTTTGGCAAATTAATAATAATATCAGCTTTTTCGAGCAAGATTGAACTAGTAATCTCATTTATTTCTAGTGGATCATCAACGGTGTAAATCTTCCTTTCAGTTTTTTCAAATGGTATGCACTCTACACTTTCTTCGTCGCATAACGCCTTCAAACCGCTTTCCTTCATCGCCAGTTCAGTGGCGCCTGGTTTTGAAGTCCCAGAGGAATCACAAAGATAGACCTTCTTGGGATTATATTTCTTAACCCAGTGAATTACGGCCTTTACTACTTCAGGATGAGTCGTAGCAGCACGCTCGGGAGGTTTTGCTCCAAGTATATTTGGTTTTAATAGTATTACTTGGTCCTTTTTCATAATTTCTCCAGCATTTATTAGTTCTAGAGCTTTATAAACTGCTTTTTGAACGTTCTCAGATTGTATTTTCTGTATCGCAATTTTGCTTTTATCAGACATAATATTTATCGTATTTTTCTATTAATTAAAGATTATATATTGTAATACATTAAAATTAAATATTAATATATTTATAATATATTTGTATACTTGAGGTATATTAATATGTCGGTTGTGAAAATACAAAATAAGAAAGCATTGGAACAACTACAAGCTAAATTAACACTCAGATTAGGGAGAAAACCTACTCAGATAGAAATACTTGATTATTGTTTAATATTAGCGAATGATAATTTTGAAAAATTGGTGGAATTAGTGTCTAACATGCCAGTTTTAAGTCTTGAAAAATCTGGACAAATTATCGAAGCGAGAAATAAACTCAAAAATGTAATCTATGATGAAGAAGCTACATTTACTTGTAGAGATGATAAAGATATTTATACTAAATAATTCAATTTAATGGTGAGAATGATGGGGGTTTTTCTTGATACAGGGTTTTACTTGGGATTGTGCCATCCTAAAGATCAACATGCTGAAGAAAGTGAAAAAATATTAAAATTGCTTAGTGAGGGGGAGCATGGATTATTATACAGTTCCAATCATATAATAAGTGAAGTCACAACTTTAGCAGCTGTGCGTTCCAATAATAATATTAATGTATTAAATCATCTAGGAAATTTAATTTGGGGAAAACAAAAAATTGCCACAATTTTGCATTTCGAATCGTATTTCGAATCTGAAACATGGGAATTATTTAAGAAAATAAATACGATCGATTTGAAAGACTCAAGACCTATAAGTTTTGTTGATGTATCATCAATTATTTTATGCCAACACCATCAAATAGATAAGATTGTAAGTTTTGATCCACATTTCGATAGATTTTTGGATAAAATTAAAATTCTCCGTATCACTGGCTGAAACTTCAAATTTTCTGAATAGCTACTTTTTATTAGTATTAAAAATTAGAAAGTTAAAAGATTTAGTTCTATAAAATAGAAAGAGAAAAAAAATTAAAAATAATATTGATTATCCGCCAGCTTGCGTAGCCATTACGGTTATCACATCTTTCTTAGGATGGATTCCTATTTTAGCGAACTTAAGCTGATCAGGAAGTACTTTTCCTTTAAAAATAAACTGGATAGCCAAGATGGGGTTAAGCTTATACTCCCTTTGAACCGTTTTCTTAATTTCCGCTATAGATTGATTTGGATCCACTTCAATCAATTTGATAGCTTGGTCTGGCGGAACACCTGTGAGCCTAAATCTATATTGAGCCATAAATTATCACTTTTTTATTTATAATTTTAAAAATTTATGTTTAAAAATATAATAGATAAAACATAGTTAAATCCTACGGTATTCTTCATTGAACTAGAGTTTAAAGTTTCGCAAAAAGCATTCTTCTTAAGTTTCAATAAGATTTTCTATTGTGTTTAAAACCTGAAGGGTTCGGGGGGAGTACCTGGAGGATGTGGTGGTGGACGCGACCCTGGATAAGGACTTGGTCTCGGTGGAAACCTTCCAAATCGGTCTTCAATAGAAGAAATTCTTTGCTCTATTTGATGTAATCTATTTTCGATTGCTTTAATTCGTTCTAATAAATTTGGGTTTTCTATCGACATTTTTATTTTTATTTTAATTATTTAATTTGGATTATGTTTTAAAATTCAAAATCCAATTTATTATTACAAATTAGATATTTAAATTTTACGCTAATTCGGAAAGTAAATTGGGTCGAAAACAGATTTCAATCCACATTTTTATATAAGTATTAAGATATCGAAACTAAAGTATAAGTATAGGTAAAAGTATAAATAGTTCGATTTCTTTTTTATATTTATGTCTAAATTTGGGGTTACTCCAAAAGTGAAAGAGCGAGTTATTTCTGAGACAAAAAAAATCGAACAGAACGATCTGCGTATTCTCTATTTATTAAGGAATTTAGGTCCTTTACGCTTTACAACTCTTATAGATTTTTCTGGTTTGAGTCGATCTACCGTCTCGAAATATATCAAATTCCACATGTCTAAAAATAATATTGAAAAAAAGATATTTAGAAATTCTGTTAAAAATATTCAAGAACAGCGCTATTTTATAACTGATTTGGGTATTGAAAAGCTTGGCGAAGATTACCAAGGTTTTAACGAATCGATTTATTTTAGTGAAATTAATGATCTTATCTCTAACCTTTCTGAATTAAAAACATTTTACAAAGAAATTAGTGTTGCGGATTCTATAATAACAGATATAACTCGGAACATTATTAACATGGGTGAAAATTATTTTCTTATAGAACAAAATCGCGATTTATATCTTACATTGTTCTACCTGTATAATAATTCTGTTCTAACAAGAGATTTTAAATTTGAAATTACAGAGTTCTGTAAACACTATAATGTAAAGAAATTAAGAATAGATTTTTATGTAGATCGCCTTTTATCCAGCGATTTAGGATTATATATGTTTAGTCGGGGTGAGGATAAATTCTTCTTTCACAGAGAAGATGTACTCGGTGTTACTACTATTCGATTAATTAAAGATTATTTGGTAAATGAAATAGTTAAATTAAGTATCTCTGAAGAAAAAATGATCTCTGATTTAGATTTAGATAATTTAGCTGAAGAAATAACAGAGAAATTACTTGAAATGGAATTGATTTGGGATAAAAATGTTACAACTATTCGAATGATTAAAGATAATTTGATAAACGAGATAGCTGAGTTAGGTATATCTGAAGAAAAAATAATCTCTGATCTAGATAAACTAGCTGAAGAAATAACAGAGAAATTACTTGAAATGGAATTACTTTTGGATAACAATGAACCTCAGGAGATTAGTGGAATAAAAGAGCCATTTGAAATGCTAATTGAGAAAATGATAATTAAATATGCTCTAGAGATGGGTATTCCAAAGACATCCTTGATGGATATTGCGTTACAGTCCAAAAAAATGTTAAAAGCAGAAGGAGGAAAAAACTCTTTATATAATATAATAAACAACTCTGAGCGGTATGAAGATTTGAATCTAGTTTCAATCTCAGAATCAGAGGAAACCGAATTATTTCAAAGTTTAAAGTTATTGCGGGGATTTTGCCCTAAATGTGGTAAAACAGTGTTAAAAAATGATTTATCTAATATTTGTATTAGGTGTGGACGAAAGTTCGAGAATAAAGAATTACTAAAGATTAAGGAAGCAAGTGATATTGAGGTAGTGAGTGATTTAAGTGTAGCCTATAAAATTACTTCTATTGAAGAAGAAAAAGAAATTGAATGTCCTAATCCAAGTTGTAATTATTACGTAAAAACAAGTTGGATTGAGTGTCCGCATTGCTCTACTCCTTTAAGAAAGGGAACTCAAGTGTAACAAATACATTAATAATAATCTATTTTTTTTTCAGACCGTCTCCATTTAAAAATAAAAAAAACTGAGTTTTTAATAACTGACTTTTATAGCAGTTAGATAAAAAATCCATCATTTTAATTACCCTATAATTGACCCAATAAAACCGTCCATTCAATTTCAATATAAACAACTCCAGATTATTATGTTAGACTATTCTACAACTAAAGATTTTAAAATTAACGATTTTTTAACAATAAAGTTCGAAGCTGGAAGGACAGTCATTTATGTTAAAAATCGCCCTTTTAGGCAATGTATGTATTTACTATTAGATCTTTCCATTGATCGCGTTGAAAAGTACGACGAAATCCGATCAATTGACGAAGCAGCTGTGAAATTAAGTCGTAAAATGGAGCGAAATCATAGGTTAGTCCCTCCTGAAACAGAATTTTGGGGACATTGCTCTAATCTTCAAGCTTGGTTTGATAATGATTACGATACTCGAATTCTTCATCGTAATTTAGCATTTCCTTTATTGAAAGCTCTATGTGACGCTGGTGATCTGATAGCCAGAAGGAAGTTTAAAGAAGAAATCGCTATGAGGTATGCTACTGGGCATCCAACTGTAGTTAGGTTTCTAACTCAAAACGGTTATTTACATTATTTAACTGAAGATGAATTTGAAAGCATCCTAGTTGATATCGATTTCCCCAGTATTCAAGAATTCTCAAGAAAAATTACAACACGGTTAAAAACACTTCACGATCCAGAATCTGAGAAAGAAATCAAATTACAGGTTTCTAAGTTTATGCGTACTTTTCGGCTCTCCTTCAAGTATTTACTTTTAATTAAATCAATAGAAAACATTCCTAATGACTTAAAACAGCCTTTCGTTGAAATTGTATGTAAACAATTTAAAAACAATCGAAGTTTTCCTATCCTTAAATTTCTGAACAAGGCTTTAGTAAATTATGAGAATTTAGATTTTAAATTGCTTACATATAAAGACAAATTAATTGGAATTCTGCAAGCTAATTTCCTAAATCTCCGCAATAAAATGATTGAAGATATCGTAGATATTAAAGGTTTAGAGGAAATCGAAGCAAAAATAGAACATATAGATCTAAGTAATAATCGAATTACTGAAATAAAAGGTTTAAATCACTTAAAGAATTTGAAAAGGCTGACCTTAAAAAATAACTATATTGAGAAAATTGAAGGAATTGAAGAACTTAAAAACTTAGAGTCGCTTGATCTGTCAGGAAATATTAATATTAAAGAAATTCCAGAATGTTTGAATGAATTACCCCACTTAAAAATAGTTAAATTAACAGGTTGTAGGATTGGAGCTATTTCAGATTCAATTTTGAAATATTTTTGGATGGGGCAGAATTTCAGGTATTACACCGATTATACAGACGAAGAAGTTCAATATTACGAAAAAAACTACTCCTCAAGGGCGAGAGCTAACAATAGATTATACAAACATTTTGTCAAATGGCTGTTAAATGTGAGATCACAGATGGCTAATTTTACTTTTGATTTCATAGATATCAAAAAGTATGAGCAAAAAAACTCTAAAATTGCAGTAAGGGCTGGTAATCCTACCAGAAGCTTCTTAAAGTATCTTGATGATAAAAAACAATTACGGATAACAAAATTTTTAGGAATAGCCTAACATGATCAGAAATAAACGAAAATTACATTATTCAATTAAAAAAATCTTCTTCTTTTAGATTTAAGAAAAATGCAGCATTTTCTCAATTGGAGTTAAAGCTCGTTTAGCAATTTCAGATGGAACTTTTACTTCAAATGTCGGATCATCTAAGTGTTCGAGAACATATTTTGTTAATTCAATTGTATTTTTCTTCATATTATAACAGATCATCTTGTCTTTTGCGAGATAAAACCTTTTATTTGGAAAGTCTTGAGCCATTCTTTCTAACAATCCTAACTCCGTTCCGATAATAAATTGAGCTTCTTCTGAAGGACTATTTTTAACCCTATTATACATTTGACCCGTTGACCCTATAAAATCAGCTAGGTGACGAACCTCCCTTTCGCATTCCGGGTGCACAAGAAGTTTAGCGTTGGAATGTTCTTGCCTTATTTTTTTAATATCTTCAACAGTTAATAGGGTATGAACGTAGCAATGACCTTGAGGGGGACAAGTAATGCATTTTATTTTCGATTTTTCTTCGACGTAATCCGCTAAATTTGCATCTGGTCCAAACAAAACTGCGTTTGTATTAAACTCTTTACTAATCTTTTCTACGACTTTAACTGCGTTTGCGGACGTACAACAAATATCGGATTCTGCCTTAACTGCAGCTGTACTATTTACGTAAGTTACAAATGGAAGTCCTGGATTTTCCAATCTATATTTTTTAACCATATCTTCGTCCAAAAAAGCAGCCATGGGACAACAAGCCTCTGAACTAGGTAATAAAACGCGCTTATCTTGGTTTAAAATCGACGCTGTTTCCGCCATAAAATCAACGCCTGCAAAAATAATATACTCTGCGTTAACTTCTTTTGCGAGTCTAGATAACATAAGTGAGCCACCTAGATGATCTGCTACTTCCTGAATTTCTATAGGCTGATAATAATGAGCAAGTAAAATTACGTCGTTTTTTTTTTTTAATTGTAAAATGTCTTCTTGGATTTGTTTTAGAGTCATCTTTTTTCTTCGATATTTTCTATTAAACTAAAGTAATTTTTTTACCTAACACAAAATTAAAATATTTAATATAATTTAATTGAATTTATAATATTTTTAATGTTGAAAAATATGAGTGAAATTCTACAATTTATCTATAAAGAAGAGTTTTGGTTCATTAGTGCGTTTATAAATACTACTAAAATTAATACTGAATTAAAAAGTAAAGAAATTGAGAATCTTATTAAAAACAAATTCCAAAACTTAAAGGACGAGGATATATATCGCAAAGATCTTAAAAAGGATATCTTGGAACTAGTAAAGCATATTTCGATTACTTGTAATTGGGTCATGTGCTTATCTAATTTTCCCTATAAGGACGAAAATTCTGAAAGAGAGTATAATACATTAGGATATTTCCAATTTGAAGTAGAATATTATAAAGATAATCCTTCTAAAAAAGAATCTGTAAGACCAATGCTAATTCAGCAAGTACCTTTTATTCTTTTAAAAGTCTTAAAAGAATTTACTAATAAAGCTGAGAACACGGGACTTCATTTTGATACAGAAAGCCCTATTTATATCTTTGTTACTTCCAATAAAACTGAACCCAGCGATATAATTTGGAACCCTGAAAATATTGAGAAACATAAGAAGGTAATAGGGTATTGGACAGAGATATATTCGGGGCAGTGGGAAGATTATTCGGATACTTTATTTAATAAACGAATCCAAAATAATTTATCTAACAGGCTCTCAGAGCTACATTTTATACGAAGGAACTCTGGATTTGTTTATATGGCTGAAGAAAATTACGAAAAATTCTTTGAATCCTATATGAAAGAATTTGTACTTGCTCCTATTCCAAAAATGAGAGCAATATTATTTTCGCTACGCTCGATAAATGAATCGCTAGATATATTGTTTTTGAAAACACAAACGCAAGCATTTCAAGATATAAGCACAATAGCGAAAAAGATTAGGTTATTAAGAACACAGAGGGGTATGATTCAAACGACTTTAAGCGCAATATATAACGAATTAGATTACAATAGAAGACAACACTATACCAGCGTGCTGAAACATCTGCTAAATGAATTCGAAGTAACTAATATTGTTAATCGCATAAATGTAAAATTTAATTCAATATACGATGTAATGGAAGATTCACATCGTAAAAAAAGCGAGGAAAATCAAGAAAGAGCTGAGAAAGGTCTTAATCTATTAAACCTACTTTTTGGGGCGGGAATTTTAGCTGACCTAGCCGGTGTCGTAATGATATGGTTAAATCTACAAGAAGGGACTCTTAGCATTTCCGTGTTAAATGGGTCTATTGCTGTGATTATAACAGGGATATTACTTGCTACAATTGGCTATTATTTGTATATAAGATTACAAACAGAAAAATCAGAAGTTGGGAAAACTGTTGATGCTGTAATAGAAGATCGAGAAGGAAATGTTATCCTAATTAAGAGAAAGTATCCACCGTTCAAGAATTTTTATGCACTCCCTGGGGGATTTATAGAAAAAGGAGAAAAACCAATTGATGCCTTGGTAAGGGAAGTTAAGGAAGAGACTAATCTAAAAGTAGAAGTTAAGTCTAAAATTGGTATTTATACTGAAAAAGGAAGGGATCCAAGAGGAAACATTCATTCAATAGCTTATAAATGTACTATTCTTGAAGATATCTCCGAATTGAGAAGTGGAGACGACTCTAAAAAAGTTGAGATAATACCCAAAGAAAAATTGAAAGATATCGATTTAGCTTTCGATCATAAAAAAATTCTTGAAGATGCAAATTTTTTCAAATAAATTATTATTTTTTTATTTTTAATTACAATAAGCTTATTATTATCGCTTTAATTCTACATTTTCAAAAAGCAATATTATTGTGAAGAGATAATGCCATTAATTATACCAAGCCCTGGAACGGGAATAGTACCCCAAATTCACGAATCAGTATTCATAGCACCAACTGCAGTCATTATTGGAGATGTTACGATTGGTGAAGGCAGTAATATCTGGTTTGGAGCGGTCCTCCGCGGAGATTGGGGTACAATTATTATTGGAAAAAACACAAGTATTCAAGAAAATGTTACTATTCACAACGAAGTAGAATCCATTGTAGAAATCGGCGATAATTGTATAATTGGCCATCACGCTATGGTGCATGGACCTTGCACAATTGGGAACGGTTGTTTGGTTGGAATAGGCTCTAATGTGCTACATCGATCTAAAATGGGGGACGGCTCGATCGTAGGCGCGGGAGCTGTTTTAATTGGTAAGGAAATCCCCCCAAGAACCTTAGCTGTTGGAGTTCCCGCAAAAATTAAGAAACAGCTAAAACAAACTGGCAAAATGGAAGGGGTAAAAGCTGCTGGCGTCTATGTCGAGAATGGTAAATTGTTTAAAGAATTTTTTAAAAAGAATTCTTAATAAATTAAACTCTAAAACTTTTTCTTTTTACTAAATTCCTTTAGATTATTTTTCTTTTGGTGTCTAATCCTACCTTGATATTATATTATTTTAATATTCTTTAGAATTAAAAATAGACTAGCTCTATAAAATATTTATATACTTAAAAGAACTAAGATTAAATATAGAAATCTTTAAACAAAAAAAAATGAGTATGATTTAAATGAACTTTTTAAAAACTTTTTTAATTTCTCTAGCAATTTATTTGGGATTGAATACAGTCTTTACGCTAGTTGCGGTGTTTACAGTCGTTGGTTTCCCTACAACTGATATTATTTTAATTATAACAATGATTTTTGCGCCAATCTTTACATTCCCTGGAGCTGCTTGGTCCACTGAAGGGATCATACCACTATTAACGTCTACTGACTTTCTCACAGATTTTATGCTATTTCTAGGTTTAGTAATCCCTCCATTAGTTACAGTAATCGTTGCTTCATTCTTAGGGGATAATAACAAAACAGTTTTTGGAGCTTGGCTCTTAACTGCCTTAATAACCTGTGTTGTATATTCTATACTTCTAGGGATAGGTCAATTGTCGTCTGCTTATCTAGCGATTGATTGGTTTGGTAAAGTAGCGTCTTACGGCGAATTAGGTACGATTTTGGTTGTTTTTACAGCTGGAATTGCTAATGGTTTGTTCTACGGTTGTGTAGCCTACATAATCACTAAAGAAGGTCTTTAGACTTATATTAAAAATTAAAATCTATTTTTTTCTCTTTTTATTTTTTTGAACCTATTTTGAGCACATACAATTTTCGCTTTTGACGATATCTATTGTGTTAAACATTAAATCTAAAAGATTAACTATAAGGAGCTTATTTTCTAAATTAGGTAGCCCTAAAGTAGTTTTAATTACCTCCAAAGCCTCTAAAGTGCCTAGAATACCAGGTGTAACGCCAATCACCGGTAAAGGTCCTTCTGAAGGATCAAGAGTCTCCGGTTGATTGAAAACGCATTCGTAACAAGCAGTTTTTTTAGGGTTTATCGTAATTATTTGCCCGAAAAAATCTTTAATTCCGGCAATTACGGCTTTAATGCCATAATTCACCGCTACTTCGTTTACAAGAAATTTAGTTTTAAAATTATCGGAGCAATCAACGATAAAATCTTTGTCTTTAACATACTTTTTAATAGAATTTTCATCTACATAATCGTTAAATACTTTTATTTCTACTTCAGAATTAAGATTAGATAACATCTCTTTTGCAGCATGCACTTTTCCCTTTCCAACTTGAGCTTCGTTGTAAAGTATTTGTCGTTGAAGATTGGAAATTGATAAAATGTCGTTGTCAATGATAGTTAATTCTTTTATTCCAGCAGCAACAATATAAAGAGCAAAAGGAGAACCTAAACCTCCCGCACCGATTTGCAATACTCTAACTTTCGATAATTTTTCTTGTCCAGCCTCTCCAATAGAAGGGGATAATATCTGCCTTGAATATCTCTTTTTTTGACTTTCAGTAAGAATTTTTTTCACACCTCTACCTCTACTATATCTTTAATAATTTTAACACATTCCTCAACTTCAATAAGTAGTAACCCTAAGTCAACGTCTAATTCAAGTACTGCTGCAAAAATTATTTCCGTACTAATTATAAAAACAATTAATTGATAATCGTTAAATTCTACCGTTAAATTAACGATTTTATCTTGTAGCGTAGTTATCGCTGCTTCCATGGCTCCAAACATGGTTGCAGCCATCGCACCAAATTTGCGCTCTTCAACATATCTAGGCAACCTGGAGATAATTGTTAAACCGTTTCTATTTACTATAGCAGTACCGATTATTCCGTTTACTAATTCCAATTTATCCAGTTCCTTATTGACGCTTTCAGTTTTTAACGATTCCATCTTTTCATTGAGAATGTATATTTTTTAATTCTCTTCATTTTTAATTCTAATAAATTAAAAAAAAACTTAAATGACAAATTACACTCACCCGACAAAAATAGACTCGGGCGGAGCTTAAAAGAGTTATATTTATCTTCGTATTTAACTTCTTATATTTAATAATGGACAATTAAAACGCTTTAGAGCCGATTTTATCTTTGTTATAATCCCTTTGATAGTTTTTATCGCTATTTGTAGCGATGTAGAATTCTTCCTATTTATTTCTGAACTTATAAATTTCTTTGACAGAATAGGGTAAAATTGAAACATAATAAATAAATAATTAAGCAGATGTATAATTTAATTACAAAATTAAACTTATCAGAAGATTAAGATGCGAAGATTAGTATTTTCTGTAATTTTTGTTCTAGTTATTTCGAGTGCTATCTTGCCAATATTTCCACTCCTTATCTCAACTACTATTAACTCCGATGAAAATCAGGGTGAGATCGGCAAATTAAATACATCTGCGCTAACAGAGATAAATACCACAATTATAATTAACGATCTTCCCGGTAGCCTTACAAATTGAACATGGGCAAAAGATCAAGGTTATTGTACGGGTTTAGGCACTCAATCTAATCCATATATAATATCTGATCTATTCTTTAACACAACCTCAATGTATTGGAATTGTTTAACAATTAGTCACTCAAGAAAACATTTCATTGTTAGAGATTGCAAATTTAAAGGTTCGGAACAACATGCTGGAATCCAATTAGACAACACTACAAATGGAGTCATTACTGAAAACTTTATTCATCCGCTTACTGGCGCATTAGTATGGCTTTTTAATGCAAGTTATAATATCGTCCGAAATAATAACGCTTCAGGAGGTTATCATTACGGAGTTCTAATTGACGGTACTAGTGGGACTACTAAAATGAATGTAGTATCGGATAATTTGATCACCGATAATATTGTTGCGGGTGTAGAACTTAGAGGTGGGCTTCTTAATACGGTCTCTAATAATCATATGTTCAACAATACGATAGGGGTCAAAATTACTGCTTTTACATCTAATAGTACGATAAGAGGTAATCACATTGGAAATAGTTCTTCCGTAGGACTACTTATCGAAGTCATGAGTCACTATCATGAGATCTTTGAAAATTGCTTTTTCACTAACAATTTGCACGCAAATGATAATGGAGTAGATAATTCATGGGATAATGGCGTGAAAGGAAATTATTGGGATAATTACACGGGGCTTGACGCAAATAATGATGGAATAGGGGATATCCCTTATAATATAACCGGAGCTGGTGATAGTCGAGATAACTTTCCCCTCATGAGTTGTCCAGTTCCTCCTTCAACTCCCGGAATCCCGGGATATGATATATTTCTCGTTTTATTTGCTGGTGTGGCTTCTATTATCGGAATACTTTATATTACCAATAAGAGAAGAGAGAAAATCAAAAACTAACATGGAGTAAATTAAACTCCTCTTTTTATTTTTTACAGGCAATAATAATAATGATTTAGTAGGATTCCTCCTTTTTATTGCTAGACATTATACCTATTTTTCCTTTTTAACTCATTTGTTTAATTAGTCCATTATATTTAATAACGAAAAGACTGAATATATATTCAAGTCAAAAGAAATTATAACCTAGATGTGATTTAAAACGTGGATTTAAAGAAAATTAACGTAATTTGGTTTGTATTTTATCTTCTAAATTCCATTTTATTGATAATTTGGGGGACTTTGATTTTCTGGTTGATAAAAAGCCACATCATATGGAATCCCTTAATGTTTTTATTAATTTTTATACCAATTCTTTTTCTAATAATAATTCCGCTATATTTTTTTATTAAATCTACCGTTAAATTAGCAAAGAACTTTAAAATACGAGAGAGGCTTACAATTTCGAAGAAATATCTGATAACCTCTTTCTTTATAGCATTCCTCGTTTGGTCTCTTTCTATATTGGTATTCGTTTTGTACTTTTTTCCAAATGCACAATTATACAATTACGACGATGGACCTTACTTGTTGTGGAACGACGATCCAAAAACAACGATGACAATTGTCTGGCATACAAAAAATCCTATCGAATCAGTATTAGAATTTGGCGAATCTATTGGCGATATGGAAACATTTCGAATATCTGCCTTAGAAAAAAGACATGTAGCAAAACTTAGGAATCTAAAAGCTGGAACATTGTACTATTATAAAATAACCGATTTTTCAGCCGTTATTTACAATTTTACCACCGCTCCTTCTGCAATAACTCCTTTTAATTTTACTGTAATAAGCGACACGCATGCGGGTTTAGACCCAAGCGAATATGGGGCTGTTATCGACGCAATGACGCCGTATCAATACGATTTTATTGTTCATGCTGGAGATCTTGGTCCTTTCGTGGGGGAAGAATTAGACGGATGGCATGTATTTTTTAATCACATGGAAAGACACGCTTCCACTAGCCCTTATATGGTTGCTATTGGAAACCATGAATACGGTGTTGATATATTTGCTCGGAATTTCAAATATTTCTTTCCATATAACTATGTTGAGGATTGGGGTCATTACTACAGTTTTGACTATTCGAACGCTCACTTTGTCATGATTGATGTTTTTCAAAATCAACTAGATTGGGGTGGTTTTCTATTAGAAGCTCAAGAAGCGTGGCTCAGGCAAGATTTAGCGCTAAATAAAGACAAATGGCTTTTCGTTGTTCTTCACGCACCACCTTATAGTACTGGAGACTTTAACATGCATCATAAGTTAGCTTCCCAATTAGCCCCAATTTTTTACGAAAATCAAGTAGATGTAGTATTATCGGGTCACGACCATCATTACGAAGCTTTTTGGACTAATCGCACTGAAAGCTGGGGAGGTACGTATTTTTTTGTAACTGGTGGCGGTGGAGGAGACCTCGACGATTTTATTATGTATCGAGATCGGGATCCCTGGAAAAACTTGTGGCATAATGCATCCATTGAAGCTTACCAAAACGATTATATTACTCGCAATTATCAGATTTACGGAGAATTAACTCATCATTTTATGCATTTTGAATTAAACGGAAATAATTTACACATTAAAGCAATAAGAGATAACGGTAGCTTAATTCAAGAATTCTTTATTACAAAATAAAATTTTAAAAACTAACTACAAGTTCTTTAAAAAAAGAAGACTAACGCACAAAACTAAAAGGTATTTTAAGCGTAGAAGCCTTTATTTTTGTTAAAAGCTCTATGTCTGTTTCTCCAAGCTGGTTGTCTCAACTTAGCAGTTCTTCCAAACCCGCAAGAAGCACAAAACTTTTTTCTTCTGTGGTAACTATGTTTTCCGCATCTTCTACAAGTTTTATGACTTGCTGCTTTATTTTTTTTACCCTTACTTGGAGTTCCTTTACCCATTATTTCAACCTCTTCTCTTTTTAGATGCCATCTGATTCCTTTCTATGCATTAATTTATCGTGTGTATCTTCAGCAACTTCATCCTTAGGATCAGTATCATTTTCAGAAAAAACTAATTTCTTTCTATCTTGCCCAATGAAAATTATAGAAGCCCCTCTAATCATAACGGTCCCAAGACTCTTGCTTCTTTTTCCACCCCGACCAAAATATATTTCTTTGGCGTCCTCTACGATCAAATTCATGTAGCCATCAAATCGAACGAGCTTGCCCGTCAAATAGGTGTTCCAAATCTTTAATTTGATTCTAACTTTGTCCTTTAAAATTGCCTTGCTCAATGTCCGTGAGACTGTTTGTTGCGACATTTGAAAAACTCTTTAATTTCTTATAGAATATTCTATAAAATGTAGTTAAAATATAAATATTTTTTTATTCTAAAAGATTTAATTTCGCATTACTATTTAGATTTGTAATCAATTTCGTATGGAAGCAAACTATGAAAAAAATTGGTATTTTTGATTCAGGTGTTGAGACCCCCGAAGAAATAATTCTTGCAGCTGGATTTGTCTCACATAGGCTTTTTGGCGATCCAAATATCGAACCAGATAAAGCCAATGAACATATCCCGCCCACTCATTGCGTTTGGACTCGAAACCTCCTAGAACAAGCAATTAGAGGCCTTGATAAAGACATTGTAGGGATAATTGCAACTCATGGTTGCGATCGAACCAATCGGGAATTTGATATATGGCTAAAGTGCATTAACCTTGATTTCATGTTTTTTTTGAATTCTCCCTTCAAACGCAACAAGATATCTTTAAGATTCTTTATAGACGATATGAAAGAATTAATATCTCAATTAGAAAATAGTTTTAGCGTTAAAGTGTCTTCTGAAAAAATCAAAGAAGCAATTAAATTGATGAACAAAGTTAGATCCTTGTTAATGGAAATTTCCGAATTTCGAAGTAAAATGGTACTGAAAGGAGCAGAATTTCACGCACTCGTCAAAGAAGTCCAACAAATAGATAAGAACGAGGCAGTAAAACTACTTGAAGCTAAGTTGGAAGAACTAAAAATCAAGAAATCCACAATAAATAAAAAATATAAAAGAATTCTGTTAACAGGTTCAGATTTAGACGATACGGAATTCATTGAGTACATAGAAAATCTCGGTTTTCAAATAGTTATCGATGATTTAGGTATAGGTACAAAATATTTTTGGAATAAAGTTGACGAGAATAAGGAGCCCATCGAAGCCTTAGCCGAATATCATTTAGAAAAACCGATTCATTCGACCAAGTTTCCATCTTACGAGAGGTATGACGTCATTAAAAAATTGGCAGAAAGTTATAAGGTGGATGGAATTATAAACGTTGCTCATAAATTTTGCGAACCCGTTTTATACGACCATCCTTATTTAAGCAACAAATTTAAAGAATTAGCTATACCATATCTTTTTATTGAAACAGAATATAACAGAGAGTCTTATAAGCAGTTAGCAACAAGATTCGAAGCGTTTGGAGAGATTATTTAAAGGAGGAATTGAAAAAATGTCAAAAGAAAAGAAAAGCGGAATAATGTTAAACGCAACCAACAAGCTAAAAAATGAAATGGGAAGGCATTTTCTAGCAATTGAACAAGCGTACAGAGATGGAAAACCAACTGCTTGGGCAACTGCAGGAACTCCTGTTGAACTTTTATACGCCATGGATGTTCAAGCAATGATGCCTGAAAATTCAGCAACAATATCGGCAGCGCTTAAACAATCGAAAAAATTTATTGAAATCGCCGAAGATCAAGGATATTCTTACGACTTATGTTCTTATTTCAAAACGAATGTTGGTGCCGTGTCAAGCAAGGCCGAAATGAGCGTTGGTGGGACTAGAAAACCCGCTTTTATGATGTCAAGCGATGTAATATGTGATACTCATGTTAGATGGTTTCAAGTACAAGCAGAAAGATTAAACGTTCCTCACTTCACTTTAGATATACCTCACGTAGTGAGCAACACGAGCAATCGTCAACGCGACTATTTTAAAAAATACATCAAAGAACAACTTTGGGAGCTATTAGATTTTATTACTGAAGTAACAGGTCACGAATATAACGAAGAAAAAGCGAGAGAGGTAGCCTCAAATTCCTATGAATTAGGAAAAATATGGCAAGATGTGTTTGAGCTAAGAAAAAATGTTCCCAGTCCAATCTCAACGAGAGATACTTTTGGTGGACTTTTTCCATTATTCACAATGCCTGGACTTAAATCTCCGATTAAATTATACAAGAGAATGTACAAAGAAGCAAAAGCGAGGGCAGATGCGGGTGTAGGTGCGCTTGAAAACGAAGAATTTAGACTCATGTGGGAAGGTATCCCTTTTTGGTACAACCTAAAATTCTTTTCAAATCTGGAGCGCTGGAACGCTATGATAGTTTACGAACCTTACGTTTATGCCTTTAGCAAATATACAAATCCAAATATTACAAAAGACGATGTGTTAAATCATCCAGTAGAATCAATGGCTGAATTAGTTTTGAGTTTTTGGTATATATACGATCTCGAGACTCGGGTTAAAAAATTCAAAGAAACGATTAAAGAATGGAAAATTGATGGCGTTCTTTTACATAATAACATGTCTTGTAGGCCAAACTCGTGTGGACAGTACGATTTGAAGCGTAGCTTAATGGAAGAATTAGATATCCCTAGTTTAATAATTACAAGCGACATGAACGACCCAAGAAAGCTAAATGAGACTCAAGTGGTTAATCAAATCGAGAGTTTTATCGAAATTTTGCGTCAAAGAAAGAAGAAATGATTTTTTTCCCAATTTTTTTGATTTTTACTTAACAAATTAATCACTCTGGAAATAGTGGCTGATACTCGTTTTCTCTTGCTACATTCACGATCTTTTCTAGTTCTTCAACATCAAGTTTCTTATATCGCTTAACGGCATTCAATACTAATGGCCATAGCCTCACATCACAGGGCAAGGAATAAGTTGTAACTCCATCTTGCGACAATGTAAACCACACGGCTTGGTTAACTAATTCTTGTTCATCAAGAGGTTCGTACCACGTTTTGTATGTAGGAGTACCCTTCCATCTGTTTTTAGAAATGGCTTTAATAGCTGTAACTCCAATGTTATTATCTCGAGCGATTTGCAGAATCTTTTTAAAATCATTGACAGGATTAGGGTTTACAAGCGATGCAACGTAAACGGGTAGAAGAACGGTGTCAAAATCATCGGATAACTTGAGTGCTTTCTGCAGTATCCTTACATCATCGTGCGCTGTAATACCAATATGCTTTATTAAACCCGTTTCCTTAGCCTCTTTGAAGGCTTCCATGGCCCCATCTTCCCCAAGAATTTGGTGTAATTCCTCCATTGACGAGACCGCGTGAAATTGGTACAAATCAAAGTGCGTCGTATCAAGACGTTCTAACGATCGATTAAGCTGCCTCCAAGCCCCTTTCTTAGTTCTTTTCAACGTTTTTTCCGCTAGAAAAAACTTATTCCTATGTTTTCGTATCCAAGGGTTAAGTCGTACTTCGGCCTTACCATAGGTTGGAGCGACATCTATCATGTTAATCCCATGATCCATTGCGAGCTTTACGGCCTTGTTGGCTTCGATTTGATCGACATACCCGAGCCCGCATCCTCCCATCGCAATTATTGTAATTTTAGCTTTGGTTTTACCAAAAACGCGAGTTTCCATTTAATCACTCTAAAACATCTAATTGATATAAATTATTATACAATAAAATTTAAAGGTTGATTAATTCATTTAGAAATATTCTTTAAAATAGTATTTTTAATAAAATTTAATAAATTTTCGAGCGTGTTAAAATGCCAATAATTGGGATTGATTACGATAAATGTATTAGTTGTGAGATTTGTATAAGTGCTTGTCCATCCTTAGAAGTATATTCCAAAAGCAATGAAGCAGATAATAAGATTATATTTGATCCCGAGAAAAAATGCATATTATGTGGGCAATGCATTGCACAATGCCCTGAAGATGCTATAATTTACGAAGACATGGGAGAAAGTTTCACTTTCGGCGAAATTGGCGAGCTTTCTTCCCTTGTACCTTATGAAAACATGTTCAAGTTTCTCGCAGGAAACCGTTCAATTCGTAGATATAAGAAAGATAAGGTTCCTATAGAAATTTTAAATAAAGTTATCAAAGCGATGGAATACGCTCCCACAGGAGCTAACATGAGGCCTGAAAACTTCGTTATAATATCCGATTCAGAATTGATTAAAAAGATGTCTGATGCGATTGTAGAAGAATTTATCAAGGATCCTTCCTTAAAGGAGCAATTCAGCAAGCAACTAGAAATCCTCGCAAAAGAGATGCGTAGTCCTGTTTATTTTGACGCCCCTCACGTGATAATCGTATCCTCACCTTTCAACATGATGATGGGAGGGTTTAACATTGGAAATATTATTACATACGGAAGGCTGGCTGCTCAATCGCTCGGGTTAGGTACTTGTTGGAATGGCTGGACCCACTTAGCATTTCACAAGAACCCTGCACTAAAAAAATTAGCTAAGATACGAGGTAGTCTGGTAACTGCATTTATAATTGGATATGCAGATAACAAGTATTATCGCGTTCCTCCTCGTTCAAAAAAGAAAGTTAAGATTTTTGAGTGAAATATATTTTATTTCTCTGTTTCAAAAAATTACTAAACGCTCCTTAGAAATAATTAACAGAACGACTAACACTTTTATTTATAACAATTAAAAATTGTGTGCTAAAAATTTAAAGTAATATGCTCGCTTATGAAAATTTAACATTTCAAGCATATTTATTTAAACAATTAGTGCATAATGAGTACTATAAAGAGAAAAAATTAATTTCTATACCATAATTTTTTACAAATTTGTGCAAAAATCAATTTATTTTTCAATGTTTTTATAAAAAAGAGGTTTAATTTCATAGATGAAAAAATTGGAAGAATCTGAAGAATGGCTCTCAACAACGCTTAATAGTATAGGCGACGCTGTAATTGCTACCGATAAATCAGGTAATGTTCGCTTTATGAATCCCATGGCAGAAGCTTTAACTGGCTGGAGGCAAGAAGAAGCCATGGAAAAACCCTTGGAGTGTATATTTAATATAATTAACGAGGAAACCAATAAAAAAGTCGAAAATCCCGTTTCGAGAGTGCTTCAGGAAGGAATTATAGTCGGGTTAGCGAATTATACAATATTAATAGCCAGAGATGGAAAGGAAATACCAATTGCTGATAGTGGAGCTCCAATAAGAGACAATAAAGGAAATATTAGCGGTGTCGTATTAATTTTTAGAGATATTACCGAACTCAAAAAATCCGAGAAAAAATTAAAAGATGTTATTCAATTTTTACCCGATGCAACTTTTATGATTGATACGGAAGGAAAAGTGATTTTTTGGAATAAAGCTATGGAAGAAATGACTAATGTAAAAGCCGAGGAGATTTTAAATAAAGGTAATTACGAATACGCTCTACCCTTTTATGGGGAAAGAAGACCCATTATGGTAGATTTAGTTCTTAATTCGCAAAACAATTTCGAAAGTAAGTATGATGCTTTTGAAAAAAGAGGTGATACTATTATTTCAGAAATTTCTGTTCCTCCCCAGAAAACAAGAGATGGAACATTTAATTGGATTAAAGCACGACGATTATATGATTTTCAAGGAAAAATTATTGGAGCTATTCAAACAATACGCGATATCACCGAGCGGAAGAAGGCGGAACAAAAAATAATGCATCTTAATGATGTGTTACGAGCTGTTAGAAATGTTAACCAACTCATTACTAAAGAAAAAGATCGTAATAGTTTACTTCAAAGAGCTTGCGATATTTTAATTGAAATTCCCGGTTTTTTTAACGCTTGGATTGCTCTTATAGATAGTTCAAACAAGGTTACGCATGCTTTTGAAACGGGTCTAGGGGAAGCTTTCTTACCAATAGACAAAATGTTGAAAAAGGGTAAAATTACTAAATGCGCCCAAAAGGCTATGCTGAAAACTAAAGCAATTCTAATTAAAGACCCATACTCGACTTGCAGAGATTGCCCATTGTCAAAAAGCTACAAGGGGCGAGTAGCAATGACAATTCGCTTAGAACATAAAAGTAAAGTTTTTGGTTGGCTTACCGTTTCTATCCCCAAAGAGTTGGTTGAAGAAGAAAGCGAACAGGAATTATTCGAGGAGGTTGGGGGCGACATTGCATTTGCTCTCTACGATATAGATCGTGAGGAAAAGCATAGAGAAGCGGAAAAAAGAATGTTAAAATCCGAAGAAAAATATCGTAATCTCGTTAATGATATGAGAGAAATGATAGGTAAAATAGAAACTAATGGTGAAATTGTCTATGCAAGTCCTCAAACATTTGAATTAATGGGGTTTCGACCAGAAGAAACAATTGGAAAAAACTGGTTCAAATCTTACGTTCATCCTGAAGATTTAAATATAATTGCTAATGCAATGAAAAATACAACAGATTCACAAGGAGGTTTTGAGTCATTTGATTTTAGAATGCGACACAAAGATGGACATTATATCCATGTTTCTGGAAGAGGAAAAATGATAAAAGAAAAAGGAAAAATAAGATATATAGCGTCGTTCAGGGACATTACTAAACGTACCCTTGCAGAACAAAAAGTAAGGGAATCTGAAAATTTGTATCATATGGCTTATGATAGAGCAAATTTTTATAAAGATTTATTCGCTCATGATATGAATAATATTTTACAAGCTATATTATCTGGATTGCAGCTTAGCGAAATAATTTTTGATGAACCAAATAAGCGTGAAGCTTTAAAGACTAATTTAAGAATTATGAAAAACCAAATCACAAGAGGAGCAAATTTAATTTCTAATGTTCGCAAGCTTTCTCAACTTGAAGAAATCGAACTACCACTAAAAAAGATTGAAATTTGCAATATTCTAAAAAATCTAATTTCAACTTTAAAAAACACTTACCAAATTAATAACTTAAACATTCAAGTCCAATCTATCGGTAAAAAGCTTCATGTTCAGGCTAATGATTTTTTAGTGGATGTGTTTGAAAACATTTTGATTAACTCAGTAAGACACAATAGAAATCCATCCGTGGAAATTACAATTAGGATTTCCAGAGCGGAAAAAAATAGAGAAACTTATCTTAAAATGGAATTTCAAGATAACGGTAAAGGAATAGATAATACTCGGAAGGAACCGATTTTTCAAAGAGGATATACAGAAGAAAAAAGCGTTCATGGGATGGGTTTAGGTTTATCCTTAGTAAAAAAAATTATTGAAAATTATAACGGAGAAATCTGGGTTGAAGATAGAATCAAAGGAGACCATTCGAAAGGAAGTAATTTTATTTTGTTGATTCCTGAGGTGAATTAAAACGGAAAGTGTATTCATCGTTGATGACGAACCAGCACTTCAATATTTTTATAGGGAACTTTTAAAGATTGGTGGTTTTGAGGTAGCTGGTATCGCAGAAGATGGAGAAGAAGCCGTTTCTATGTTTAAATCCTTCGCAGATAAGCCAAAAGTAATTTTAATGGATAATAGGATGCCACTTAAATCCGGAATTGAAGCTTCTAAAGAAATTTTACTAATTGATAAGAACATAAAAATCATATTTATAAGTGCAGATATCACTATTAAAGAAGAAGCGTTTTCTATTGGAGCTTTTGGATTTTGGGATAAACCTTTTTTGATAGAGACTTTAATTGATAATATCAAAAAAGCTTTTGAAAGCTATTATTCCTTGCGATCTAATTAATCTAATTGGAAATTTTTATAAGATATGTGATGCCGAATCGATAATAAATCATTACTAAATATTATTTGTTACTGATTACAGTACAATCAACTTATTTAAAATCAAGATATAAAGTGATGAATTGGTAATTAATATTTGAATGAAAATTAACCAACAAATTTTAGGATTGTTTTTCGCAAATGAAGATGAAATGGTTTATGATAAAATCAAAATTTCTGAGGACCTAACTGAAGAAAGAGAGAATAATTTGAAAATGCTCTCTTTTAAGTATTTAGGGCCTATCTTTTTAACTGAAATGTGTAACAAAGGAAATCCTTGGAATATTGATTTTATTGAATCGGCTTTAATTTTACAGAATCAAGGTCTATATAACGAGAAAACGTTTCAATCCTTTTTTAATATAAATGCATCGAATGAGGGTGAAGACGGGATGGCTAATCTCTCAGCGCTAATAGCATCCCCTTATACAGAAGATATTAAGGAGATTGCTGACGGATTATGCGATTATATCCTCCCTGCTATAATTCAGGGAAAGATTGTAGAGGAGAATTTTTTAGGAAGCAAATTTAAGTATTCTAAATTTATACAAAAAGAATTAACACGAGGTCTAAATTTAATCGATTATTCTCTTGGATCATCAAGAAAAGTGCATTGGGAAGAACAACATAATTATTATTGTGTAGGATTAATTGAAAGGATAGTATCTAAATACTATAAAGCATCAAATTTGTTTACTTTTGATAAGGATAATATGTTAAGAAAAAAATGTTTAGAATTTATCCCTTCTTATTATGTTATGGCGATTTTACCTGATTACTATGAAAAGTTAATAGATGAGACTTTAAAGTTATTCAATGTCACCACTATATATCCTAATATTAGTTTAATTAAATTACATTCTCATGAGAAAAAAGTGATTTATTTAGAAGAATATGTTGTTGATAAAAATATAAAAAAGAGCTATGGCGCTATTTTGATTGAAGACACTGAAGGATTTGACAATTTAAACAAAATTTCTTTCTATAAAAAAAATTTACGATTAATGGTGGATGGAAATAAAGATATTTCTGATATTATGCTAAAAATAAACCCTAATTTTGGGTTTAAAAAATGGGATACTCTTTCAAATGAGAGCCTCAACGATTTGGAAGCAAATCTTGATAATTAAATTACATGGAATAATAAAAAGATGGAATGTATAGAATTTGAAAATAGGTATAAAATTGACAAAGAAAGACTGATTTCCTATTACAACAGGATTAAAAGGCAGTTTAAAGATCAAGACCAATTAAGTATGATAGCAAAATTTCTTTTCAATCAATCTATTGGGTCGTCTTATGAAGACAACTACGGTATTCTTTTGTATTTTAAAGATAAAATTACAATCGAGAAAAGTTTGTTAGATTTCGCTATAGAATGGATAAGGGCTCAAAAAATCCGATTAGAATACAAAAAGTATCTTATCAGAGCGCAATATCCAGAGAACAACTTAGCACTTGCTATTGACGATTGCATTTTTCGATTTTTCCTCGATATTGATAAATATTTAAGAACATTAATGAAAAAAAATATTCAAGAATATAACTTTAGCGCATTATATGAAATATTTTTTAGTCCTTATGATACTAAAAACCTAAATATAGAAGATATTTTAATCAGACACATGCATAATGTCCCTACACACTTCCAAGGAAGTAATAAAATTAATGTAAATACTATAATACTGCGTTCTGCTCTATCAAATATAATTGTGAAAGATTACGAAGATGTCTTATTTTCAAGAAAAGAAGAAGAAGCAATGAAAAATAAGCAATTAAATGAAAAGATTAAATCTAAAAAAGAAATAATTTACGAATTTAACGGCTCTCTTTTGGAAAGAATGATAAAAACTTATTGTATTAGTAAAAAACAGATTGTCCCTAGTGAAATTGAAAAAGCAGTTAGTCAGTTCTTATCGTCTTATCTTCGATTCGGCTCATTTTATAAATTCGCCGAATTTAAAGATAATATGACTAAATGTTTTGCAGAAGATATAATTTGTGGACTAACTGATAATAAAAAAAACCAGATACAAAAAAATCATCTAGAATCAGCAATTTCCAACGCTTTAACGGAATTTAGTAAAATTAATTACGATTTAAAATTAGATGGACTAGCTTTAAAAAATGATCTCACACCTATTTTAAAAGATATAGCCATCCATCTAATCAATACATACTTCAATTTTTAAAAAATATGGATCCTAAAAAGCGAATACCTTAAATCTAAAGAAGAAAAGAATCTCTTGAGATTAATTGGAAATTTTAACATAAGAGTTCGGAGTCAGGATTAAGTATTGGTCTCCAAGACGGGCCATAGAACCACCATTATCTCTTAAAAACGATTTCAAATCTTCAATCCCTCTTTTTAGTTGAGTGACGTCAATATTTTGGAGAATATCTTTCGCGTTTAATATTAGAATTCTTTTACCGAGAAGTTCCTTTTTAATTTCTTCGACTTGTTTAAGAGAAGAGAAATCGTACTTTTTAATGACAAAACTTTGTTTAAACGATGAAAACTCTCGGGAAAACCCCATGGTTTCTTCTGGTGTATTTAAAAGATCCGCTTCTACTTTTTTCCATAATCTACCCATTTTTTAACCACGACCAATTTTTTTTTAAATTATTTTTTATGCTGGAAGTAAAATATGAATAAGCTCACTTTAAACACTATAACATTCAGATATTACATTATTTGGATCATTATTTTATTTAAAATTCCGATTTTTTTGTCTGTTAGTAATAAAAGTTTTTAATACATTTGATCATATTATTTGTTATAATAATTAAAAAAAAAACAGAAATCAAAATGAGTGAAAATAAAGTAATTGTCGCAAACAAAGGAATGGTAAGAGCCGACTTCAATTTCCACGTAGGCCGATACATGGACAAATTTTACGATAATTTTGAAAAAAAGAAACTAGTTGGCAATAAATGTCAAAAATGCGGTGATGTTTTTGTACCTCCCAGAAAGATATGTGGAAAATGTAATGTGGTGATTCCACTAGAAGAGAATTGGGTTGATTTGCCTGATACGGGTATCTTAAAGAATTATACTATCACGCCATATAGAGTTAACGATAGAACTTCAAGAAAGGCCAAACCTCAAGTTGTTGGCATGGTACAAATTGATGGGAGCAATACAGCCATAATTTATCGATTGATAAATATAAAACCAGAGGAAGTTAAAACTGGGATGAAGGTTAAAATAGAATGGAGCGAAAAACCGAAAGGAGACCCTTCAGATATTAAGGGTTTCGTTAAAATTTGAGAGGTGACATGATAAATGGAAAAAGTAGGAATTGTAGGTTATTATCAAGTACAACTGCAGTCAGAAGCTAATTATGGTAGATATGAGTTTATTTTTGAAGCAGTTAGAGGCGCTTTAGATAACGCTGGTTTAAAAAAAAAGGATGTAACCACTGTTATATCATGTACTAACGATTATTACGACGGAAGAACTATATCTAACGCGTTCCCCGTAGAAGTGGGTGGTGCGTATTTAACCGATGAATCGAAAGTAGAAATGGATGGGGCTCACGCTGCATTATATGGGTTGATGAGAGTTTTATCCGGAAACCATAAATTAGCGGTAATTTGGGGGGGAAGTACGCCATCTTGTTATCCTTACCATTCTGCTCGATTATTCGAAACAGACCCTACATGGGAACGACCTAACGCTTTCGTGAACGATATTACAGCTGGAGGTTTCCAAATGAGGGCATATATGGAAAAATATGGAGTATCCGCAGAAGATATTGCTAAAGTTGCAGTAAATAATAGAAAGAACGCTGCAAAAAATCCCATGTCTCTAAAAGAAGCTCAATATCCAAATCTAACCACTAAAGAAGTTTTAGAATCTGGATATTATGCCGATCCAGTCACGGAACTAATGGTTTCTCCTCTTTGTGATGGAGTTGCTGCTATATTATTAGCTCCAGAAAAACAAGCTTTGAAGATTACAGAAAAGCCCGTTTGGATTACGGGGGTAGGATACAATCAAGAAACATACTATCTTGGAGATAGAGATTTATCTACTTCCAAATCCATGGAATCCGCAGGAAAAATGGCGTTTAAAGCCGCTGGGATAAAAAGTCCTAAGGATGAGATAGATGTAGCTGAATTATCTGAAGTATATGCTCACGAAGAACTTATTTTTAGTGAAGCTCTTGGATTGGCAGAAAAAGGTCAAGGAGCTAAATTAAATTATGAGATTAATGGAGATCTTCCGATTAATCCTTCGGGTGGTGCTCTTGGAGGCAATCCTCCATGTGCAACTGGCTTAATAAGGATAATAGAAGCGGTTAAGCAATTAAGAGGTGAAGCAAATGGATATCAAGTTAAAGATGCTAAAAAAGCTATTGCTTCTGGTCAAATTGGAATGTGTGCTCAAAATAATATATTATATGTGTTGGAGGGAGGTAATTAAAAATGGGAAGACAAGTAGCTGTAGTTTCGGCTGGTTTTAGTGAACATGCTTCAAAACGCACCGATGTAAGTATGCCAGAACTAGTAAGTGAAGCTATTCTTGATTGCTTAAAGAAAGTCCCTAGCGTGGGAATTGAAGATATTGATGCTTTTGTAAATGGAAATATGCCCGCATTTGAAGGGGCTAACATTCCAGAACTTTGGATGACGGATTGGATGGGAGCAAGAAATAAACCACTAATGAGAGTGACAACTGGAGGGACAACTGGAGGATCGGTAGCCATTTCGGGATATTATAATGTAACAGCAGGTATCCCCGGCGTTGATACCGTTTTAGCAGTAGCATTTGAACAGCAATCCGTAGGCACAACGAGCGTAGGATTAGCAAGCGTAGCGTATGGAGAAATATCTGTTCTCAATTCATTAGGTATGTCTTACGAGGAATTAACACGTTTGCTATCTGGTGGTGCTGCGATCGGTATCGCATCGTACCAAGCGGCGAATTACATGCGTAGAAGCAAAATTACTGAAGAAGATTTAGCTAGAGTTGTAGTCCAAAATCGCCATAATGCTGCAAAAACCTGGTGGACACACTTGAAAATGCCAGATCTTACAATTGAACAAGTATTAGACACACCTTACATATCTTTCCCCTTAAGATACGGCATGGTTTGTCCTGCCTCAGATGGAGCTTGCGCTATGTTGTTTACAACAGAGGAAAAAGCTAAAGATATGTGTGATATTCCCGTTTATGTAAATGGTGTTGCGAGTGTTTCTCATGAAACTGCTATTTTAGGATATAACGGAAGTGGTGCTGGACAATTAGATCCTTCGGAACAATTAGGCGCTATGAAGTCAGCAGAATTAGCTTTTAGTCAGTCTGGAATCTCTTTTCCAAGGAAGGAAATTGATTATGCCGAAGTTTATGCCCCTTTTCCTAATCAAGAATTAATGTGGGTTGAAAGATTAGGATTATTTGAAGAAAATACTGCTTCTTCTATGTATGAAAGTGGAGTAACAGCGTTAAACGGAGAACTTCCAATAAATTGCTCTGGTGGCGTAAACTCAACAAATGCCATAGGGGCTTCAGCGATGGAAAGACCAGCTGAAGCAGCTCTCCAGATAATGGGAAAAGCCAGTAACCAAGTCCCTAAAACGGTCCATACGTCTTTAGGTCACGGTTGGGGTGGTATTATTAATTTAATTACGATGATGGTGATGTCAGATGAACCGGCTCGTAAATTTAAATAATGGAGGATGAAAAAAGTGTCAAAACAAACTCAAAGAAAATCTATGGATTATATAAAAAAGGATTATGTAAGAACTAGAACGATGCCAGGTAAGTGGTACTTGGCGAGTTATACGTTTAAATTTAACATTACTCATATGACTCCCTTTTTAGAGAAATTAAAACAGAAGAAGTTAGTAGGAAACGAATGTCGGAGTTGCAATAGGGTATTTTTTCCCCCCAGATTAGTATGTGGAAAGTGTATGGTTAAACCTGATCGATGGGTATCTTTACGCGATACTGCTCAAGTGGCCACTTATACAATTGTATATACCAAAGATCCTGAAACGGGGGAAGTGTTAGAAAAACCTGTAGTGTGTATTCGCCAAGATGGTTCTGACACCACTCATATTGCTCAATTAGAACCTACTATAGACTTTAAAGACGCATATATCGGCATGCCACTAAAAGTGCATTGGAAAGATGTTACAACTGGTGGTTTAGGCGATATTGAATATTACGATGTTTTAGAAGACGATGCAAAGGATATTAAAATATAAAAAGAATAATTTTGTTGTTACTTAATTTTATTTTTTATTTTTTATTTTTTTTTAAAAATTATACCTTCTAAAGGAGTTAATTTAATATTTCCACTATACGCTTTAGTATCTAAAGCTTTTCTATCCGATAAGGTTGAGAATAAAAGTTCTGGTTTTTCTATTGGAGTTTGTATTAATAATTCTTTCTTTGTAAAGTTTAAATATATAAAAATTTTTTGAGCTTTATGGTTTCTAGTATAAGAGATATAATTCCTCTCCTTTTTCTCATATTCGATAAAATGCAATTCACCTTCTTGTAATGCTATATTTTCTTTTCTAACTTTTAATAGTCTTTTATAGCAGTTTAACAATGAAGCAGGATTCTTTTGTTCTTTTTTAACATTAATTTTCTCGAAAGTATCTGAAACTTTTAACCAAGGTTCGATTTCGATATTAGACGAGAATCCTGCATTTTTATTATCATTCCACTGCATTGGAGTTCTACAGCGATCTCGAGTTAATGAAAAACCAATTAACCTACTTAATTGCGGCATTGGAAACCATGAAAATTTACGTCCAATTGGATCTTCACTAGTTTTTAGCTTGAACCTAACATTGGACATCCCTATTTCTTCCCCATAATAAATAAATGGAACGCCTCTTAAGGTTAATTGCATAGTTGCAAGAATTTTAGCTTTATGAAAATTGTTTTTTAAAAGAGATATATAACGATCAATATCATGGTTTCCATAAACAAAAGTTGGAGTAAATGGAAATGGCAAAGCTTTCTCAATCCTTGAAATTAAGCTTATGTATTTTTTTGGGTCAAACGGTGTTGAAACAAACTCGAATAAAAAACACATGTGCAATCCATTGTTATTATGTCCATAATACTTTTTAATCTCCTCAATGGAGCCACTAACCTCACCTACAAGAAATCTTTCTGGTTCATACTCGTCCATTACTTCTCTTAATTCCAGAGCAAAATCAAAGGTTTCGGGTAAGTTTAAATCGTATTTGTGCTTATGAAAAAGCGTATCCACTTTTTTGTCTGAAGGTATGATTGTCCAACTAAATTTATCATTTGTTAATTGTTCATCTTCATAAATAGCATGAAGAATGTCTAATCGAAATCCATCAACTCCTTTATCTAACCAAAAACGCATTGTATTAAACATTTCCTCCTTTACTTCAGGATTGCGATAATTTAAATCAATCATGCTCGGCAAAAAATGGAAATAAACCCATTGATCAGTGTTTTCGTAATATAACCAAGCACAACCTCCAGTCATTGTGGTCCAATTGTTTGGAGGTTTCTTACCACCAGATTTTTTACCATCACGCCATATGTACCAATTACGCTTTGGATTGACCCTACTTGAAGCAGATTCAATGAACCATGGATGATCAATAGATGTATGATTAAGAACGAAATCCAAAACCATTTTCATTTTTCTATCGTGCATTTCCTTTAGGAGTTGATCAAAATCTTTTAATGTCCCATATTCCGGTGCGATACCGCGAAAATCTCTAACATCATAACCGTGATCTTGTTGAGGAGAATCAAAAAAGGGACTAAACCAAATGGTTTCTACACCTAACTCTTCTAAATAATCTAATTTTGAAATTATCCCCTGTAAATCTCCAATACCATTACCAGTACTATCTTTAAATGATCGAGGGTAGATTTGATATACTGTAGTTTTTTGCCACCATTTATACTTCCATTCAGCCATAT
Source organism: Promethearchaeota archaeon (assembly GCA_018238625.1). Lineage (GTDB taxonomy): Archaea > Asgardarchaeota > Lokiarchaeia > Sigyniarchaeales > SOKP01 > SOKP01. The sequence continues at coordinate 61,665 of JABCSY010000010.1, forward strand.
TAAAATCAAATTGTAGAATCATTTATACTTATTTTAATTTGATTGTTTCATGTTTCATACAGCATTTCTTTATATGGAATCAAAAACAAATTCATTATATGGAGTCAAAAACAAACAATTTGTTGGATCTGATTAAGTCGCGAAAGTCCGTCAGAAATTTTATTTATAAGAAAATTGATAACGACACGATAAGAGAGATAATAGATTGCGGTCGATGGGCGCCTTCTGGTCAAAATAGCCAGCCTTGGAAAGTTTGTATTGTCTCACATCCCACTGTTAAGCGTATGATTGCAGAACAATCGAAGTACGGAGGAATTATTGAAAGCGCTTATCTTAACTTCGTTATCTTCTTAGACTTAGAAAGAGGTTACGATCGGGTAAAGGACATATTAGCTATGGGCGGGTTCATGCAGAATATGCTTTTAGCCGTTCATGCGAAAGGATTGGGTGCTGTTTGGATCGGCGAAATCTTAAAAAATAAGGAAAAAATTAATGAAATTTTCAAACTATCGACTGAGAAATACGAATTAATGGGTGTAATTACTGCAGGACTAATTGACGACGCTTTAGAAAAAAGCACAGAGGGAAGGGAAAGAAGAGCGATAGACGAATTTATAGATTGGTTTTAATAAAATTTCGTTAAAAAATTAAAAATTGTTAGTATTCATTATTCTTTCTTTTTTTTCATTTCTAAACGTCTTATATTTTTAAGCTCTGAAGCAAAGAACTCTTTTCCGTAGTGGGAAAACAGAACTGCTGCTGGATTATGCGGGGAAGATCTATCCTTTGCGATTAAAGTCGTTACCGGCGCTTCCGACAAGCGCGTAAAGGTTATATCGTGACCGACACATAGACCTACGAGAACGTTCATATCGGTGGAAGAATTA
>JABCSY010000068.1 GCA_018238625.1 Promethearchaeota archaeon
AAACTTTTTTCGTTTTTTTGGTTATAATAAATCATTATCAACTCAGTTTTTTTTATTAAAATTTTAAATTACTCATCAATAAGATGATTATTTTAAAAATCAGATTTACTTGCTTTTATGATTGTAGTTCCAATACTTTCATGGAAGTTTCGAACTTTTACGGAAGTTCCATAAAATATATATAAATATAAAAGATGTAGATTATAATTTAGATAATAATATTTTATTTTCTCAAATTATGGAAATTCTAAATTATCCTCCTGAAAAGATTTATAGCCCTTCCAAGTTAAGTAGGCCAAATTACGACCACATTATTCTCTGGATGTTGTATAATAATGATATTTGTAAATGGTCCAACCTTAGTCAAGAACCAATTGAAATCCCTATAGGTACATTATCAAGACATATAGGTGCATTAACACGTAAAGGTTTTGTTGATAAAATTTCAAGAGGTAATTATAGAATTACACCAGAAGGAAAAAAGAGATTTCATGAGCTATCAAGTGCTAAGAAAAAGGTACGAAAGCTAAATTATCCTCCAAAAATAATCCTAAAAAGTGGAAGAAATTACACCCATTGGATTCTTTGGATGGTGTATAATAATAATTATTGTAAAAGAACTGATTTTATTGAAGATCCTTTATCTATAAATCAGTCCTCATTGTCAAAGAATTTAAGTCTATTTATTGAAGAGGGATTTTTAATAAAGGAGGAGGGAAAATACCTAATAACTCAATCTGGCAAATCAGCATATTCAGAGATGCTGCAACATTATGATTTAGATAGACAAACGATTTTGGAAGAGGAGGGTAAAAAAATTAAAGAAATTACGCAAAAAACTATTAATTTTTTTAATAAACTCAGAATTGAAGATAATGAAATTCAATTTAGATTTCTAACTAATATTCTAAAATTAGATTATGAAAAAGTAAAACCATTATTAAAAGATGAAGAAGTTTTCTATAAAATCTTGCTTTTTATTTCAATTAATCATCCAGAGCAATATCCTAACTTCATATCGCCTGAAGATTTTTCAAACAAGTATAAAATTAAAAAAATTACTCTTGATTATTATATAGATGAAATTTCAGAGGGAAAAATATATCCATTCAAATTTTTTAAATTAACTGGACCTTCAGATGGAGTTTATTACTTTCAATCGGAAGGAAAATTGGAAAGAATGCTTCAAGTTATTACAGAAAACTATATTAACAAATTTACATACTTAAATAAACTCTTTTCGAAACCAGTTGATTACCTAACCAAATACGATAGTAATTCTATTATAAATCAGATTTTAGACGAGATTTGTAGTTTCTTATTCAATAAAGATTTTAAAGAATCATTAAGAGAACTTTTACCGGGATATATCAAATATTTAGCGTATAAATTTGAATTTAAAAGGGAGTTAAAGGATACTTATGATAAATTGGAAGGATTAATTTGGCAGGATTTGGCAGAAATCTTTGATTCCCCAATTTCTGAAGACTTGAAAAGTCAATATGAAGAACAGGTTAAAGAAATTGATAGGGAGATTGAGTTAAATCCTATGAATATCGATTTATATAAATCAAAAATTAAAATTTTAATTTACTTTAACCAATATAATGAAGTATTAAGGGCGTTAGATAATATGTTAAAAGCGTTTCCTGAAGAAGAAATAGATGTTATGATGAAAAAGGCATCTATTCTTAAGAGAAAGAGGGATCTAAGAGCAGGATTAGATATTATCGAAGATTTACTTAAAAAGTATCCAAAAAATAAGGAGCTTCTTAGCTATAAGGCTTATTGGTTCCAATATTTGGATAAAAAAGATGAATCCTTAGAAATAATTCAAAAGCTTATAGAGAGTGAACCAGATATAGGAATTTATAATGATAACTACGGAGAAATTTTAATGCATTTTGAAGAATATGAAGAAGCTGTAAAAAGATTCTTAAAAGCACTTGTAATGGGCAGCGATGAGTGGTATATTTACCAAACTTATATTAAAATGGGAATTTGTTATAAAGCGCTTGGGAACCACGATTTAGCAGTTAATAATCTTAAAAAAGGGAAAGATATTATAAATAAAAGCTCAATTGATCCCGATACAAAACAAAAATGGCTTATAATCGCAGATCTATTTCTTGCTGAGATGAAGTAAGCTCTCTTTATTTAATAATTAATAAAAAAAATTAGTCTTTGATAGAATTTTGATAATCTTTAAAAAACAACCTAAAATATGCATTATATACATACATATACATTTAGAGGGAATAAAATGAATGAAAGGCATTTTCAAGAATTTTTAGAGAATAATAAAATTGATGAAAGCATAATAAAAAATTATCTCTCGAAAATTAGAGATTATGAAAAATTTCTCAACAAAGAAAATCTGACTCTCGAAACAGTTGAACCTAAAAAATTAGTTGATTACACTGAATATTTAGTTTCTATTGAGAAAGAATCTGTTTTAGATTTTCTTAGAGCATTAATGAATTATGCTAATTATTCCAAGAAATACGATTTTATTACTGAAGCGATAGATATTGCGGAGTCTTACATAGCAATGGAAACTTTGTTTTCAAGAATAGTTGAATTTCATGGTGAGCAGATAAGAAACGAGATTTTTAAAGATTTGATTATTCCTCCTTTAGGCGTACATCCAGAAAGGAAGCCTGAGTTCACGAAAATTGTTATGAAAAGAATGGAAGATAAACTTGGAAAAGAGAATTCAATTAGACTTCTTTCACCATGCCTTCATGGCCGCCCACCTGATGATATTGAAGGAGACAAAAAAGACATCAAAGAATTAGGTATTGATGGTTTTTTAGTAAAGAAACACCAAAAGTTAATCCAAAGGCTCAAGAAGCATAGAGACGAGGGGACATTAGAATTTGCTCAGTATGTTGATGATGAAGTAATAGAATTTGTGAGAAACAATCAAATGTTAGCTGAAGGCGTAAGAGAAGGAAATATCATTTATCTGTGCAAGCATCCTTATCAAATAAAGAAATTTCTAAATGTTAAAGACGACAAAATGAAAAGGTTTTATCTTTGTTACTGCCCTTGGATTCGAGGAGCATTAAAAAGCGGAACTGAAAGTGAAATCTCAAAAGATTTCTGTTATTGCAGTGCAGGTTGGTATAAACTTTATTGGGATCAAATTTTTGAACAATCTGTAAAAGTTGAACCTATTAAAACCGCCCTTGACGGTGCATTGGAATGCAAATTTGCCGTTCATTTACCTGAAAATGTATTAAACTCAAATAAAACGAAATAGGATTATACTATTTCAACATCTCAAACTCGAACTTTCACATTCTTTCTAATAGTATTGAAATTATATTATTCCCAAATCCTCCGAAATTACACGTAATTCCTGTTTCAGCACCTGCGACTTGTCTTTTTCCAGCTTCACCTCTTAATTGCCAAACTAATTCTACAACTTGTGCTACGCCCGTAGCTCCTAGAGGATGTCCACGCGCTTTCAAACCGCCTGAGGGATTAATGGGGATTTTTCCTCCAATTTCCGTCAAACCATCGTGTGCCGCTTTTGCACCTTCACCTTTTTTAAAAAAGCCAATGTCTTCGCTTTCCACAGCTTCAAGAATCTCGAAAGCATCGTGAAGCTCAGCAACATCAATATCCTCTGGAGTCTTTTTAGCCATTTTATAAGCCTGATCAGAACAAATTCTCAACGCTTTCAATACGGTAAGGTCTTCTCTTTCGTGAACTATGTGCGTATCAGTTGCTTGACCTATACCACTAATTAAAACAGGAGTGTCGCAATATTGTTTTGCAATTTCTGCTTTACATAATACTAAGGCAGCTGCTCCATCTGAAATAGGGCAAATATGAAAAAGTCTTAACGGATCAGCGATTATTGGGTTTGTCTTATCGTCCTTAAGGTAATCGTAAATATCATCCCAATTTCCCTTTCCTTTTCGAACAGCACTCTCCATGAACTCGTCTATGGTTTTTTGAAAATGCGCTACCGGGTTTAAAGCGCCATTTTTATGGTTCTTAATTGCGATATCTGAAAGCCATTCCAATTTAGCGTTATACTTCTCGAGGTATGCTCGCGTCAATAAACCAGCAAAAGAAGGAAGTGAAACACCTTGGCGTCTTTCTGCTTCGTGATGAGTCATAGTAGCGACGTTAGAAGTTATAGCTCCTGGAGTAGTAATGTGCGTCATCTTCTCACCACCAACGACTAAAACTAAATCGCTCATTCCAGAAGCAATTGCTTGAAAACCAGCTTTTACAGCAGAGCCTCCGCTCGCAGGACCGTTCTTTATATGATCGGCTGCAGCGGGTAATAGACTTATCCGGTCTACAAGAGCGCTCGCAAGGCCCGAAATCTGATTAAATTGTCCTGGGCTCATCGCACCCACATAAACGGAATCAAATTCTTTTTCACTAGTATTTGAGTTATCGAGCGCTCCTAACGATGCTTCACAGAGTAAATCCATTAAACCCTTGTCTATCAATCTTCCGAATTTGGTGTGGCCTACTCCTATTATCGCTACTTTGTTCATAGTTATAACATATTTTTTTTATATTTAAGATGAATTATGATACATTTTGATTTTATTAAATAATAAGTTTAATACTAGCGAAATTTATTTACAAAATAAAAAAAAATAAATAAAAAAAGAGAGAACGATAGAATTTTCATTTAGGATGCTCGTTTCTTACGATGGTTGCAGCACCCATTCCGAGACCAACACACATCGAACTAATGGCAAACTCTTTGCCAGACTGCTCTAATTGTTGAACATTTGTACCAATTAATCTTGTACCCGTAGCCCCTGTAGGGTGACCTAACGCAATCGCGCCACCCCAAGGATTAAATCGAGAGTCGTTCCAATCTAACCCTAGTTCGTAACAACTTGCATAAATTACAGGGCTAAAGGCTTCGTTGATTTCTATAAAACTCATATCGTCAAAGGTCATGTTTGCTCTTTTCAAAACTTCAGGCATGGCATCTATTGGGCCTGTTAGTTGTAAAATAGGATCGGTTCCAAGCACAAAATAATTTACGATTGTAGCTCTAATACTTAAACCAAATTCTTCGGCTAATTCACGCGTCATCCACAGTTGTACCGCCGCACCATCGCTAGTTGGGCAGCTATTACCGGCGGTTAAAAAGGCTTTGCTTTTTCTTCCGATTATCGTTCTTAAAGTTGCTAATTTTTCCATGGTGGAGTTTGGACGCGGCGCTTCGTCTTTTTTGGTCAATACGGATAAACTTGGATCTTCAGCAACGTCGTTTTTTTCGTTTAGCATGGGTTTTCCATTTTCGTCAAGCTTGGGACACCAAATCGGCTCAATCTCTTTACCTCTTTCGTCCCAAGTACTAAGAGCTTTTTTATGTGAGGCAAAAGATAGAGCGTCTAATTCGTGTCTAAATTCTTCCAAAGTTTTTCCAGATTTTTTCATCCAATGGAATCCTAAATCGTGAGCAGAATTAATTTGGCCCGCAAACGAAGTTTTATATTCCTTTAACTTCTCAGCTACTTCGGGGTTAGATAAAATCTTCTTATTTGGCGCTATCATTACCGTTTTATTTTGTTCCTTATCAAAAATAATAGCGTCAGACATAATTGGATATCGATTCTGAACTTCCGTTCCGCCGCAAATAACGCAATCGTGTATCCCTGAGGCAATTGCCTGCCAAGCAGACATAACTGATTGGGCACCGCTAGCACATTGACGATTGATCGTCATTCCGGGTACTTTTACCGGTAGATGGGCCGCTAAAGCAGCTGTTCTTCCAATATCAAGGGCGCAATCACCAATTTGACTATTGCATGATATAATTGAATCCCCAATTATATTTACGTCAAAATCGTTACGGTTTAGAATGGTGCGATAACAATGTACAACTAAATCATCGCCTCTATGACGGCCTATAGTCCCTTTTCTCCGCCCTATTGGCGTCCGCACGTAATCAACTAAAACGGGTTCCCGCTTTGGGTCTTTAAAATATTTTTCATACATACTTACTAAGTCTGCCATTAATCTTCACTTTACTTCTTAAATTTTATAGGTTCTAATGTATTTTTATTAATTAACTTTATTTTAATACTTAGTAATATTGGATATATACTCAAAATCTTAATCAATAATCAAAGGGAAACTAACTAACATGGCTCTTATTGACAAGATAAAAATTATCAGAAATTTGCCAGAGAGCTTCGAAATCAGAGCCTCAGAATTGGTTTACGAAGCATTTCAGAAAAAAATTAATTCCGTTATTAAAGAAAAAGAGAAAGCGATTAGGATCATAACAAAATCTATAAATTATTCTGCTGGTTTTTATGCAATTTATGAAAATTCTTTAGTTGGAATAGCAGGAACACAATCCAAAGGGGATCGATTTATAAAAGCTAAATTTTCGCATTTTCACGAGGAATATGGTTTTTTTAAAGCACTTATTAAAAAGATCTATTTCAACATTGATTCTATAGGGACAATTAAAAAAGATGAATTAGAATTAACTGCGCTTTCTGTCCAAAAAGAGATGAGGGGTAAGAAGATAGGCACTAAACTTATAAATAAAATCATACTTTATGCCAAAAGTAAGGATTATAAAAAGTTAAAACTCACTGTGGTCGATACCAATCCACTAGCAAAAAAACTTTACGAAACTATTGGATTTACTATACATAAGACAAAAAATTACGGTTTTTTAACTCGTTCTGCTGGTTTTAAGGAAGTTACTCACATGGTTATAAATTTAAATTAAATCATCGTTGTCGAAGAATAAGATTTTTTCTAATTATATTTATATTTACATAGAATTAAGAATATAATATGAAATTCGAAAATTTAATTTATAAAGAGATCGACCAAGTGGCTTGGATAACGCTCAATCGCCCTGATGTCATGAACGCGTTAAGCATGAAGCTTTCTGAAGAGATAGTTACGGCAATAGAAATCGTAAGGCAATCTACAAAACTTAAGTTCTTAGTTATCAAGGGCGCGGGGGATAATTTCTGCGTGGGCGATGATATTAAAGAAATGATTAAGTGGGGAAATGCGAATGATATAACAAGAAGAGTACGATATTATCAGAATATGGCTAATCAACTCGAGGAATTGGATAAAATCACGATTGCAGCAGTAGACGGTTTTGCGGTAGGCGGTGGCTTGGAGATTACGATGGTGTGTGATTTTGTAATTGCCACCGAGCGCTCGAAATGGGGCATGCCAGAAGTAGACGTCGGAATAACTCCCGGGTGGGGCGGTACTACGCGATTATCTCGACTCATAGGTCGACGGAGAGCTAAAGAGATTAACCTTATTGGCGCGCTCCACTCTGGGGAAAAGGCTGTAAAATGGAATCTATGGAACCGGGTTGTGCCCAACGACCAACTTGATACAGAAGTAGAACTATTATTGGACGTACTTAAATCTAAAAACCAGCAAGGCATGCGTCAACTAAAATTTATTATTAATCGCGGAGTAGAGTGTGACTTATACACGGCTCAAGGCTTTGAAGTTTTATCTGGTGCTTTAACTGGAGCTGTTAGCGGAATGTGGAAAATAAAGGACGCTGATCAAGGTAAAGGTGTAATCGGATTCACTGAAAAGGATGGTCTGTGGCAAACTAGAAGACGGTTAGCAAAAGATTTCTGGGTTGATTAACTCTTCCTATATTGTTTTAAAGGAAAAGGTAAAAATATATTATTTCTCAAAAAATATATAAAACACAAGAAATCTATTTTCAATACACACCAAAATCTAAATAAATATTAAAAGAGATATAATATATGATGATATCTGAAGAAGATAAAAAAATAATATTATTATACGCAAGAAAATACAACTTAGAAAAAGTTATTCTCTTCGGTTCCTCTAAAGAGAGGGAGGATGCGCGAGATATAGATATTGGTGTAAGAGGTATAGAACCTAAATTATTTTTTGATTTTTGCTGGGAATTGTACAGGGATTTATCGAAACCAGTAGATGTAATTGATATAAGTATAGATTGTTTATTTAATAAACTAATAGAGGAAGATGGGTTAGTATTATATGGCTAATGTTAAGGACAAAATTCTTGCGGAGAATGAAAATATTGAAAAAATTTTAATTGAATTGGAAAAAGTGAAAAAAAAACCGAGTAAAGAACTCGTAATTCTTGTAGGAATTGGAGCCTTTCTTCAAAATATCTATACGGGTATGGAAAATATTTTAAAACAAATACTTTTACACCAAAACTTACCAATCCCTGAGTCACCCACATGGCATAAAGATTTATTGAATTTTGCTTTTGACAATAAAATAATATCGAAAGAAATTCTTGATAAAATTGGTAAGTATTTAGTTTTTCGGCACTTTTTTACCCATGCTTATGGATTTTTTATTGATGAGGAGAAATTAGAACCACTTATGAATAATATTTCTGAAATTTATTCTGAGTTTAAAAGAGAAATAGATGAATATCTCCTAAAGGAACAAGAAGACGGTTAGCAAAAGATTTCTGGGTTGATTAATGCTTATGAAGATACAAATTAATAAAACAAACACCCCTATCGTATCTCCTGCCGTTGTTGTTTCGGTAGGTGAATGGGACGAGGCAAATCTCATAACGCTTGCGTGGGTTGCTCGAGTAGTGTCTGAACCGCCGGTAATGTCCGTTTCTATTCGACCATCAAGGCACTCGTATTCCCTAATTGAAAAATTGGAAGAATTCGTGATTAACGTTCCGAACGCAGGCCAAATTCGAGAGATGGATTTCTGTGGAACGAGAACAGGGAAGAAAGTAGATAAATGGAAAGAACTTAACTTAACGAAACTAAAAGGTGCTGAAGTCGATGTACCACTCATTAAAGAATTCCCGATTAATATTGAATGTAAAGTCATCAAAAAAATAAAGCTTGGCAGTCACATAATTTATTTAGGTGAAGTTTTGGCAGTTCATGTCGATGAGGAAAAATTAACCGGCAAAAAACTAGATCCGTTAAAGCAAGACCAAGTTGTATACATCACGGGTAATTATTATGGCTTAGTTAAAGAACCGCTTGAAAAACAAGCATTTTCTGTGAGGTCCTAATTAGTATTACAATAGGGAATTGAAAAATCGAACGAATCAGAAATAAGAAAAACGGAAAAATTAATTAGACATGGATCGTTAATTTAATTAATTCTTTAAGAATAGAATAAAGAATTGTTTTCAAAAAAAAATTGGTTTTAAAATTGGTAAAAGGAACAGTAAAATGGTTTAATAGCCGAAAAGGCTTTGGATTTATAAACTCTGAAGAAGGAAACGACGTATTTGTTCATTACACCGCATTAAGTGGTGGAGAGGACGAATATTTGACGCTAAACGAAAACGATAAGGTTGAGTTTGACGTAACAGAAGGTCAGAAAGGACCACAAGCTTCAAATGTTGTGGTAACCGAGAAAGCTCCCCCACAGTTTGGTTCATATAACCGCGGTGGTGGCGGTGGCGGCGGTAGACGAAATCGCTATTAATTTATTAATTAAGTGAAGTAGTATAAATCTAACAAAGTAATAATTTAACATAAGTATTAAATAATAATTAGTAAAAATTTTTGCGATTTTGCGATTTTTTATTTAACCTTATCTTTTTTTTAATAATTTTTAAGCTGAACTATTGATTTTGAGATTATCGCTTTCAAGTATCATAATAATTAATAAATTTAAAACATCCTTTTTCTATATACAAAAAATAAAAAGAGAAAAAAGTGGGTATTTATTACAGAAAAAAAGGATGACAGTAAGATTCCAAAAAAAGAACATTCAGTTGAAGAGGTTGCTAAAATTATGGTTGAAAACATGAAAGCAAACATGGAAAACCCAAACTTTTTGAATGAAAAAGAAGCTCTATTGGAAGAAGTTACTAAAGAGGTTTTAAAAAGAAGAAAGGAAAGACAAAAAAATAAAGAATAAATTACTATGAAGTTAATTGATGTTTCAATCTTAGATAATCTCTCTGATTGATTCTTCATGTAATACTTTTGCGTTAAATTTTAAGACTCGTTTGATTTTATCAAGGTCTGAGTAGATTGCGCCTGTTGGACAAACCATCACACAATTGAAACAGTAAATACATCCTTTTTGCTTCTTAGGTAAGTCAGATACAATAATTACGCGTGTTGGGCAGTTTTCCTCACACAAGCCACAAGAAGTGCAGAGATCCTTATTGAAGTTGAGTTTTGGCACTCGGAAATTACTTCCAAAAAGTCGAATAAATGGATATATTACTTGAACTTTCAGATATTGATAGTTCAACATTTTTGATAATTCTCTCCACTCAATAGGGTTAGTAATTCTATACTTAACGGTTTCACAAAACTTCAATATTAGGTTTTGATCTTCAGAACTGGGAAACTCAATTGAATGTTGATAAAAATGTTTTGCTCTAAGTTTGAGAGCTCCCAATACGGTGTAATGTTTCTTGTGAAGTATCTTAGCCATATTTATGAGCGTTTTTCCAGAGTTTACATGTCCATAAGTAGTAAAACAGAAAGAATATCGCCCTCGACCTTTATTAATGGGAATGTTAGGGATTCCTTCCAAAAATATTTTTACAGGATCTAACATGTTTAGATGATATGTAGGAGAGCCAACGCCGAGCAATGTTGTTTCAGAGATAATAGATTCCAATTCACTGGGATCGATCCTTGCTAGGTCAATAAGTAAAACTTCCCCTTCTCCCTTTAGTCGTTCTGCGATTAATTCTGCACATTTCTTAGTACACCCATTAGGGGACATATAGACAATAGTTACTTTAGAGAAGACATCACGTTCATTAATTGTTTCTTCGCGGGATCTAAGATTTGCCATAGTACTGGTGTTCCTTAATTCAAAGATATTTAATTATTAAAACTCAATGTTCTGGTTTTGATAATGTTAATGATTTAAATTAAAATAAAAAAATAGAGAATAAATTTGATTGATAATAAATTATTCTGGGCTTGTACGTTTTTTAAGATATATGTATATGACAGCAGCTAAGGCTACTCCTCCAACTATAGAAACAGCGACGATAGTGATAATGATGCCTGGATCGAGACCAGCAGTGGCTTTCACAACAGTAACAGCTTCAGATGCTTCATTTCCTATAATATCTTTTGCATAGAAAGTAATTGTAACATCTCCTTCAGTTAACGCTGCCCATGCCGTTTGATTAATTATCCCGTTTTCTATAAAAGTGTAGTTGTTAATACCTCCATCTATAGTATACCACATTGAATCTACATAAACATCAGTGATAGTTACGTCGAAAGAGGGAGCAATTAAGCCAAACACATCGCTTGAAGTAGGTGAATTAATCGTTATTGATGGTGCGCCATCTTCTGCTATAGGTAAATAATCTATGCTTCCCGCAGACCCACCTATATATGTATAAGGGTCATCGACAATTCCATCATTTGGATCTGTATCTGGAGTAGTCCAATTATCCCAGTAATTCCCAATTGACGTGCTATTCCAAGAGTTATCAGTTCCATCATCCTCCGCATGTTTTCCATTCTCCAGAAAGAAATTTTGATAAATTGAGTTGTTATCACACCCTGATTCAATATACATTCCCAGAGTATTATTATAAAAGATATTATCAATGATGTCATTGTAATCACCTGTCTCTATATATATTCCATAATCGTTATTGCTTATTTTGTTACCCTTGATGGTGTTATTGCTACCATCACCTAAAGATATCCCTTCGTAAGTATTACCGTTTGCGGTGTTTCCCGTAATGTTATTGTAATGACTATTGTCTATAAATATAAACACGTCGTTATAGTTTGCGGTGTTTCCCGAAACCGTGTTATGATCACTAAAATATAAATATATCCCGTATTCTCCGTTATCATTTGCTGTGTTTCCCTGAATGGTATTATTATCACTGGATGCTAGATGGATTCCATAATTAATATTACCATTTGCGGTGTTTCCAGAGATAGTGCTATTATTACAATCCGTGTCTATAGCTATTCCTGAATCTCCATTATTGTTTACAGAGCTTCCTGAGAGAGTATTGTTAGAACCGTACTCTATATATATCCCTGATTCTCCGTTATCATTTGCAGTGTTTCCCGTAATATTATTGTAACCACAATAACTTAAATAAATCCCAAAATTATTATCGTTTGCGGTGTTTCCCGAGATAGTATTGTTATTACATTCGTATAGATATATCCCTTCGTTAGTATTACCGTTTGCGGTGTTTCCCGAGATAGTATTGTTATTGCAAGTATCTATATCTATCCCCAGCTCCAAATTAGAACATGTATTATTAATTAATCGAGCGTTATTCACATCTTGTAAATAGATTCCTGTATCGGTATTATTAATCAAGCAGTCTTGAATAATGAAACTTACATCCGATTGCACAATATCAATCCCTTTCCCTGTCCCGGAACCATTTATTTTGAGATTTTCAATGATATATGGATCATTCCAGTTTCCTGAACCAGAACACCACGATTGACTTTCTGCCCATGTCCAATTGTGTGCACCAACTCCGGTAGCAGCACCATCAATAAAGATTGGTTCATGCACAGCCGATTGTTTCGGGACGCTCAACTCAGCTTGTACTCCGTTGTTGAAAATAAGCGTGTTGTTAAGTAAAAACACCATAAATAATCCTATAAATAAAACTGTTATTTTTTTTAGTTTAGATTCCATTTCATTATACCTAAATTTATTTGATAATTAACTCTAATAAGTTATGCTTATAATAAGTATTTTACGAATGAAAACACTTGCATTTTTGGAAATTAGAAAAGATTCAATGTTGTGCCAAATAACTCTGATATGACGAGTTACAAGGGATTTATAGTTGGTCTGGGTTTTGATGTGAGAGCTTGATTGTTGATAAACATATATAAGATTAGGATGTAAATAAATCCATAGTTCAATTTAATTATAAAAAGTAAAGTAAAAAAAAGATTTAATTCTTCAATAAATTTGCGTAGTTTTCAGTAAATTTGTTTATTTGATTCCAATCTCTCAGATCATTTCTTTGATTAGGTTTAATTCTGGGATCTTCTTTACTAACCATCTTTATCATTTTTTTTCCTACAAATCCGACATTTGAATCTTTAGATAAATCAAGAACTCCTCCAAATACATCGTATAAGCCAGCTGTTATTCCATATTGATTTAATACGTCCTCTATGTATTCCTTTTTTAATTCAACTACTTTTTCAGGATTGCTTGCCAGACCGGAGCTTACAAAAACACCTAAAACTACATTAGAATTTTTGAAGAATTCTAAATTATTTTCTATGAATTTTTTCGTTTCTTTTGTCCATTGACCTACTTTAATACCTGAACCGATTATGATTCCATCGTATTCCTCTAAATTGGGTTGATTTTCAGTTATCAAATCTTTAGAATTTATAGCAGAAGTATCAATCCCTTTTTCTTTTAAAGTATTCACTATTTTACTTGAAACTTCTTCAGTACTTCCATATCTCGTTCCATAAACGATTAGAACTTTTTTCATTTTTACATTACCTCCATTTTTTTCTTTTTTTATTTTATTTTCATAGATTTTTTAATTTTGATTTGTTTATATCAAGTCGTAGATCTCCATTCTCAAACTGGATATAAAGAACAGAATCGTCAATTAACTTAATTTGGGTTATTTCTTTAAAGTTACAAGAGAAAACAAACTCATTTTTTAAGGAATCCCAATTAAAGTAGCTAATATCTTTAATATCCTTTAATTCAATGTTTAAATTATTTTTTTTAAGCCTTTTCATTATTTAACAACTCCATCTTGAAATCGTGATTTATTACGGTAAAGATAGATGAGTACGATTCCTGGAACAAAGAACCCTAAAGCTGCTGTGAATTGTATTGTAATCCCCCATATATCAAATATAATGGTTGCAATACTAACAAGGATTACACCATTGAACCCCCATTTCTTCATTTGCCATAGTCCGAGAGTAGTGATAAACCCATTTATTCCCAGAATAAAGAACATTACAATTATGAACTGAAAGACAATCGGAGATACGGATACATCTAACATTGAACCTTCTGTAATATTAAGGATTCCAAAATAAATTCTGAGATATGAATTCAGAGTCCATAAAAGAAAGATAAGAATAAATGAAAAAGATCTTTTTTTTGATATTTTTTTATTGTCATTCATCAACTCTATAATCACCTCATATGTTTTTCTCTATTTTTTTTTGAAAATATTTTCCCCAAAGAATAGATGAGATTAAGGGGGTTATAAGTACTAAAATCCACATTCTACCTTGAAAAATATTATAGTCAGCGAATAACCGTTCCCATGAATGTCCTACAATGTAATGACCAAAGATAAATTCGAAGGCGATTGTAATAATTACCCAAAGAAGACCTATATAAAGAGAATCTCTGTTTTCATATTTACCTTTAATGTTATTGTAATATAGAGCAATAACTAGAAAAAAGATACAGATACCTATAAAACAACTTATAATATGCCCAACAAACTCACCCACTATTGGTGAATACACTCCATTTCGAATTGTTCCGTTAATAATTGCGATAATACACATTAAAAACCAAATTCCTAATGCTTTTACATATATCTTATTCATTTTTATTTTTCCTCCTATTATTTTTTTTTTTATATATTTCAAAGTCATATTTTTATGACTCTTCATGATCAAGACATTTGAAAACTAAGATATAAATCAATTTTGACTAATTTCCAAACTATTTTGCCTAATACGAATTTTTAGCAACAATCCGAATTTTTAAGAAAATAGTAATATCTAATATAGGAAATAGACTGAAGTAAAACTATGCATAAACTTTTCCTTTACTCCAAAAATGCTCCCATAATTTTTTAAGAAAGTCAATTCCTTTAACATCTTTAATAATAATAGCTTCAGAATAATCAGGTTTATCATCACTTGTTTTAGGAAAGCAGATTAACCCCTGTCCTAAGGAATTAAATGCCATCGCAATAGTGATGTTATCAAGAATGCGAACCCTAAATTGAGTTTTGGGATGAGCCTTTCTTGTAGTCCCCTCGCGCTTTAAAATTTCAGGAACAAAGATGTAGTTTACTTTTTTAGCTGATACACTCTCAAATGGAAATGCAGCAGCGACCATAACCCACCTCTCTTCTGCTGGTGTTTTTTGAAATTCTTTTATTTTAAACATTACTTCACCTGTTCCAGAAACAAATTCACAATCTTTTATGACATCGATCTCTCGAATTAAATGCATAGGAAGGTCATCAATTCGATGAGTTCTAAAATATTTAGAATACCGAAAGATAAAATCAATAGGACGAAAAATTGACATTACGACCATTCCAAAGGAACTAATTTCATACTTCCGCCCAGATGGCAACTCTTTTTGAATAAACCCACATTTCATTAACCTACTTAAGTGTCGTGAAACTTCCGATTTCGAAATATCCCCTAATTTTTCGGCGATATCAGTTAAAGTTGCTGCTTTTTCAGTAAGCATAAAAAGGATTTTAATCCTTACGGGATTGGAAAGTTCTGAAATCAAATCAGAATATTCACTCATAAATTTGTATTATTATTAAACTATTTATCATTTCCTATAGACTTAATAGATAAGGTAAAACATATTTATCTTAAAATATCTTTTTCATTCTTTTTTCCTTTAACCAATCTATTCCAAAATCTACTATATCTCGAATGGAAATCAATCGAGCTTCAGCCAAACCAATTTTACCGGGCTTATAATTGATTTTAGATTCATAATCCTTTCCAAGTTGCTCAAAATCATCGCTATCATAATCTAGACCTTCCCATTCTACCCACTGTCTCTGATTATTCACCATCATTGCACATCCATTTCGAATATAGCTTTTTCCAGGGAATTCGCTTCGATATTCAGCAAGATGCAACGAAGAGTTATTCTCGTGGTTTACTCCCACTAATAATATTTGTCCGTTAAGATCGTAAAGGCGGGAAGTTGGAGAATTCTCGCCTAATTCTGCTTCTAATCCGTGATTTTCGGTAATAAATTTTGCTTGCTTACCCCAAGCAGTGAACGATGAAGTAGGATGATTACTCCGAAAGACATTAGTCCAATTCCTAAAAGTTTCTACAATTCGTCCCATTGCTCTAGTAGGTGTTATTTTAACTTCGAAGGCGGGCATCTCTTCTCTTATTATACTCCACCAACTTTTAGGTACGGGAGGATTTTCCCATTGAGATGGTTCGGAATTGCCACTGGTAAATGTCGGCATTACTAATGTACCTTCTGAAGTTAAAACTTGTGTTAGCGCTTTAATTACGGATACTGGCCCTCCAACAGTCCAACCAATTTTACTCAGCGAACTATGCATTATAATAATTGAACCTTTTTCAACACCAAGCGTTTTAAAATCGCGTTTTAAGGAAGTTATAGTGTTAGGTTGCTTTGTTAATTTAACAACATTGCCTTCAGAGATTTTATTTTCCATAGTATATTAAATATTTATAGTTAAAGAGTCTTAAAATTATTTCTAATGAGATTAGAATATTTAAATAATTTTATTGAATTAATAATAAAAGAAAGAATAGAAAACACTATATCTGAAGGCGCTGTTTTGAATGGAGAATTGCCACTACTTTGATTAATTTCTTATTCTCATCAATTTGATAAAGGATTCTATAATCTTTAAAAAGTAATTTTCTAATATTATGTGTCTCTAATTGAGGAATTATTCCATACCTTTTAGGGAATTCTCTAAGAGATTCGATTTTATTATAAAAGTCTTCTAGAAAGTGTTCTGCATATTGTATAGAATTTTCTGAGTAATAATTATAAATGTTTTTTAGCTGTCGTTTGGCCTTTTCTGAGATTCTAATTTCCATTTTCCTGATAAACTTTTCATTTCTTCAAGAGAATAAGATCTTTCTTGCTTGAAATCCTCCAAGCCTTCTAAAACTTGTTTTTTAATGTATAATACATCAATTAAATCTTCAATTTCCTCAGATGTAGTATCTTCAGGTAAGTCTTTGATGAGGGAGAGTATTTTTTCTTTAATTTTGCTCATATTTATCATAATTTTAGAGACATCTTAGACATATAAAACTTCTCATTTAATAATGATGTTTAAGCTCAATATATTTATGGCTAAAGAGTCATACAATTTTTACTTATTAGAGTGAATTTATTTTCTATACAGATTAAAAAAAAATTAAAAATAAAATTATTGAAGTTTATCTTTCATTTCCATATAGTAATCTAAAGAGGTGGGATTCCTTAACGCGCTTCGGTTGGCCACTTCCATACCGTGAATGATCTTTGTTACGGCAATTTCGACTTTTTTGTTGCTGAAAGTATAAGGAATGCCATCTTCGGGTGCTTGAAAGATTAATTTCGGTACATGCCTTGGGGAGGTTTTTCCTCGTAAAACTTGCCTTATTTTTGCTTGTAAATCGTCGGTTAGTTCGTATCCTTCGTTTAACAGCACAAACATTATAATACGTACATCTCCTTCCCATTTTTGGCCTATAACAAGACTATCAGCGATCTCAGGTAATTGTTCTACGACGTTATAGATTTCGGCAGTACCAATTCGTACTCCAGAAGGCTTTAAAACGGCGTCCGAACGACCCCAGAAGGTAATACCTCCAGTATCGCTATGAATGACTATGTAATCGCCATGCCGCCAAACCATTTTTCCTACGTCTTTATAGTAGTCAAAATAGGCAGCTTTATATTTAGTCATGTTATCGTCATCGCCCCAGAAATAAATTGGCATCGAAGGTACGGGAGCTTCACATACAAGTTCGGCCTGTAAATCTTCAATAGGTTCGGCTTTCTCAGAATACGATTCTACTTTCATCGCTAAAGCGCGCCCTTGCAATTCTCCAGAATATACAGGTAAAATAGGTATTGCTCCAGCAAAACAACCGTTAATATCTGTCCCGCCACTGATTGAATTGAAAAAGAGATCTTTTTTAATCTCTCGATAGACATATTCAAAACCTTCAGGAGATAATGTAGATGCGGTTTGCGAGATCTCTCTTAATTCACTTAGATCATATTTCTCAGCGGGCTTTACCCCAAGTCCCATTAGGTAATGAATATAGGCCGCACTAGTACCAAATATAGTTACCTTATGTTTTTCTATTAATTCAAAAAACCTTAATGGTTCTGGATATAACGGATTTCCATCGTACAAAAATATTGTTGCACCCGTGGCTAAGGCACTGATAAGCCAGTTCCACATCATCCATGAAGGCGCTGTAATATAATTAATGACATCGCTTCTTTTTACATCAGTAGATAAGATTAATTCTTTTAAATGATTGATCAATACACCACCAGCGCCTTGAACCATACACTTAGGTTTTCCCGTTGTTCCTGATGAAAACATCACGTATAGAGGATGGTCAAAAGGTAACTGTTCATAGTCAAGATTTGGATCTTCCTCTTTTGAAATAAAATCATCCCAATGTACTGCGTTTGGAATGTGGCTTATCTTAGGTTTTCCATCAGTGATGTAAGACGCCACTACTACTTTTTCTATCGAAGGAATAGCTTCAACCACAGTTTTAGCATTCTCAGTGATATTAAATTCTTTGTCCCTATAGAAATATCCATCAACGGTAAAGAGAACTCTTGGCTCAATTTGTCCAAAACGATCGATTACTGCGTTCGATTGTAATTCTGCGCCACATGAAGCCCAAGTTGCTCCAATGGCAGTAGCAGCTAACATGGCAATAGGGGTTTCAATCAAATTTGGAATGTAGGAAACAACTCGATCCCCTGCTTTAACTCCCATTTCCTTGAGAGATTTTGCTAAGCGTGCAACTACCTTATTTAGTTCGGCATAAGTAATTTGCTTCGAAACCTTGGTTTCTCCTTGAAAAACAAAAGCTAATTGGTCATCTTTATACTTGAGTAGATTCTCCGCAAAATTCAATCTTGCCCCGGGAAACCATTTGGTTCCTGGGAAAACACTTAGATTCTCAACAACTTTATCATATGGTTTAGAAGCTACAATACCTCCAAAGTCCCACATGCCCGCCCAGAAATCCTCGATCTTTTCTACAGACCATCTATATAGATCTTTACCTCCCTTAATTTCTTGACCATATTTTTTATTTACATATCCGATAAACTTGGTTATCTCAGCGTTTTTAATCCATTCATCGGAGGGTTCCCATAATTTTTTTTTATTTGAAATGATTAACACCTCTTAATTTGTAATCTTTAAACATAATATTTAATTCGTTTATACTAATTGGTTTGAATATTTTTATTACGATATTTTTTCTATTAAATCTTTCTGAATTGCAATATTTAAGTGCTTCTTGCAATTAAAATAGTAAAAAATTGATGTTTTCGCTTTTGTATTTAAGTGATTTTCAACGAAAAGATTCTATGAAATTTAGTATTTTAACGCATATTATAAATATACGCAAGTTGTTCTTATTGTCTTCGAATTAATTAACAGAATTTATAATTCTAAATTAATTCTTACCCTTAAATACAAATAAATTACATAAAATATATTAAAATATTTTAATTTGGGGTGTTAAATATTTCAGAAATGAAGATATTAAAAGAAGGTACAGGAGAGATCTTCTGTAAAAATACGCCTTCTGAAGTCAGAAAATGGACCAGAGAAAATAAATCGCGTGCTTTAATAGATAAACGTATGAACATTAAAGACGCCGTAAAAAAGTATGTTAAAGACGGTGATTATTTGGCTATTGGAGGATTTGGCCACATTAGAATCCCCATGGCTATAATATACGAAATCGTAAGGCAAAGAATTAAAAATTTATCCGTTGCGGGGCATACTGCTGTTCAAGATCTTGACATATTAATGGCCGGTGGTTGCGTATCTGCTGTTGATATTGCTTATGTCGTTGGTTTTGAGCTTCGAGGGCTTTCTGGAGTTCAGAGAAGGCAGTTTGAAAGTGGACAAGTTAAAAAAACAGATTACACTAATGGAGCAATGTCTTATCGTATTCGAGCTGGTGCCCAAGGCGTACCGTTTATTCCAGTCAAAGTGATGCTTGGAACTGATACGATGATGCATTCCCCCGGTAAAGTTGTCAAGTGCCCATTTACCGGAGAAAAAGTATTGTTACTGCCATCGTTAAACCCTGATGTTTGTATAATTCACGCACATAGAGCAGATATGTACGGGAACGTTCAAATTGACGGACACATCGTTAAAGACGACTTACAAGCGAGAGCATCAAAGAGGGTTATAGTCATGTGCGAAGAATTAATAAGCGACGACATCATTAGACAAGATCCCGGTAAGACCGTCATTCCTTTTTATATGGTAGACGCTGTTGTAGAGCAACCTTGGGGTTCACATCCCGGTAATATGCCGTATAAATACTATTTTGACCACACATTTACAGAAGATTACTTAACAGTAGGTAGGAACAAAGATCCGAAAGTATTAGAAAAATGGTTAGAAGATTGGGTATATAGCCTTGAGAGTTTTGACGATTATTTAGTGAAATTAGGACCTAGAAGGCTCTATAACCTTAGAGATGCTGA
The DNA here is from genome assembly GCA_018238625.1 of Promethearchaeota archaeon. Lineage (GTDB taxonomy): Archaea > Asgardarchaeota > Lokiarchaeia > Sigyniarchaeales > SOKP01 > SOKP01. The sequence goes on from JABCSY010000068.1 coordinate 20,473, forward strand.
ATTTTTAAGAGAACCAGTGAGGGGAGATTAAAAAATGACCGCTGAAAATTATTCGTTAAGAGAATTAATGGCAGTTGTTGCAGCTAGGCAATTGCTAGATGGAAAAGCAGTAGCAGTGGGAACGGGGTTACCGCTAGTAGCTGCTATGTTTGCTCAGCTAACTCATGCTCCCAATTTAGTTATCTTTTTTGAAGCTGGTGGAATCGCACCACAATTACCCACGCTTCCCGTATCCGTTGGAGATTCGCGAACCATCCATAAAGCTTTATGTACAACCACGCTAATCGATATCATGGATTCTATGCGTAGAGGTTTTATTGATTACGCCTTCTTAGGTGGAGCACAAATCGATGGATATGGTAATCTTAATTCCACTATGATTGGAGACGATTACGAAAAACCTAAAGTGCGATTTCCGGGTTCAGGAGGTGCAAACGATTTTGGTTCGCTCGCTTGGGAAACCCTTATAATAATGGATCGCCATAGTCCTCGGAGATTTATTGAAAAAGTAGATTTCATTACAACACCAGGGTTTTTATACGGTCCAGGAGCTAGAGAAGAAGAGGGTTTATCTGAAGATACTGGCCCTTCGCGCGTCATTACAGATTTATGCTTAATGGATTTTGAACCAGAATCAAAACGAATGAGGTTAATTGCAACTCACCCGGGAATTGCGATCGATGACGTAATAAAAGCAACTGGTTTTGAATTAATTATTGCAGATAATGTGGAAACTACTAAACCTCCAACTGTAGAGGATTTAAGATTATTACACGAAGTAATAGACCCTAACGGTTTTGTCTTTAAAAAATAAATCTTTTTTATTTTTAATTTAAATTTAAGTCCACGGCCCCTTTCTTGCCATCTACGACTTGTGGACCTTTTTAACCTTCGGTCAAAATATTTAAATAGTAAATTTTAATTGAATTTTTTTCATTACTACCTTATATAACCTAAACTGAAATAATTTTGAGATAATGACAA
>JABCSY010000069.1 GCA_018238625.1 Promethearchaeota archaeon
CTGGAATCTAGCACCTTTCGTTATAGATAATTCTGGAGGGGGAGATTATACTTGGAATGAGGCTTCTGCTGAAACATGGTGCTCTGGTTCTGGAACTTTTGAAGATCCATATCTAATTGAAAATGTTACAATCGATGGTGAAAATTTAGAGAATTGCATCACAATCAAAAATTCAGACAAATATTTTAGAATCGAAAATTGCACGGTTTTTAATTCAGGATCTGATGCTTATGAGGCAGGAATCCATTTAGATCTTGCAGGGAATGGAACATTAATCAACAACAATTGTTCATTTAATAATATTGGAATATTTTTTTATGGTTCTTATAATACTACTGTCTCAGGAAATACTGCGAATGATAATCAAGATTTAGGAATATATGTTCGTGGTTCTGATAATACTACGGTCTCTGGAAATACTGCAAATAATAATCAACATTATGGAATTTGTATTTGTCGTTCTAATAGTACTACAGTCTCAGGAAATGTTGTTGATAATAATGGGATTTGCGGTACTTATATACTTGAAAGTGATTATAATCTAATCTATAAGAATTATTTCATAAATAATGGAATACATGCTTTAGATGAAGGAAACTTTAATAATTGGAATTCTTCTATTATTGGTAATTATTGGGATAATTATACGGGTATTGATGCAGATAAAAATGGTATAGGGGATACACCTCATGACTTTGAAGGAGGTACTGATTATCTTCCAATATATGATATCCAGGCACCTTTGATAACGATTTATTACCCCATAAATGGAACCTATTGGAGCTATAGGAAAAATATAAATATAGAAGCGACAGATACAAACTTAGATAGCATCTGGTACGAAGTGAACGGTCAGCGCGTATTTATAAGTTCGGGAGTAACGGTTCTTTTTGACAACGAAATCTGGGTAGGACTGCCCGAAGGAGCTTTTATTATTGAAATTTATGCAAACGATACATTTGGACATCTTAACGATACTTATTCTTTATTATTATATAAAGACACTACGGCACCAATCTTAACAATTAATAGCCCAATTCAAGACCAAGGATTTATCGATGCACCAACATTTAGTATCACTATCACTGAACTGAACTTAAATACTATGTGGTATGTTATTGTTAGTGATGGAACAACAAAACACATAATTACTTCGACGACTGGTTCAATAGATGTTTCTGCCTGGAATTCTTTAACCGACGGAACAATTACGATTAGATTTTATGCCAACGATACTGCAGGAAATGAAGTATATTCAGAAGTTTCAATCGTAAAAGATACATCTACAGCTCCAACACCAGGAATTCCCGGGTTTAATGTAATTATTGCATTAAGCGTGATTTTCTTAGTTTCAGTTGTTATAATTACGAGGAAAAAGAAATTATTAAATCTTAATTAATACCTAAATTTTATTTTTTTTATTTAAACTTTTTATTCTTTTCTATATCCTAAATCCATCATCATACCGTATACTATGCCTAACGCAATACCATTAAAAACGGGATTATCCTCGATTGATAAATCAGTTCTTGGGATTAATATAGGCATGATTTGCTCGAGAACATATCTCGTTTCTGGTTTTTTACTGTAGAATTTAATTATCGCTTCTCTAAATTCTTTCATAAAAGCTTCGTGCTCTAATAGCATTTTCCGAACGTTTTCTTTTCCATTAATAACTCCAAAATGACCAAAACCAGCTTTGGAGGGAAATAAGTTCTTAAGATTTCTTAAAGTTGCCATATATTCTTCGTGATTATAATAAGTAGGCATGGATGTTGGCATAGTTATTAATTCTGAAGCGTGGTAAATTGTACCCACGCTTTCTCCAAGTTGTATGAAGTCAATTAAGTTATCCTTAACAAATATAGGACACTGGTGGTCTGGAGTGTGTCCGGGAGTTTTTAAAATACCCAATTTAACTTCTGAACCATTAATGGTAAAAGAATCGATAGAATCGAGTTTGTTTGCTTCTGAATTGAAGTTTGTGCTAGGTTCTATTATTTGAAATGCGCTTTCCTCAATGGGTTTCATCGAACCAATTAAATTTCCATAAGTTCGCTTTCCGCGAGCCAAATGCTCTTCGTAATTGTTAAGCAGTTCTTTAGTTTTTTGGTTCGTAAGGATTTTTACTTCCGGGTTGTAATCCTTTAAAACCTCGTAAAGCTGCCATAACCCACCGTTGTGGTCGAAGTGATGGTGGGTTGTAGTAAGGTATTTAAACGAAGCTAAGTCGATTTTCAGCTTTTTTAAAAACCTAATTAATTTCTTCGTATCTAATGACGACCCGCAATCGATTAAAACAGAGCCATTGTCAAATTGCCCAACGAAAATAGAAAGCATTCGAGGCGTTCCGTAAGCTTTTACGTCTATATGATATAAATACTCGTTAATCTTCCCCGTTTCAATGGTGATTAAGTCTTGTATCATATAAATAATAAGAAAAAATCGAATAAGAAGTATAGTAATTGAAATAAAATAATTAAAAAGGTTTTGAAAAAATAATTAAATATTTAATTTTTGGCGCCAAAAATTCATTTTCATTCTGAGGTCTTCTTTCTCTGGTTGACTTAGCACATATGTTTTATTCCGTAGAGTTGTACTAGTATTATGGATGTTTTTCAACACGCTGTTATAGCCCGTTTCTTTTATGTATTCGCTCTGAAACTTTTCGAGAGCCGAAGAGAGTTCAATACCCATCAAGGAGTCGACATTATCAAAAATTAAGTCAAATTGTTTTGTTAACATAGATTTTTCCCCGGATGGCGTTGTTTTTGGAACAGGCACCTCTTTTTCTGGTGGAGCAATTACTTTTGGTATCTGAACTATTGGTTTTAATTTTACGTGTTCTTTTAGTGGTTCTTCAGCGATCTTAACGGGTTGTTTAGCTAATTTCGGTGGTGGAGTGTCTTGTACGATTGATGACTTAATAGCATGCATAACTTCCTTTCTTGCACCCATCCAGGATTCTTCGAGAATAGGGACAAAGATTTTGATATGTTCTTCTATAATGCTTCCTATTCCAGCAATCTCAGTTATAGACTCCCCTCTTACTTCTGCTTTTGAAAGCACGCATACGATTACTTCTTCGTAGTCACGATTTATGCCCCATAAATTTTGCAAAGCACGGTGTCTATAATCAACATTATCCATTTTATCGAACTGTTGGACTACAGATGCGTGTTCTGGATTATTGAAATCTATATTTGCGGCTATTCTGAAATTTATCCTTGAAGGGCGGGCCATTATTGCGTCAAGATCTACATCGCTGATTTGAGGGGCAATAAGTAACACTCTCATTTTTGCTTTTGAGATCTCATCGCTAATGTGTGCCTTAGCGGCTTCAGGTGAGCGAATGAACCAAATATCTTTCATTGTAATTGAGCTCCCGGTTTTCGCTTGCTCCCAGAATTCACTTGTGACTTTTTCGGATCTTTCGAGTTTATTCAATATATTATCAAGCGTATTATCTAAAGTCGCGACAATTCGGTCGTAAAAAACATCTTTTAAATTGCCAAGCGATTTAAACGTCGTACCAGAGATTCCTTCTATTTTTTCTTCAGCCATTAGTATTGCTTTATTAAAATTTTCAGTAATCTCACTGTATATCTTTTCTTTATCTTCTGCTAACTGTGAGTTAAGACCATCAATATTTTCAAGGGCACTTTTTAACGATGTTTTCAATTTAGATATTACTTCAGAATCAACGCCCGTTGGTTGAGTTGTTTTTTTTAGCTCGTCAGAAAAGGCAACTTGGCTTACGCTGAGTTGCACATTGATATTATCAGAGATATCGCTTAATTTTGCGTTTATAACCTTATCAATCACTTGTTCAACAGTTTGGGAGATTACTCCAAGACGTAATTTCTGCAGATTTTGAGAGACAGTTGATTTAATGTTCTCAAATTCGTTCTTCAAATCGTTAACTTGTCCTTTAATGATTTTAGACGTCTTTGTGTTAATATCATCAAACTGTTTTTTTAGATCTGTGATTTGAGGCGTTTCCATAGCCGAAACAGCAGCTCCTTCGAGGCTTGAGATTTCCTCTGAGATCCCTTTGATTTGATCCATTACAGCTAATGTGCCGTCAAGCTCTTTCTTCTGTGATTTCATCTGTGTTAGCATATTTTCTTTTAACTCTTTCATTAACTCCGTAGGTATGGGCTTTCTTTCAACTTTAACTTCAACCGTTCCAGACTCTGATTCTAACTGCGCAAACGATTTTTCTAGTTGGGCAGGTATGCTGACTTTAATATCTGAGATATATTTGTGAAATTTTTGTAACTGGCTAACTAAGGCGGCATATGGAGGTAGAGCGCTATAATGCGGTTTTGCTCCAATAATTTCCTTAAAAAGACCTTTCTTAACAAATTTAGTCGCCATTTCTTGACATTTAGCTTTAGGTTTTCCCGTTAAAATTGCCATTTCGCCGATACTAACGGCTTCACGACCCGTGATTCTGAAATACAATTCAATCTCGTCGTCAGAAAGATCAATTTCGCTCAAAACTTGTTTTGTAAGTTCTTTTGAATAGGAAACTTCTTCTTTTTTGAGCATTTCTTTTATTTCAAAATTCTCGACTTCTAAATATTGATTGAAATAAACAACTAAATTATGTTCAGGAGATCCGTGTACAGCTTCTTTTTTTATCGGAAATTTAGAAACAGCTTGGTATTCCTTCTTGGTTATTTTAAAAGGGATTTCTTTCAAACATAATTTACATGTATACGGTATCTCTACTTCTTCATCATCTTTAAATAAATACAATTCTTTACTCCTCTCGTTCTAGTTAATTAATTGGTGATTTAAAAAGTGACTTTTTCTGGAAAGGATATTTCCAATAAGTTTAAGGCTTTTTTAGCGATTTCGTAAGTAATTTTTCCATCGGCGTCTTCCTTTCTATAAGCTTCTCTGATTTTTGGTAGTAAATATTCTGGAAAAATTGTTAGTGGTTTGATGTCCGTAAGCAAACAAATCCAACTTCTTTTATTCTCGTCTTTAATTTCAGTAATCACGTTTAATTTTTTCAGGTTGTCAAGCAAGATTTCAGTGACGGCAAACTCTGAAAAGATTTTTGGTATTTTATCTAGTGGATAATGGTTCGAACGCATTAAGACGAAAAAATCGTAAACATCAGGGTTAAGTAATATTGAAGCCAATTTTTTGGTATTTTCAAAAGGTTCTACAAAGGGATCGTAATTTGTGAAAAAGTCTGTAGACTTTTGCTTAAATAAAGGTAACAACTCGTTGTCTGTGTCTTTAAAATGTTTTAACAGACGCTCGTTGGGAACGCGGGCTATAATTATGTCCTTGACTAAAAATAAATACTCTCCTTGATTTGTTATGATTCCAGTCTTTTTATCTTTCTCACCTTTTACCCAATCACGCCTTACTAAGTTCAATTCTATAAAAGGTCTAAGTAAAATATCAATATTAGCAGTAGGTTTCATTTTTTCAACGGTTCTTTTCATTTCTCTTTTTGAAATGGGTTGTTCTCTTAAGATTTCTAAGATTTTTAACCGTTCGTCGCTATTATAGATTAAAGCTACTTTTTGAAGTTTGTCTAATTGACTTAAACGCTCAATTTGAAATACGGTATACTTTAATTCGTTCATTAAGCGGACATTTACGTTGGAAACTAAATCCAATTGCCTCGTATTTACAGCTTTAGTTAATTTTTCAAAAATAGTATCTAATCTTTTTGCCATATCTTTAATTAAATCCTCAAACAATTCTATTTCGTCGTCTAATTCAAATATAGACATCGCAAGATATTGAGTTCCATCGGCTAACTGCTTGAAATACGACAAAACTTTATATGGCGTTTCTTTTAAGCGGCCAGTATAGAAGTTACTGAAGCCATATTTCATGCCAAAAATACCGGTGGTATGTTGATAGAACGTGGCAAATATATCGTTCTCTATGATTAGTTCTGAAAAGTCGTCTTCTTTAAATTTATCGTTCTTAAACACTAATTGAATTGGGCTAAATTCGGGATCTATCTCCCCTGTAGTTTCATTCTGATTCAATTTAAATTGAAACGTACATATCGATTGTATCAATTTGATTTGCCTCTAATTTTTTATAAGTAATAATAATTAATAATTATTAATTAATAATTATGTCTTAAGTAATTTATTAACTTAAATTTAATCAATTAAATTATTTAAAATTCGCTATATTAACAAAAAAAGAGGGTAATTTTTTATACGATAATTTTGTTAATACTTAATTAGGGAAGATTAGAAATATAATGTATTTAAAAAAATAAATTAGTAAAAAATTAATTAAGTGATAAAATTTGCTATTAAGGATAAAAAAAAGATTTGGAGTAATGTTTTTAATTACAACGATTATGATTTTTATTGTGCTACCCCTTTCATTACCTACCAATTTTGCAAGTAATAAAGAGCAATTAAATATTAACCTATCGGGTGAAACCACCCACACAGATGTTCTTTGGCTTGATAATCCAACATTCGAAGATCCTATTGAACCCATTTGGTTTCCCGATATTGAGGGAGATGAGTCAGATGTTGATACTAGTACAAGTCTAAATCAAGCAAATGTAGTTATAGTAGGAGAATCGCGAGAAAAAGAAGTTCTCCTCAATACGGCAACTCAATCAAATTGGATGGCTTTTTTAAAGAGTGACTTGGAAATTGTACCTCAACGTGCTTCTGTTCCATATTACGGAATAGATGATGATGGAGCATGGTGTAGTCATTGGTGGTGGGAAGGAGAAGGTGGTGGACAACCAAAAAATACTCCTCGTATGCATTGGAAAACAAATGTGAGCATGCCCGTCGATATGTCTGATTATATCATTACATCACTATCATTTAACGCAATAATTAATGCCAGTGTAGACAGAAATATTGATGTAGATGGTGATACTACTGCTAGGTGGGTCCCCGGCGTAGCCGGTATAAATCAATTCCAAACCTATGATTATGCTCGATTTTATGTAGAAGTAACTACTTTGGATATTGATGTGTTGAATACTTATAGAATTGCATTTAATCAAACGAGGATACTAGGTAATGATACTCTTTCTTTTTACGATATAGAAGGATATATTGGAATCTATGAAGAACAAGCAATAATTGACGCCTTAAACAATGTTTTAGCAGTAGATCCGGGTCATAATAATTTTACTATTGTTTTAGGAATATATATGTATTGCGAAGATAATTATTCTGGTACGGATCGCGATCACTGGGACGATATACGCTTTAAATTTCTTAACTTAACATTTTCATATGAAAAAAAGATAAATCAATTTACTTTCGGCTCATGGGCTCAAGATCTGGACGAAATAAGTGGTTCTAACATTCAAATAACTGATGCTAATCTTAATTTTAAATATAAAATAGATAAAAATTGGACAGAATCATCCCAAAATTCAAAATTTTTGATTTTTATCAATGAGAGAAAATTCGATCCGAAGATGAGCTTAATAGATTATGAGTATTCAAGTGATTTTCAAGAAGCTGGAAGATTTGATATTACGGAAATATTGTTACCTTATGAAAATTTTACACTTTCAATCCAAGTTTTCCTAGCTGAAGATTTTGAATTAGAGAGTAATAGAACAATTTCTATAACTGATGTTTATCTGTACATATCTTATATTGAAACTTTTTCGGATATTTTTTCAGAACCTTGGGTATTTGCGGGATTATTCATAATTGCTGTATTTGCAGCTACTGTATTAGGTGGTTACTTGATTGCTTATCAATCATATTTAAAATACCCCGTTCCAGTCAGAAAAGTGAGAAAGTATAGAAAAACGCTGTCTAGTGATAAAACTCCCGGTGTTGGTATTGTTAGTCAAAAGACTTCATTTAGTAAGCACTACCATGCCGAATTAAAAAAGACAGACAAGTTTTTAAAAGGCGCCCCTCTAGATGGTAAAATCGTACGGGATAAATTGATTGGAAAACAATAAGAAATACTTATTCAAAAATGAGTATTGAATTAATCAAAATTCTTTTTTCACTTCTTTTTTTTAATTGAGAAATAAACTAAAATATAATGAAATTATAATTTAAAATTATTAAATATTATAAGTGTGGCTAGCTATATCCTAATATATCCTACAATTTTTAATTCATAAATTTTAATTATAAAAATGTGAATCTAATGGCTATTAAATTTATCAAGAAGAAATTCTATGTTTATTTTGTTATTGTTCTCTTCATCGCGTCTTTAAATTTAGTTGTATTGAATCAAAATCTAAACGTTGCAGAACAACAAACAATGATTAAAACCTCAACCGTAATTCCTCATACAAAAGAATGGCTTGTAAATAATGGTTTTGAAGGCTCGATTGATCCTTGGTTTTATAGCATAGAAGGTGACTCTTCCGATGTTAATGCTACTTTCAGCCCGGGTCAAGGCAATTTAGAAATCACTGGAGATCAAGGATACTTTTCAGAGATTTCAGGAACACCAACTTCGGACGATTGGTTAAACGTTACAAACCCTGCTTTCCCTGCTTTGCCAGATTATCACGGAATTGATGAATATGGGTGTGAAGCAAATCATACATGGATCGATCCTGATGATACAAACCAATCTCCAAGCGTTCATTGGCAACGAAATATAACAATGCCTATTAATATGGCAGATTATGTAATTTCTTCTGCATCTATTTCTGCAGTTTATAACGCATCAGTTACAACTCAACCTGGAGGTGATCCAAACCCAAGTGACTATTATGGAGTAGATTGTCCTGGTGATGCCGTTCAAAATGCAGGTGATTACGATAGTGTTAGATTTTACATATTAATCTCAGATTTGGAAGATAACGAAAAATATGAAGTAGCGTGGTATCAAAGTACAGATTTAGGACAAGACAGTCCAGAAATTAGTAATATCACAGATAGTTTGATGAACACTGTAGTAGAAGAAGCATTAATATTTTATTTAACCTCTCTTTTTGAGCGAGATAACTATAACTTTAAAGTTACTCTAGGAATTAGAATCAAATGTGTTGATAATTGGAATTACGATCGTGATCGATGGGATTCTTTAAGAATTAAATCGTGTAATTTATCTTTTAATTATGTTAAAAAAATTAACCAATTCACAAGCGTTTCTTGGAACCAGATTGGAAACAACATTACGGGTGAGAATTTACAAATTACTGAGGCTAATCTCAAATTTAAGTATAAAATAGACCAATTATGGCCTACTGATTTATCTCCAAACTCAGAAATACAAATTCTGTTAAACAATAACTCCCACGAAGAAGCTCTTAAACTGAATCTAGCATCAACCGGATTTCAAGAAGCGAAGCAAGGCGGTTTTAACGTTACTAAGTTGATTCTGAAAAATGTTAACATTGGACTTTCTATTCAAGTATATCTAGCAGATGGATTTTTATTAAATCGTTCAATTGTTATATCGATTGACGATGTATCTCTCGTAATTTCATACATAGAAATTCGCTCAGATGTATTCGGTGAGCCAGAGATATTCCGTCTTCTAGCAATTATTGCTGTAATTGCTGGAGGAATCGTAGCTACATATTTCGTGTTGTATCAAAGAATATTTAAATATCCATTACCAGTAAGAAAAGTGCGAAAATACAAAAAGACTTTGAGAGCGGCTAATCCTCCAAAAAAACACATAACAAATAGTAAAGATGCTTTTAATAAGTTGTATAAAAAGGAATTAACTAAATCAGCAAAATATACCAAAACTAAACCAGTATCACAACTTGATAAAATACATAAAAGTGTCGATACGAAAAAATCAACCAGCATTAAAAATACAGGAGGGTTAGAGCAGAAATGAATAAATCGCGAAAAAACAAGAAATCAGTATATTTTATAACGCTATTTTTAATTTTTGGTATGATCTTCTTAAGTTCTTTAAATATTCAAAACCAGAATCTAAAGAAAAATATGGAGTATAATACGCTTAAACTTTCAACAATAAAAGAATATCAAAAACAATGGTTGAAAAATTCTAATTTTTCAATACCAGTTGATCCATGGGAAAGTCAAGTTCAAGGAGACGCTTCTGATATAAATTCCTTTTCTAGCGTTGGTCAAGCAAATTATGAAGTTATAGGGGAACAGAGAAGTTATTCAAATATATCTGGTACTCCTTTAAGTTCAGAATGGACGAAAGTTCATAATCCTGAATTCCCCTTATACCCAGATACATCCACAATAAATTCTGATGGTTGTTATGTTTCTCATACCTTTGCAGAAGGAGCTGATCAATTTCCAAGCGTTCATTGGGAGAGAAATGTTTCAATGCTAGTTGATATGGAAGACTACATAATAACTTCTGCCTCTCTTTCAGCTGTAGTAAATGCTTCAGTTACAGCTTCCCCGGGAGATTGGGGTGGGGGGGGGATAGAAGCTCCAGGTGATGCTACAGGTTCTGGTAGTACTCAAAATTATACATGGGATTATGTTAGGTTCTATGTATTATTATCAGATTTGACGAAAACTAAAGTCTATGAAGTTGCATATAATCAAACTATTGATCTTGGGACAGATTTAGCTGGTGCAACTGATACAATGCTTGATACATTTATGGCAACAGTATCGGAAGAAGATTTGATTTTTTATCTCACCTCCATTTTATCAAGTGATTTTCAAAATTTTACAATTACTTTAGGAATTCGAATCTGGTGCGAGGACAATTGGTGGAGTGACCGTGATATATGGGACGCTTTACTTATAAAATCTTGTAATCTCACATTTACTTACGAAAAAAAGATTGATCGCTTTACAACAGCATCCTGGAACCAAATTGGAAACACGATCAGTGGAGAAAATATCGAAATTACTGGCGGAAACCTCAAATTTCAATATAAAATTGACCAATTATGGCCAGTAGGTTCATCTCCAAATTCGGAAATACGCTTTTTTATAAATGATAATTCTTTGTTAGAAACTATTAAGTTAAGCTCAGCAACCACCAATTTTCAAGAGGCAAAAACAGAAGGTTTTGATGTAACAACATTGATTTTAAAAGACGTTAATATCTCAGTTTCAATTCAAGTATTTATAGCAGACACTTTTGCGTTAAATCAAAACATCACTATTTCGATAACAGATGTGTATTTAGAGATTTCTTATACGGAGTTCATTCGTGACACTGAAGAAACACCTTGGTTTTTTAGTGGAATATTTATAATTGCTCTCATAGCGGTAGGCGCATTATCGGGGTTTTTAATTGCTTACATTAAAGTATGGCGATATCCCGTTCCTGTTCGAAAGGTCCGTAAATATAATAAGACTTTAGCAAAAGAAAAAGGTCCTGATTTGAAAATTGTTACGCGTAAGACTGCTTTCAATAAGAATTATCACGAAGAGCTAAAAAAAACAGACAAAATTCTAACAGGCACTCAGATGGATGGAAAAATATTGAAAGATAAATTGCTCGACAAAAAAGAAGGGGCATTACCAAAATAATAGATTTCCTTTCTATATCTGATGCAAAAAAAGTAACTCTAAAAATACTAATTTTTTCTTACATTGTAATCCAATGATATTAATAAGATCTAGACTAAATATTAAATGTTAAACTAAATTATTAATAAGTATTTCCTTATAGGAATTATTTAGTCTAAAATTTTAATAATTTAAAATTATTTAAATTTGGTAAAGGGTGAATATTATGGTTATTAATAAAAAGACCAAGGCAAAACATGTTATTGCACTTTTATGTCTCATTTTTATTGGGAATCTTTCAAATATTTTCATGTTAAACTTAAATAGTCATAATAATGATTTAAGAGATATTCACCCCAAATCTGAAGGAATTATTCAAGATGATTATACTATTGAATGGCTAGATAATCCTACATTTGAGACTCCAATAACGCCGTGGTATAACGCAACTCAAGGAGATACATCTGATATAAATGCTACTACAGATCTCAACCAAGCGAATTATAAAATACTGGGCGATTCAGGAGTATTACAAGTTGATGACGCTTTGAGTAGTTCAGATTGGACTGTTTTTCGAAATCCAGGAAGACCTGTTTTACCAGATACTTATGGTATAAGTTCTGCTGGCGCTGAAGTATACCACCTCTGGGATGAGGGTGTAAACCAAACGCGTAATACGCCTAGTATTCACTGGAAAAGAAATATTCAAATGCCAGTAAATATGTCTGATTATATTATTACTTCAGCATCATTAGAAGTAGTTTTTAACGCTACTGTAACTGTTTCACCTCATTCAAGCGGAGGTATAGATAGGGAGGGTGATGCGGGATTGAGTGCTTACGCAATTGGTGATTTTGCTGAATTCTATATTTTAATTTCGGATATTAATAATACTCAAGAATATCAATTGGCATATTATCAAACTGTTGATTTAGGGCAAGACGACCCAGCAACCCCGAGTATTGCAGATACTATTCTAGATTCTGTACCTGAAGATGTCTTAATTAGCTTGTTATCAGCGGTTTTAAGTATTGATAATTATAATTTTACCATAACAATGGGAATTGATATATACTGCGAAGATAATGAATATGGAGCAGATGAAGATGAATGGAATTCACTATTAATGAAATCACTAAATTTAACATTTAGTTATAGGAAAAAAATAGATAAGTTTACTTCACTCTCATGGAATCAAATTGGAGATACAATCAGTGGAGCAAATATTGATATTAAAAATGCTACACTAAATTTTAAATATAAGATTGATAAGACTTGGACAGAAGAATCTCCAAATTCAGAATTAAGGTTTTTCATTAATAATAATCAGTATCCAGAGGCTGTTAAATTAAGTACAGCTACTGCTATATTTCTAGATGCCAAAGTAGGGGGATTTGATGTAACCAATCTAATCTTAAAGAATGTTAATATCACTCTTTCAATTCAATTGTATTTAGCAGATACATTTCCTTTAGATCAAGAATTCACTCTTTCAATTGATAATGCATCGCTATTAATATCTTATACTGAAACCACTATTGAAGAGACAACCAGTTTGGAGATTTTTCTAAATGACGAGGATAAAACTTTAGAAAAATCAATTGAAGTCACTATGGGTAATCCGGTTAATATTACTACTATATATAAAGATTCAACAGACAATTTTATACAATATGCTACAGTACAGTTGGGGGGATTAGGATTACCTAAGAATTTAACAGAAAATAGTTCGCTGGAACATTATAATATTACTATTCATTCTTCGAACTTGCAGATTGGTAATAATTACTTAACTATATCTGCGAGTAAAAAGTATTATGAATCAATAGAAGTTCTAATCAATATCAAAGTACTTGAAAGAAACACAGATTTACAACTCTTTTTAGATGGGACAAACAAAACCCTGGATAAATCTATACAAATGATATATGGGAATGATGGGAACATAACAATATCATACAAAGACATTGAACAACTCCCATATACTCATATCGATGGAGCAACTGTTGAATTAATAGGGTTAGCTACCCCAGAAAATTTAACAGAAGATCCCTCAAATGAACAATATTTTATATTAATCAACACTATGGATCTCGGTTTAGGTAACAGTTTCCTCACTGTTAATGCATATAAAGAAAATTATACTACTCAATCCATTCGTTTTAAAATAGAAGTGCTTGAGAGAAATTGTTATATAGATAACATAAATTTAAACGGAATTGAAGCCATATCTATAGAGATTCCTTGGAATGAAACTTTAAGCATTTCAATATCTTATAATGACAGCTTTACAAATGCTTTTATAGACGGAGCTTTGGTACAACTTTCGGGGACTGGAATTTCTGAAAGCTTCACAGAAAATTCACCAATAGAATATACTTTAGATATCAACACAGCATTAATGGCGCTTGGCATTAATTTTCTAACGATTTCAGCTAATAAAGAGAATTACACTCTTTCTTCGAGAATAATTTCTATATCTGTCATTGAAAGAGACACTAAAGTTGATGTTTATCTAAATGGTACGCTGTCATCTAATTTTGAATTTTACAATATTTCTATTGGAGAAAAATTAAACATTACTGTTTTTTATAAGGATTTGAACACAGACGCTTTCCTTAATTCTGCGAATGTTCGACTCATTGAATCTGGGATTCCAACAGATTTAACTGAGAGCTTAATCTTTAACCAATATTATATCACTATAAATTCTGATGATTTAGGAGTAGGAGTCAAATTTTTAACTATAAGCGCAAAAATAGAAAATTATACATTAACTTCAGAAGTAATAACACTTATAGTAAATGAAAAGAAAACTCAACTACTACTTTTTCTTAATGGATCTCAGTATAATAATGGAGATACTATCGAATTGGAAATAACTGATAAATTAAATATCACTGTAAAATATCTAGATAACATTACGAAAGAATATCTCGGTGGTGCAGATGTTGATATAATAAACCAAGGAGATATGACAGAAAATGCATTACTAGAGCATTACAATATAACGATAGATATAATTGATTTAAATAGCACTTTAAATAGGATGGTCATCCGTGCTCAAATAGAAAATTACCAAACAGCCCTTATTGAGTTTTTCATACAAATTATTGAAAGAGGGTCCACTGGCGAGCTTTTTATCAACGAATTAAATAAAACCGCAGATCCTTATATTGAGCTTACTATAGGTTCTCTTCTTAATTTAACTATCAAATATAGTGATATACGAACAGAAAATCATATTTCAGGTGCTATTGTTCAGTTAAATGGAGATTTAACGGGTTTGTTATCTGAATATATAGCTTTAGAACAATATTCTATAATAATAAATACGACTGATTTGGGAGTTGGATTAAATATCTTTACTATAATTGCGGAGAAAGCAAATTTCGAGTTGTTTTTAATCCAAAAATTATATGTAATTGTAGAGAGAATACATACAAATATTACAACAATTTCAGGGGAGTCAAATATAGTTATAAGACCCGGCGAAAGTGTTAATTTAAGAATTGTAATAAACAACTTAGACTTTGGAGGTTTAGTGAAGGGGGCTAGTGTTACATATAGATGGGCTCGTGGTGAAGGTTTCTTAACTGATAATGATAATGATGGCATATATACAGTATTATTAACAGATATTCCGGAAGGTTCATTCACTCTTACAATAAATGCATATAAGGGTGAAGATTACGATTTTACATCATATGAACTGGTAATTAGTGTTATTAGACCGGCAGAAGAAATATTACTTTTTCAAATACTAATGATTGTTTCAAGTATAGTTGCAGCGAGTGCGTTGATTTATCTATATCTATATCAAAAGGTATTAAAGTATCCTAAACAAGTTAGAAAAGTTAGAAAATTTAAGAAAACGCTTAGAAAAACAAAAATTCCAAGAATTGATATAACGGAGAGAGAAAAAGCTTTCAATGTTGAATACAAAAGTGAATTAAATAAAACATCCAAATTATTAAAAGTAAAACCCGTAGAACAAATTACTAAACCAGAACAAATTATAAAGAAACCAATTGAAACTTCTAAGAGTTAAAAATCAAATCACTATAATAAATTAATTTTTTATTTTTCAATTTTTAATTTTCATTTAATATAACTTTTTATTGGGTATTATAATTTTAATCTATACTAAAGAAAATTGAAATATTATCATAACTTAATGATTTTATAGATGAGTTCTAATATTAAAATTTTTAAGTTAAATTATTCTGGAACCTTTAAGGAAATTTCAGAAGAGAAAATACTCCTTAGCTTTACTCTGTTTGATATTTTAACGTTTTACGTGCCAGATCAAAGGTTAATGTATATTTGGATTGGGAAAAAAGTCTCCCAAAGCTTGAAAAAACTTATCCCACAAATACGAGGAGCTATTTCAAGTGAGTATCCCGAATTAAAAATTTTAAGAAACATTACAATCGAATCGGGATTAGAACCTGCGGAATTTTTAAGTATTATTGGGATTACAGAAGAGAGATTGAAAGCTAGAATTAAAAAACTAGAGATAGACTTGTTACCAATTCTCTCTGAAATAAACAGGTTAAAAGAAAAAGTAGATAAATATTTCATTTCAGAAAATTATAATATGGCAATTGATGCCGCTCAGAAAATTGTTAACCTTGCCAAGGATATAGACGATGATTCTCTTGAGCAAGATCAAATAAATTTTATCAACGAAGCTCGAGCGAGAGAGAGCGCCAGCGAGATTCTCCACCAAATAGAGCACAATAGTAAGGAAGCGATTAAGAGATTTGACCAGTTAGTGGAAGTAGAGAATTATCGAGAGGCACATAGCATAGCGGAACATTTCAAAAAAAAATACGATAATGAATACGACATTTCTTCGATTCCCTTAGCCCAGCAATTAATATTAAAAGACGAAAACATGATATATAGTTTGAAAATCGAACAAACAAAGATAAAAAAGGAAATTGATGAATTCTACAATTCTTTCAAGACAGGTCCCAATAAAGGTAATTTAAAGCAAGCAAAAGAATTTTTTGGAAAGATTAAAGCTGAGATTAAGAATTTATTCGATGATGATGTTATAAATAGTTTGAAACAATTTGAAACCCAATATAATGAAGCAAAAAAAGAAACAGTTAGTGAGATAGCTCAAGTAAGTATGGAAGCCCTTAATAATTTGGAAAAAGGTGAAATATCTAAAGCTATAGAAATCTTTGAAAAAATTATCAAAAAATTAGAATTTACCAATAAAACTTTGACGGGTGCATAGTATTGGATTTAAACTCAGACAAAGAGACTAATAATAAGAAAAAAATAGTAGTTCTATCTAAAATTGATGAGTTGAAAGTAATAGCGAATAACCACTATCTAATGGGAAAGTTTGATGACGCAATAAAAGTAGCAGAAGAAATAATGGATATAGCCGAAGAGGCTAAACTATATTCTATGGTAAGGGAAGAAGGAGAGTTCATTGCGGACCTTTATAAAAAAGTTAAAGAAAATAATAAATTTATTGAAATTGAAAATCAACAAAATACTCTAAAAAAACAACTTGAACCATTAGAAATCCAGTTTAATAGCTATATAAGTACTAATAATCTCACATTAGCAGAAGAAACGTTAGAACAAGCAAAAAAACTTCTGGAAAAGCTTAAAGATACCGAAACGCTGAAAATGTGGGAAACTTCTGAAGCAATGTTTTTAGAATTAAAAAAAAGAATTGATATCAATGAAGACATTGAACTTTCCTTAGCAGAAGTTTCAGGATTAATAGATAATTACGAATTTGATAAGGCAAAACAAATACTTAACTCTAAAATAGAATTATTGCAAAAAGAAGATTTCTCAGATTCTCAACAGAAATTAAAAATAAAAATGAAAAGTTTAGTTGATGCTGAGGATAAATATATTAAATTAGAAGAAGAACTAAAAGATTTAGAAAGCGAAATTAAACAAAATGTTTCTCAAAATCAATTTGAGCAAGCAATAAACAATATTAAGAAAATTATTAAAATTTCAAGATTTATTGGTAAAAATCATTATTTAGAGAAATATACTGAATATATTGATATTATTGAAAATAAGATAAGGGAAGTTTCCAAAAGCGAAGAATTTAAAATTAAGGTTAACAATTTAAACATCCAAGGTATCGAAGCCTTGAAATACGACGATTATTCTGGAGCTCTTGAAATATTTAAAGAAATATTGTCCCAATTAAAAGCTGTATTTAATAAAAAATAGTTTTTATTCTCTTCTTAATAACCGGTTTAATTAATATCAATCGGTTTATAATTTTTTAACGAAGGTATTAAATAGTATAAAATCAATTTAATTTTTGGATAAAAATTGATCCAAGAGATTATTATTCTTAATGACAAGGGTATTCCCATATTTTGCCATGATTTTAGCGGTAGTTCAAATGAGGATAATAAATATCAATTAATTGGTAGTTATTTCGACCAACTCTGCCGATTTGCCAAATACGGGTTCAAGGAGAGTTTAACCACCATAAAAATGAATAAAAGCGTATTTTATTTTAAAACTCATCCTAACACTAATTTTCATCTAATAATAAAATGCGACAGTAAAATCGATAGTAAAAAGCTTAAAAAAAAATCGATTGATAATATTGCTATTAAAATCTTTGATAATTTCTTTGTTAAATTTAAAAGCGAACTGATGGATTTCAACGGAAATATTACTCCTTTTAAACGATTCTCAAAAGATATTGATGAGATGATAAAACCTAAAGGGCTTTTAAGAAGTTTTGTAATAAGTCCTGGAGTTTTCTAAATTTTGAAGCAAGCTAATATCAGAGCATCGTGATATTGATTACCATCAATATTAAGATATTTTCTTAATATTCCTTCCTCTTCGAAGTTAGAATTTTTAAACATTTTAATGGACCTTTCATTTTTAACAGCGATATGTGCTTCGAGTCTATTCAGATTTAAATGAATAAAAGCAATATTTTTAACTAAATCTATTACTCGTTTACCTAATCCTTTCTCCCAATATTCTGGAAGAATCCATATTCCAACACCGGAACGATTATGAAACCAAGATATATTCCAGAGACTAACTGAACCAATCCTACTTTTACTTTTATCGTCTCGTAATTCTATAATGTAATTAAATTGAAGGTATTTATCCCAAGATCTTAGATAATTTTTGATTAATCTTCTTGAATGCTCTAAAGATCTTAGCGGGCCTAGCGACAAAAAATTAGTCATCTCTTTATTAGTAAGACTATTGTAAAAAAAAGAGATGTCATCTTTAGAAACCTTCCTAAGAAAAAGATTTCCTTCGTTAATTTCATCGATTATTTCGATATTTGCCATTAGTTATTCTATAACCAAAATTGTTTAAAAAATTATAGATTGAAACGCGTAGTATTTGTAAATAAAAAAAGTAAAAAAATTTGAATATAATTTTTGATAATTGACTACATTCCTATATAATGAGGCGTATCCTTAATCTTTCTCCTACCACCGCATACGTCACATTTTGTACCGTCTTCAAATTTTCCCTTACCGCCACATTTTGGACACTTAACCTTTCTATTGAATGCCATTATTCCCTCCTTAGAATCGGAGGCTCCACTGTTTACTCCGAAGCCCATTTGCTCCATAATTAAGCCTAATTGTTCGTATCTCGTTCCAAATTTGACGCATTTCTTTATTATAAACAAAGCGGTTGTTGCGGCTTCACCAAACCATTTAGCTTTCTCGTGGACAATTTTCTCAAATTCCTCTCCAGCAGGTGCAACCCAAGAAGCTAAACCCCAGTCTACAGCCGTCTGACCATCAATTGGTTCGCCAAACATTGCCATTCTCAACGCTCTATTAACCCCTATTCTCGCAGCCATTCGAGTAATACCACCATTAGCAGGGAATATTCCTCTGTTGACTTCTGGTAAACCAATTTTTGATCTATCAGAAACTATAACAATATCACAACATAATACTAATTCGCAGCCTCCACCGAGCGCAAACCCATCAACCGCAGCAATTAAAGGTTTTGAGAATTGTTCAATTTCGTCGTAATCACGATGTCGAATCCTCATTGCTAAAGACATGTGCCAGGTGACGTTTGGTTTTAGACCAGGGCTAAAAGCTGCTGCTAAGTCCGCTCCAGCAGAAAACGCGGGTTTCTTAGTAAAATCTTTCGTACCTCTTAAAACAACAGCTCGAACGCTCCCGTCGGTTTCCATAATTCGTAAAGCTCTAGAAATTTCTGAAACTGTTTGCTCCGTTAATGCATTCAATCTGTCAGGTCTATTGATCGAAATAACGGCGTAATTTCCATCAATTGTTCCTTCTCGAATAACATTACCTTGTTCGTCTGTTTTTGTGGGCCATTCAATTATAAGATGTTCAAATACATTTTCCGACATATTTAATAACCTCTTTTAATAACCTTTTTTCAATTAATTCAATTAATTTAAAAATTTGATTTATGAATATTTAGTAGTAATTTTTTAGCAATTAAAAACTTTCAAATTTTTCATTTTCTAATTTTTAACGTATATAAAAAGTAATTCAATCTATCAAACCAATAATACAATGGAAAAAAAAGAAAAAACAAATGATAATTTTTAATTAATTTTTTTAAATTTATTTTCGCATGCTAACAAAGCCGCCAGTTTTCATCAATTCGCAAGGTTTAAGATATTCCATACCAGTCTTCTCTGCTAACTCTTCTAAAATCTTAGCCCATTTCTCAAATTGTTTTTTACCAGCCGCAAATGGCCCAGGCGTGTTCATTCCCGCCATATTTGCCTCGTCAATTACCTTAAAGCCTGTTACAACTTTCTCTTCTAATAGGCGGCAACCTTCGTTTAACATAATTGCCATCGAAGTTTCAACATTAAATAGACCTGCTTTTTGAGATTTATCGACTTTTGGTCTTCCTTTAGACCAATCATAAAAACCTTGAGCTGTTTTACGACCAAGCTTCTTATCTTCAACCATCTTGGTAAGAACTTTTCCGGGTCTAAAATTAGGAGATAATGTTTCTGTATAATAATTACCCACATGGAACATGGTATCGAGTCCTACGTAATCCGTTAACTCACACGGTCCCATTGGCATCAAAGATCCCGCGTCACCGTCAATTTGTTCCCATGGAATTCCTTTTTCAGCTGCTTGATCAAATACCCAATTCATATAAATTTGGACTGGTGCATTCATTCTGTTAACAATAAATCCAGGTCTATCCTTCAATACTTTAGGAACAAATCTCTTTCCTCTTAAACAAGGTAAAGATTGACCTACTTGAACGCCTATATTCATTGACTCATCAGAGCTTTTTTCACCGGCTATTATCTCAATTAATCTCATGAGTATCGGTGGATTAAAGAAATGCATTCCAATTACCTTATCTGGCCTATTTGTTGCCGTAGCAATTTCAGTAATGCTCATCGTAGAAGTATTTGTGGCTAAGATACAATGAGCTGGTGCGTTTTCGTCGCAAGTTTTAAAAACTTGTTTTTTGATATCCATTAATTCAACAACAGCTTCTAACACAAAATCAGCGTCTTTTACTGCGCTTGCCGTATCTATAGACTTTTTTAATTTTCCCATAAGATCGGCGGAAGAAACACCCTCCCCTAACTTTCCTTTTGCTTCAAGTTTTTTTAATCCTTCATCTATTTTAGCAACTCCATTATCAACGAATTCATCTTTAATATCGACTAATGTTACGTTATAACCACCCATTAGAAAGATTTGACCGGCATTGTGGCCCATTAGGCCAGCACCAATAATAACTATGTTTTTAACATCAACCATTTTTGTTTTTCAACCTTTTATTTTTAATTATATTCTTATTTTAAAATTTTTCATAAACAGATTGTATTATGTAAACTAATTCGATTTTTTTTTTAACTTTTGACATTTTATTTTTCAAAAAGTACAAATA
>JABCSY010000171.1 GCA_018238625.1 Promethearchaeota archaeon
TCTTCTGGCGTTTTTTTAAGAGATTTTCCGAGTCGAAAAGCTTTATTCATCATTTTATCTCTTTTTTTCTTAAAAAATCGGAACAATGTATCCGTGTAGATGAGTTTACTAATTTTATATAGTTTAAATCAAAAAAAGAAGTTTTATAAAATATAAAATATAAAACCAGATAATTATGAGTATATTTCAGATTTTGGCAATATGTGGAATGATTAGTCCAATCGTGTATACTGCGATGTGGATTATTTTTGGTAGTTTGCAATCGGATTATAGTCATGTTCGAAATGATATAAGTTCACTGTTTGCAGTTGGAGCTCCTTACAGGCGCTTATCGCAATCATTCATTATTATACAAAGTGTTTTATCGTTTGTATTTTTTATTGGATTACATGAGGGCATAAACGATGGGGGAGGTTCAATTGTAGGACCTATTTTATTTTTGATTAGTTCAATTTTATTATTACTCGTTGCTCTCTTTTTCCCTCTTGATGCCGGGGGTGAATTAATAACTCTCAGGGGGAAAATGCACTTAATCTTAGTGGTTGCATCGGGAATATTAGTAATTGCTGGGATGGTAGCACTGTGGTTTCGATTATATTTAGTAGCTGTATGGAGTGCTTTTGCTACATTCTCACTCGTTTCAGCTATGGTTTCATTAATTCTTGTAATTATCTCAGGTATCTTTGCTAAAAGTAAATACATGGGTTTAATCGAAAGAATAATGGTCAGTCCCTATCAGATCTACTACTTTGTTCTTAGTCTAATGGTATTTCTGATTAATTAACCTAATTATAAAGCAGTTAGTATCGTTAAAATTCCTGTGACGAGATCTATATTTTTTACAAAAATTAGCAATTAATTATTATAGCTTATCTTTCATTTCCATGTAGTTATCTAAAAATTGGCAGTATCTTTCAATGATCTATAATCATCTTTTTTCAAATCCTCAACATAAACATTAGGATTTTGAGTTTTAATTTTAATTAAATCTATATCTAAGTTGCATAATCTCTCTTCTGTTACATTATCTTCTTGACTAAATATATTTGGATAATCATCAGGTTCGAAATTAAAAATAAATACACGTAAAAATTGCCCTAATCGATATTCTGGAACATCCATCCACTTTTCTTCCAGTAATTTACATATTCTTCCAATTCTTTTAGGATCTCGCATATTACTCATTCTATTTAGTTTTATTTATTCAATCCACGAATTTAGAAAATTTTATTAATGCGACTTTTTTTGATTATCTAAATCTGCTATTTTTATATGATAATCAACTAATACTTTTTCAGATTAGAGAATTCTACTTTTAAAGATATTAGATTTTTCATTAAGCAGATTTAATCGTTAATTTATCCCTTCTCCCGACGGTCAATCCCTTTTTCTTTCTTCGGATCATTTCAACAAAACTTTCTACTCTTGTCAGCAATCCGGCTTCTCCGCTATGTTCGTCCATTATAATTTCTAAAAAGGGAAGTCCTACAACTTTCATGTCTCTCATGATAAGTTCAGAGATAAGACTATCTGGTCCGCAAGCAAAACTTATCAAAAAGATTACACCGTCGATTTCGTCGCGTCCTTTCGTAAGGAAGTATCGAATAGCTTGCATAATTTCTTCTTCGTGTCTCCAATAATTTTGTAATTTTGCCCCTCTTGGGTTCACGATAACGGGCGTCTTGAAAATAGATTCTGGCAGATTTTCGATGGTAATGTGATTAACTCCTTGGTCTTTCAATTTTTTTTGAAAATCGAGGTTAATAAAAGTATCAAATATGTTATAACTATGCCCTAATAGCAAGAATCGTATATCTCCCTCGCTTTTCTTTTTTGGTAAGGTAAAAGGGCGATTTCTTTCGACCAGTCTTAAAGCGTGGTTAACTGAGGCGCCCTCTCTAAGAAAGTCGTGATATTCGTCGAAATATTTTTGCGCTTCTTTATAAGCATTTAAAGCTTTGTTTTGACCTTTTCCTAGTTGCTTTCCGAGTTCGACGGCAGCTGTCGATATCGGAAACTCTTTAACGTTTACTTCAAAATTTAAAATCTTTGGAATGCCAGGTAGAATTTTAATCACATCTGGTAACGACAAAAATTTAGGACAAAAGTACGAATCTTTTACTTCCGAAACATACCTAGGCACAAAAACGAAGTCTAAATCAGGGTGATCTTTTACTAACCTTAAGAGTTGACCGTAATATATCTTGACTGGAATACACAATTCCCCAAATCCGTGTGTTACGCCCTCTTCGACGATCTTCTTGTTTGTAAGGGGACTTATAACGATTTCAGCGTCCAGTTCTTCCAGTAATTTTTTCCAAAATGGAAAATATCTGTAAAAATGAAGTGCCCTTGGTATCCCTACTTTGATCCGCTTTTTCTCTAGTTGTTGAGACGCTTCCATTAGTTCCACTTTAATTCTCGTTTAGGCATCTGGACTATCGTATAAAAGTAAGTCTTTAATTTGAGCCATCATATTATCAGTTAAACGCCTTAATTCGGCGTAATCTGGCATTGGTTTGCCCCAATGTTTTTGATGTTCCATGAATGGGGGGCCTGCTTTTAATATAGAACCTCTATAAAAGTTCAACATCTTAGCGTTTTTTGGGTACGTGTTTTCTGTACCAGTAATTCCTACTAATAAGATGGGTACTTGCTTTTCAATAGCTAACCGCATAGCACCTGTGTGCCCCTCTAAGAGTTCACCATCGCCTGGATTGGTCGTCCCTTCGGGGTACATCATAACCAGCTCTCCATTATCAAGAAGATATTTAGCATAATTATATGAATCGACATCGTGTTGCCCCCTTTTTAATGGAAACGCATGGTGGGTTCTAACCCAAGCGTTAACAATTGGGAATTTAAACAAACTCTGTTTCGCCATTTGGTAAAGAATTCGTTTTTTATGGTATGTCATACAGGTCGCAGTCATAATTACGTCCCACTCAGAATTGTGGTTAGTACAAAAAACTGCTGCCCCGGTATCAGGAATATATTTGTCAAAGTCAATTACTTTATATGGTATCATTAAGTTGCCTAAATTGTGGACTGCCCACCCATAGATAGCTTGCGATGGAGATGCAAAATTTTCGCGTAGTCCGAATGCTTCTAACGATTTTATGAAGGAATACCAGAGGTCGTCAAAAAGTTGTAGTGTTCCCATTCCTACATCTTTTATATATCTCATAAATGAATTTGACTTCTTGGGTTTTTCGGCATCTTCAGGGGAGCCAATCGATAGTTCTTCTTCCTTTTTCTTTTTTCTTGTGTCCACAATGATGTATTCTCTTAAATCAAGAACAATCTGTCTTAATTCATTAGTCAGTCTCCTAATTTCCTCAAAGGAAACATTGTCAATATTATACTTATCGTAGTAAATCGGATCACCTACGCGTACTTTTACTTGAGTTGGTTTCATGACCAAATTACCTTTTGGTAACGCATTTCTAGACCCAATCACTGCCATTGGAACAATTGGCACACCCATTTCAATCGCGAGTCGAACTGCTCCTGTTTTAAACTCTCCTAGCTCCCAATCATTCTCAGCTCTAGACCTCGTACCTTCAGGGAAAATACCCACCCATTCTCCGCCTCTGAGAATCTCTTTGGCGGTGTCCCAACCCCGTTCTGGGTATTCACGATCTATTTTGAAAGCTCCTAAATTTGTAAAAAGCGTTTTGACTAAAGGAGTTTTAAAATTATCCAATTTGCTCATGTATTGGATTCTTCTTTGACAAGCAGCACCGTAGAAGAATGGGTCCAAATGAGACTCGTGGCTTCCTACAAGAATGCCGGCTCCATATTCCGGAAATAAATTCCCTAAAGGATATTCCGTTTTAAAATTCCAGATCAATCGAGCAATAAACTTTATGTATACATAAGCCGCCCACCATTGAAGTTTTCCCTCTATTTCTCCAATGTTCATTCGGTCAATAGCTTGACGATAGAGGTCGTTTAATGGATCGATTGGATTATATTTTAAAATATTATACATCGAGTTTTGGTGCCGTTTTTCGAACTTTAGGTCTTCCTTTTCTTTTTCTTCAGCATTATTTATAATACTCGTATCTGCTGAAGTTTTGTATTCTTCTTTAAGTACCATTTATTTCATCCTCTTAGGATTTAATCTCAATCCTATTTTGAGTATTTGAATTTGATAAATCTTTATTTTCAATTATTTTAATTAATTCATCTAACGAGTCAATTAATAAACTTGGGTTAAATTTCGCCAACATCTCTCTTTTACTTACTCCACTCGCAACACCAATAGTCCAAACTCCAGCTTCTTTCCCAGCTTCAATATCTGAAGGCATATCTCCAATCATTACAAATTCTTTTAAATTACAAGATTTATAACTATCAAAAACAGGGTTTAACGCGTTTGGGTCGGGTTTTAGAGCGGGAAGAAGATCTGCTCCAAAAATTCCTTTAAAAAAGCCTTTTACCTTCTTTTCTTCTAAGTGAGGAATTATGTTCTTAGTTTGGTTGTGAGAGACAATAAATAAATCGTAAGATTTTTTATATTTATTAATAAATTCAGTTGCTTCTGGATAAAACTGTGCGTCTTTCGCGTACTCTAAATAACGCGTGAAAATCTTCGTTGCTATTCGTAGTTTTTTCAAATATGTTAGCGGTTGGAGCGATTCTATGTATTTAAACAAATCAAAAGATTCCAATACGATTTTTGGAAGCGGAAGCCCTTGAATTGTCTCCATTAAAGCCCCGATCTCTTGAATAGTGCTTTCAATGTCCGCTGAAATGTGTTCTTCCTCGTATATTTCTTCTATTGCGTCCTTAAGCGTTTTTCTGATATCGAGGATAGTCCCGTCAAAATCGAAAATAAAACCTCGAATCGTTCCACTTTGAAGTCGTTTAATTAATTGATTATCAGCAAGCATTATTTATTAAAAAAGGGTAATAATTTTAATAACTTTAAATTTGTTTTTCCTTATTTTTATTCAAATATTCGTTTATTAAATTTAAAGGTTATAAATACAATAATAGTTTGAAAAGTATTAAATCCTTCGTAAAAACTTTCCTTGAAAAACTTTCATTGAAATCCGTGCCGTATTCTACCTTTTTAATTAAAAACTAAAAAAAATTAAAAGATTGGTACAGATATAAAGAAAAAGTCTTGCGATAGGGGGCAAAAAATTGTCAGGCGAAAAAATAAGTATCGAACAAAATTCTCGTCAAATTTTTTGTCCTGTACTAATGGAATTTTTCGAACGATAGGAATTTCAAGTAAAAATCGAATATTAAGTTTTATTGGACTTCAATGTGCTAACCCTTAATCCGTTTTGTTAAGGTTTAACAAAAATAATCTAAAAAAATCTTATTTAGTCCTTGTAAACAAAGCGTTTACTGGGGAAAAATAACAAGAAGAAAGAAATTAAAATTTAGGATTCTATAAATTAGAAAAAAGCGTTTAGGTCGGTCTTCTTATAGGCTTTTACTTGTGGCTTGTATTGGTTGTGGAAGTAAATGGTCTGTATGATCAGTATGTATTGTTATACATCTTAGTTTTTACTTAATTGAATTTTTCTGTAATTTCTAACCTTTTTTTTTTAATATTAATTCTTTAATATGTGAACTTTATATGTAAAACCACAAAAATATTATACAGAGGTATTAGTATGCAAACGCAGAATGAGTTCCAAAATAATAGATATCGTCACGCTGATTTTCTTCAAACTATTCCACTAACAAAAAATATATATAAAAAACTTTTTCTAAAAAGAAAGCCCAAGCTCAAATGATATAGAAACTAGTAATCTAGCTTCTTATTAAGATAAAGTAACTTTCTTTTTCTAAAACAATATAACATTTATATTTCATGGAGTTGAAATATTTTTAAAATATAATTAATAATTCAAGAAAAGTATTGACAAATATGTCAGAAAATAAACTTGGTAAGGTAAAAGAAGGAACTTATCCGCAGGGCGTTTTTGATCTTTATATGCCCTTAAATTCAATTGATAAATTT
>JABCSY010000172.1 GCA_018238625.1 Promethearchaeota archaeon
TACCAAAATGGTTAAATAACGCTTTAATAGACGTCGTTTTTCCCGAAAGGGCGGGTCCAAAATAGCAAATCTTCAACTGAATACTTCGAGTTAATTGATCTATTATCATCTTAAATACTATTTCTCGTTTTTAAGTAATACTAAAAATAAGTTTAAAAAAGACAAGTTTTTTGAAACAAAGAAAAACAAAGCTTTTTTGTAAAACATAGAAAATTTAAAAAACTAACTCGTCTCCTTCGATTCTACAATGTAATAACGATCGAAGGATAAGAATTTCAATTTCTCTTCTTAAAATTGGTTCGTCAATGTCTAAATTTTCACGTTCCTTTAAAATTTCCGTTAGTTCCGTAAAAGAGATTAACTCTTGTTGCGAAGATTCTTTTTGGATAACATTTAATATCATTTGTTGATTGTAAAGCGAATGAGAATTAGAAATTAATTGATACAACTTATGAGTAAGGCTATAATCAAAATTTCCCGCTTTTTCAATCTCTTTCAATTTATCTAAGATAATTAACGCTTCTTGGTACTTTTCATCCTTCATGAGTAGTTGAACTTCTTGAATTTTTTTTATAAATTCACTATTATTCATTTTACTAATCAAAAGGTTCTAATTTTAATAAATTTCAAGCTATTATAAAATTAAAAAAAATTAAAAAAAAAGCAACTCCAGATTGCTTTAAGCAACATTTTCGACTCTAACAACTTCTGGAACAAATTGTTTGATAGCTCGTTCGATTCCAAACTGTAGCGTTTGCTGGGCGTGCATTTGGTCAACTTCCTTGAAATAAAAGAAATTAGCAACCTGCACAATGTCCCATTAAACGAACCTTCACGATTCCGTCGTCGGTAATTTCAACGAGTTCCACGTCTCCGCCATCCATTTGTAATTGAGGTCTAATTTTTTCTAGTACTTCTTTTACTTTTTCTTTATCCATATAAAATCACACATATTTGTTTTTTATATCTTAATTTAGTTAAATTATTTAACATATTTAAAGCAAAGCTCTTTAAAATATCGATATTTTTGAATAATCATTTAATTAGGAACGATATTTTTAGAAAAAATCCTATTAAATAAAGACTTAAAAATTTAGAGGAAATATTTTCAAAAAGTTAATTATCTTTTATTAATTAATAAATTTGAACTCTAAACAGTCTTTAATCAACTTTTAACAACTTTTTGCAAATAAATGGAAATTCTTTGCTTAAGCTGATGAATATTTAACATCGTCTTGACAGTTCAAATAGAAATATATATTAGAATTGACTTATTTTAATTGAAGCAAGGGAGATAATTTCATGGTTCAAGAAGTTAAAAAAAAATATTGGTTTGATGAAGAAAATTTGTTAAAACCCATAGATTGGGAATATTTCAATACTCTCTCTAAAAAAGTACAAAACGCTTTAGAACTTTACATGAGAGGAGACATATCCATGGGTAGAGCAGTAGAAATAGCACGATTGCCATATCGAGAATTCGATCTTATTCGATCAAAAGCTAGAATACCGATTCATCATTAGAGTTGGTTTATGATAATTGTTATATCTGATACTGCCCCAATCATCTTTTTTGGAAAGATTAATAAGTTGAGTCTTCTAAAGGAACTTTATCATACCATTTATTTACCTACTGAGGTTTGGGAGGAATTAATATATCCTTTAACCCAAAATCATCCTAATGTTCCTGAAGATATTAGATTAGAATTAGACGCGAAAGCTGCAGGTTGGTTAATTGTTAAAAATCCAGAAAAAGAAGAATCGATAGAATTAGCATTAAAGCTTTCACAACATTTAGGCTTAGGGGAATCACATGCTATTGCTTTAAGTAATGAACTTAACGCAGATTTATTATTAATAAATGATAGGAAAGCGAGAGATACGGCAATTGAGTTAGGAATTACTACAAAATGGACAACTGAAGTTCTAATAGACGCTGTTTCTGAAAAACTAATAATATCTTTTGATGATTTCGAGCAAATTCTTAATGCCATGATCGACAATGGTTTATGGATTGAGAAAGACTTTTATGAGAATTTATTAGAAGATGTAAAAAAGAAGTTCAAAACCTGATTTCACATTTATTTTTAAAAAAGGAATTTGGTTTGAAAGAGCATATAAATTTTATAATTATTTAGAAAAATATAATTTAGATTTGAAGATAATTCTAAACCCACCTTTACCTAAAAGGTATCAACATTTAAGATTTTATGGGAGGCCTGCTCCAGGAGTATCGACTTCTACATATTCAATTCTACCGCTCGTTCTTGTGTGTGTTGATGTAGCTACAAAAAGCGTTCGACGATCTGGTCCGCCTAACATGCAGGCATAAGCATCGTTTTCTACTTTAATTATGTGTGTAATTTTACCACCCTCTAAAACCCTAACAACTCTTCCACGACCTGGTGCTGCAGCCCATATTCCCCCCTCTGCATCCAAACAGATACCATCTGGCGCTAAGGATTTAAGGTTAGCCCATACGCGGCGTCCTGAAAGAGAACCATCTTCGAGAATATCAAATGCAGTTAATCGCGCAGCAAAAGTTTCAGCAATGATAAGAGTCTGATCGTCTGGGGTAATAACAGTGCCATTAGGGAAAGCCATATCCTCTGCTACGATTCTTGCGTCTCCATCTGGTGTTACTAGTATGAGTTTTGTTGGAGCAAATGGTTTCTCGTGAAAATAATCGAAACCAAAATTTCCTATATATGCGCGACCTTTTTTATCTACAACCATATCGTTTAGATAAATTGTTCCGAAATTGTTCAAATCGACTACTTCAGTAACTCCCTCTGGATCGAGTCGTAGTAAGCGGCAATCTTCTACTGAAACTATTAGCAATCTACCATCAGGGAGCCAACCTAATCCTGAAACGGGGCTAAGTCTTTCAATTATTGTTTTAGTTTTCCCTTTTAAATCAACTGTCATCACTTTATAAGCCTCCATATCAGCGAACCAGAGTTTATTGTCGTGCCATCGCGGACTTTCAGGAAATTTTAATCCTTCAACTAATATTTCTGTTTTAAGGGTAATTCTTTTGCTCATAATTTATTAATGATAAAAAGTTATAAAAATCTTTTTTGAAGTTGAAGATCTATGTTTTTTAAAAAGAAATTTTTTCAAAAAGTTAATTATCTTTTATTAATTACTAAATAATTAATAAACGCATTAAATTATTGAGAATAATATGAACGAGAACGAAAAAAGTGAAGAATCTGAAGTAAGAGAACAACCATCAAGAATGTCGAGGCGTGCTAGACCCGTTAGAAAGACACAAAGTCAAATATTACAAGAAGCTTTAAATTTAAATCCTGAGGCCCTTACAAGCATCGAAGCTAAATTATCCATAATTAAATTTTTGGATTATTTCTCGGAAGAAACTTTAGATTTTATATTTAAGGATCGCAATGTCGAGCAATACATAAGTAAGATATCGGATAAAGTTGAAAAATTTGATTTAGGTGGAGAAGAAGACAAACTTCTTAAAAGGGGATTCGAAGATAAGAAAATTATCGAGACGGTTGAGCGCTTAAAGGCTAATATCGAAGAATTAGCAATAAGTAAAGGAATTAACAAATCAGTTGACAAAAGATTAAGGAATTTAAGCTTTATAGTTTCCGCACCTTTGCTTGCCATTGCTGTGATTTTTTTAATATTACCTATGATTGGAATACCTGTTGATTCGTTTCTTATGTTTCCATTATTATGTGTCTTTTGCATGGTCCCTCAGTTAGTTAAGAATTCTGTCGTAAAAAAATGGTATAGTTTTAAAGAAGAGAATAGACGTGAGATTTACACGAAAAATAGAGACGATTTCTTAGTTTTAAAAAGTTATATTGGTGAAGTATTGGCTAATATTCGATCTAATCTTTTAGAAATGGAAGTTCCATTGGAACTAATTAAGTTTTCCCTATTTAATCGAGATTATGAAAACTTAAAAATTACAAGCCAAAAAAAATTAAGGGGGCTCACAGAATATTATGTTTCATTTGAATACCCAGAGGGCATGGAACCTTTCCCTATTCCTGAAATTCTTCGACAGCAACACGAGAAAACGTTAATTCCAGAAAAGCTAAAAGATGAAAAACCCGAGAAAAACTTCGTTGTTTTAGCAGAAATGAAAGGTAAAGACGGGGTAATCACGAGCTTTATACCAAGCTTAAAAGATAACCTTGCCGAAAAAATCAATCAACTGCTAAACGACTCTGAGTTTACTGACTCGCCTCTCAAATTCACGGAGATAATCCCTAACTATTCCGAAGACATGGCAATTTATTGTATTTGTGGAGAGATAACCGAAATTAGCGTTGTAAATATTTGTAATTGGAAAAATAAGTTTAAGTATTACTTATTTGAAGGAAAACAATGCCAGTGCGGTGATCAAATTTACGCTTTATCTCTCATGGACTCTGGCGAAGAAATTCCCGAAGAACTAAAAGAGATTTTTAGTTAATTTTACTTTCTTTTTTTAATTTTTGCGTAATAATCGTATAAAAGCCTATAACCTCGAACTGCTCGCTCTATTTCGTTCTCAAAGGCGGGTATTTTCAACTCAGTCGCCGATTTAATTACTCGTTTCGCTCCCTCGTGTTCTGCTTGAACTAGAATAGTAATAATCGGTTTATTTGGATATTTTTTAACCAAAGGCGCGTAAATGTTGAAATCAAACTCGATTTCAGTAAAGAACTCTAAAGCTAAAATTAGTCCATCAACAGCATCGTCTTTTAATAAAGCTTCTGAAGATGTCTTATATATACCACATATTTTAATTCCAACAAACTTTTCTGGAGGCCAATAATCTACAGGGTTTCCAAAAGCGCAAGTAGACCCACCAACTTTATCTATAATGATATCTCGAGAGAGTTCACTAGGCTTCGCGAGCGATAAATGTTGTTTTCTCATTTCTTTCACAATTAAATGAATTGCGCCAGAACTTGGTCCTATTATTCCTAAATTTATTCCTTTAGGTTCAGGACACCATAAAAAGATTTTAGCAATCTCAAATAAGTCGATATAATTTAATACTAATATCCCGCCAGCTTTTTGTAATTCTCTCTCTTTTATGTCGTTCTTCCCCACATAATAGAAAAGTATTGGTTTGGTAGGACTGACTTTTCTAACCGCTCCAATTAATTCCTCCGAAATCTCTCTTATAAATAGGGAAATAACCTTAGTTGAATCGTCATTTAAAAAGTATTCGAGTACATCGGCTTCGTTAATGTGAAAACCTCTACCTAAATGTATCACCTTTGAGATGGGTAACCTTTGTGGCGGCGTCCACCACCCTAACGCCCCTGCTAGACCTCCAGATTGAGCAATAAAGCTCATTCCTTCTTTTACATTTTTATTCTCTCGCATTATATGTTGGCGAACTGGGATTATGGATGTGGTAAAGTTATCGTTAAAATTTATAATGCCGAGCATAGACGGACCTAAATAAGTGATGTCATATTTTTTACAAACTTGATGTAAATGGATAGTTAAATCGTTAATCTTTGTTCCTGGTTTTAATTCCGTCTGGATTGCTATGTATTTGACACCAAGTTTTCCTAAACTTTCTACAATTTCGACAATGCCTTTTCCTAACACGATTACAGCCAATTCGGGAATTTCAGGCAGTTCTTCAAAAGAATGGTAAGAATTAACTCCTAAAATGTCGTTTGCGTTAGGGTTCAGAATGTAAAGATTTCCTTGGTAAAAAATTTCTAACAAGTTTTTCAATACTGTATAACTAAAAGATAGTGCTTGCCTTGAAACCCCGATAATTAATACGCTTTTAGGATTGAAAAAAGGTTTTAAATCTTTCAATGTTTATCCTCCAAGTTTAGATCGTTTTAATACTAATAAAGATGAGCGAAATAATCGTTAAAAATTTGTTGTTTATTTTTTAATCGCTACCTTTATTCTTTTAGAGAATAGGCTTCTAATACGAATTCAACTGCTCTTT
>JABCSY010000070.1 GCA_018238625.1 Promethearchaeota archaeon
AAATTCAATACGCCCATTATTACAGTTGGAAAATTATCTCCTATTTCTAAAAAATCAAAAAGTTTCGCATAAATTTCATTCATAGTCGCTATCTATAATTGTAAAAAAATATTTCAAATATATGTTATTCTTTTAGAGCTTAAAACCTTATTAATACTTTTATATCTGATTTTCTTTATAATTATTAGAATAATACATTTAAAAGGTTAATAAAATGGATATTATAGTTTCAAAAGAAGAAATAATAGAGTATGAAAAATTAAAAGTTATTAGTGAAATCACTTTGACAAAAGAAAAAACAACTCTTTTTGAAAAGAAGTATGGGTGCTCTATAGACTCTTTTAGAAAGGGAATGGAGGAGACTGACGAGAGTTTTGAAGAATGGGATGATTATATCGAATGGAAGGCTAATTTTGAATTATTAAAGGATTTAGAAAACAAATTAATTAAACTAAACAATGCAAAAAACATTAAAATTGTTTAAAAAGAGTCGAATAATTAAAAAACACACGATTCTTGATTATAAATCTGGTTCTAAAGCGCAATACTTAAAAGCTAAAGTGGAACTAATAAATGGAGATTTATTGTTTCTAAAAGAATATATTTCTTCGACTGAACATTTATATTTATATCATTGGCAAAAAGCAAATGGAGATTTGATAATTAGATGGGATAACTCGCCACACCATAAATCTTTAACAACTTATCCTCATCATAAGCATTGTCCAGATTTGGAAGAATCTTATGAAATAACTTTTGAAGATGTAATAGAAGTTATTAAAAAGATTATGAAAAAGGGAAAATAAATGCCAGAGATGTACCTATTTCTTATTTAAATGAAATAGAATTTTTAAGATGCAAATCTGTACAATAATAGTACAGACAAAAAAATATTTCAAATAAGTTTAATTCTTTTAATCACCATGGAATTATTTTCAATAAGGCTCCCTCTAATTAAAGAGAATGATCCATTATTAAGAATTTTAATAGAGCAGCTTAAAAGAGAAGGAGAATCGTTAAAAGAAGGAGATGTCATTGTTATCGCAGAAAAAGTGATTGCTACTTCCCAGGGGAGGGTTAGAATTTTATCTGATGTGAAAAACATCTCAGATAAGGCTAAAGATTTGGCTAACAAGTACGATATGGACGAAAGATACATAGAACTCATTTTAGAAGAATCTACTATGATATTAGGGGGTTTAACACACGTTATTTTGGCAAAAGTTAACGATTTTTTAATCGCAAATGCCGGGATCGATCAATCCAACGCCGGTCCAAATAAGGTTATTTTATTACCAGAAAATCTTAATCAAGTTGTTTGGGAATATTGGAGAGATTTAAGAAAAGAATTCAAAATAAAAAACCTTGGAGTAATTATTGCCGATTCGAGAGTTCAGCCTCTCAGAAAGGGAACTATTGGCATAGCAATAGCTACAGCCGGTTTTGAGCCAATTGAAGATTTACGTGGGCATCCAGATTTATTTAACCGTCCATTAGAAATTACGATGAGAGCTATCGCAGATGACCTTACAAGCGCAGCCCAATTTCTTTTGGGTGAAGCGGATCAACAGACGCCTGTAGTAATCATACGTGGCAGTAATATAGAATTCACTGAAAATCCACAATTAACCACGGAAATGTCTCCCGAAGAATGTCTTTATATGAATATTTTCTCTAAATACCTCCTGAAAAAGAAAGAAGATTCAATAGATAAAATTTAAAAATATAATAGAACCAAAATAAAATCATGTCATTTGTTCCAAAAGAAGTATTCTTTGTAAAAGGAAAAGGTTATCATAAATCTAAGTTAGGAGCTTTTGAACAAGCGCTTAGAAATGCGGGAATTGAAAAGTATAATTTAGTCAATGTTTCCTCGATCTTACCTCCCCATTGTGTTGAAATAAGTAAGAAAAATGGTTTAGAACTACTACTTCCAGGACAGATCCTTTATATTGTTATGTCTAGAGCAGAGTCTAAAGAATTAAATCGCATAGTTTGCGCATCTATAGGTGTTGCAATGCCTGCTGATAAGGATCAGTACGGATATTTAAGTGAACATCATACACTTGGGGAAAAACCAGAAAAAACAGGGGATTACGCTGAAGATTTAGCGGTAGAAATGTTAGCTACAACTCTGGGTTTTTCTTTTGATCCCAACGCTAATTACGATGAAAAACGCGAAGTCTTTAAAATGGGAGGAAAAATCGTTGTTACTAAAAATATAACTGAATATGCTACTGCTAGGAATAAAGACGAGTGGGCTTCTGTTTTAGCAGCAGCAGTATTTATTATATAATTGAATTTCTAAATGTCTCTGAAAAATTAAAATTTGATGATTAATTTTGATAAGCTAGTTTCATAATTAAATCTTAAATAAGAAATTTCTTTTAAAAAAAATGAAGGAATCAAAATATACAACCATTGATGAAGCTCTGAAAAAGGATTTGACCAATGTGTATTTGAGAGGTTGGGTGTACCGGCAAAGAGCGTCAAATAAATTCGTTTTTATTGTTTTAAGGGACGAATCGGACGTAATACAATGCGTTATCTCTAAAAGCAAAAATGCAGAACTTTTTGAAAAAGCTGAAAAGCTCACAATTGAATCTTCAATTAAAATTTCAGGCGAACTAAAAGAGGATGTAAGAGCTCCCTCCGGATTTGAAGTTTCTGTATCGGATATGGAAATTATCCAAATTGCTGATCCATTCCCTATTACTGAACACCAGTCACCTGAACTCCTTTATGATAATCGACACCTATGGTTAAGATCTAGAAAATTGAATGCAGTTTTAAAAATTCGACACACAGTTGTAGGCGCAATCCACGATTTCTTTAGAAATCAAGGTTATTACGAATTTGACGCACCAATTTTCCAACCTAGCCAATCTGAAGGCGGTGCAACACTGTTTGAAGTTAAATATTTTGAAGATATAATGTATCTAAGTCAAACATGGCAATTGTACGCTGAGGCCGGGATCTTTTCTTTGGGGAAGATATATAATATGGGTCCAACATTCCGGGCCGAAAAGTCAAAAACTTCAAGACATTTAGCAGAATTTTGGATGGCTGAAATGGAAGCTGCTTGGATGACGCTTGAAGAGGCTACAGAAGTTGCTAAAGACGAAATTAGGTTTATTGTACAAGAAGTTTTAAAACGTAACAAGAAAGAACTTGAAATATTAGAGAGAGACGTTACGTTACTAGAACATTACGCGAAAGCGGAATATCCAACAATCAAATACGCAGAAGCTTTAGATATCCTTAATAATAAATACCAAATGGACGTTCCTTGGGGTAAGGATTTAAGAACAAAAGAAGAAGAAAAAATAGCTGAACATTTTAAGGTTCCTGTAGTCGTCACTCATTATCCTATAGAAATTATGGGTTTTTATAAACCACCTAGCGAAGAAAATCCCAAAGAAGCACTATGTTTTGACATGTTAGCTCCAGAAGGATATTGTGAAATTATAGGCGGGTCGGAAAGAAGTTTATTAGTTGACGACATGAAAAAAAGATTAAAAGCAGAAGGCGAAAATCCAGAGATTTATGACTGGTATTTTGCTTTAAGGCGTTATGGTAGCGTTCCTCATTCAGGTTATGGTTTAGGCGTGGAACGGGTCGTTCAATGGATGTGTGGGTTAGATAACATTAAAGACGCCATTCCGTTTCCTCGCACTCTAACGCGAAAAAAGCCTTGAGGAATTTAGGAGAAGGATAGGTGATGCTATGACTCAAATCTTATAAGTGGGATGTTTAAATGGAAGTATGTGAATATGTTTCTCTTCAATAAGGATCCTAATCTCCTCATATGGCATATAACCGTGCCTAATATTAATCGAAATAAGTTTTAAATAACCAAAATTAATTTATCTTTAATAAAAGATTCAGGGAACTTTATAGAGTTTGTAGAATCATTACAAGATCTCTTTTAATATCCTTTTAAATTTAACTAAGATAAACTCTATGATTTATGAAATTGTGTGTTAATAAATATATTTAATGACAGAAACAATTTAGAAATTAATTAGAAATAAATTTTTATGGACGCTTTCGATCTAAGCTATTAGTATAGCTCTGTAATAATCTCTTAAACACGTCAGGACCGAGAGTCAACCTATAGAACCCTTTAGAAATAACTAGCTTATCAAATACGAACATTTTATCCCCTGGATTCACCTTTACTCTTACTTCGTTCCTAATTCCAAATAAATTTTTGATCTCTTCTAATATATCTCTGCTAACAGAGTAAATCTGAGCACTATATTTGCCAGCTCGAGGATTTGTCCTCCCATTATATCGACCATCTCCATCAAAAAAACCAAGAAGCCATGCATGAGCAACTTTTCCATAGCTTGTCTCTGACCAAGGAACATCTATATTTTCCGCTTCCTTTTTAGCTAACCTAATAGCTTCTTTTATAATAGGAAGAACACTTATTCTATCACTTTTAAGCTCAGATAGACCTAACTCCGTCAATGCATTATACATAGACTTACACGAAAATTTAACCTCATTAGTCTTATATACTTTTATTTCAGAATTATAACATTGGATTCGTACTCGATAAAGAATCCGGCTCTCATCAAATCCAACTAATTCACCAAACTTCTTAAGATGGTCTTCATCTTTAATTGATAAATCAACCCCAATCTCATAATTATTTCTAACATTGGAAACATAACCATCAGCACAAAGAAATCCAAACCAATACGCTACCGTTGGACTTTGGAGTATATCTGAAAAAAAGTTCGGATTTGTAATTGTATATTGTTGTCCACTATATTCCTTTAGGTCAGGATTAAGAGAAATAAATCTCTCAATTATATCTAAGACTTTCCTAAATGAAAACTTAAATACACTTAAATTGTCAACTAATCCGCCTAATACTTCTTTACTAAATGCGAAAGAAGGATTAAAATTAGGATTATCACGATCTTCTAATCGCTTTGAAATTGTTGATATATAATTATGCGCCATTCCAAATAAAAAGCTTAATTCGGTCTTCGACACCTTTACTTCACCAGAAATTCTACCTAATTCATTCTTGAATTTATCAATAAATTCAAACATAGTAATTTCATCACTTTTATACTGTCGAGTTATCTCAATAAGACCTATGGATTTCGCACCAAAAGTATTAATAGATTTCTCTTTAAGAATATTCAAATCATTTTCCTTAATTTCATACATTGGATTTTGATTTTGTTTATAATATTTTTTACCTTCGATAAATTTATCATTTCCCTTCCAAAATTGTGATAAATCTACATCTGAAAAATGGTAAACTCTTTCAGGAAATATTTTTGCTAATGCTTCGGGCTGACTTTCTAGCTCATTAAATAAGTCTTGTATAAATTTTATTGTAGAATAAGATTGTAGTTTAGAATGCGCTTGCCTAGTCTTATCAACACTCTCTTGATCCATTTTTGTCATATATAATTAATGGAAATACTCTCTTTTAATTGATTACTCCCCAAAGATTTATCAATTTCTGGTTCTCTCAGATTTCAGGAGTATTTTTGATATATTAGATTCGTCTGCGAAGGGAATTTTAAGAAATGCATTAGGTTTAACATAAAAAAGGTAAAAACTCTGACACTCTTCAATCTCAATCTAACCTCAATATAATTAAATTCAGAATAAGATAATAATGATTACTAAATTACATTCAGAATTTATTATTACTATTTGAATCACCTTCTAATTTAATGTTAAATATTATTTTGTTAAATAAATATAAAAAATAATTTGTTTTGGATTTAAACTTTCAGCAAGGAAATAGCAAAATGAATCCAATTAAAAATAAGTAAAGTTTTTAGTTTACTAGTATTTATAAGTTTAAAAAAATAAGGATAGACTGTTTTTAACTGATTCTCTTTTTGTGATTTGGTGTCAATGAAGCTCTATGAATACATGGGATATGAATTAATTGAAAAAGTAATAAATAGAGAAATCACCATTCAAGATGTAATTCAAACGTCATTTGACAGAATTGAGGCAACTGATAATCTTATTCATTCTTTTGTTAAACTATCCAAAGATAAAGCACTTAAAAAAGCAAAAGAATGCGATATAAAAATACAAAAAGGTCAAAAAGTGGGGAGGCTTTATGGATTACCTTTTGCAAATAAAGATTTGATCTGCTTAAAGGGTTTTCCTACGACTTGTTGTTCAAAAATACTAAGGGGTTATCGCCCGCCATACAATGCTTCCGTTATTGAAAGCTTAGTAGAAAAAGAGGGAGCAATTCACATTGGAAATACAAATATGGACGAATTTGCGATGGGAAGTTCTACAGAATCGAGCTGTTATGGCCCCACCTATAACCCTTGGGATTTATCTAGAGTGCCTGGAGGTTCGAGCGGAGGGAGTGCTACAGCTATCGCATCGGGACAGGCTATTTTTGCAATAGGAAGCGATACAGGAGGTAGTATTAGGTGTCCAGCATCTTTCTGCGGAGTTGTGGGATTGAAACCTACTTATGGTAGAGTTTCACGATATGGATTAGTTGCCTTTGCAAATTCATTGGATCAAATTGGTCCCATTACTAAGTGTGTATACGATTCAGCGTTAATGCTTGAAATAATATCGGGTAAAGATCCACTCGATTCTACCTCAGTAGATGTTAAAGTTGATAAATATACAGAAGAAATCAAAAATCCCATCGAAAAAAAAGTAATTGGAATTCCAAAAGAGTTTTTCGGTGATGGGATTGAAGCAGAAGTAGAAAGTTCTGTAAAGAAATCAATCGAAAAATTAGAAAATTTAGGAGCATCCACCGTTGAAATATCAATTCCACATCTTGAATATACCATTGCAACATATTACTTACTCTGTATGTGCGAAGCAAGCTCGAATCTAGCGAGGTTTGACGGTTTAAGATATGGAAACATGAGCGAGGACCTTTCTGGCGACACTTTCGAAGTATTTAGTAGAACAAGAGGGAAATATTTTGGTCCAGAAGTAAGACGGAGAATTTTCTTAGGAACCTATGCGTTATCTGCGGGATACTACGATAAGTTCTATATTAAAGCGCTTAAAGTTAGATCATTGATTAAAAACGATTTCGTCAAAGCCTTTAAAAAGTGTGACTCTATCGTTTGTCCAACAATGCCTTCAACAGCATTCAAAGCTGGAGCGTTAATTGATGACCCGTTGCAAATGTATATAATAGATATATTAACTTGCTCTGTTAATCTTGCGGGCATTCCAGCGTTAACAATCCCATGTGGTTTTGATAGTAATAATTTACCTATAGGTTTTCAAATAATTGGGGATTATTTTGATGAAAAAGGCGTCCTCAACATTGGTTATCAACTTGAACAAGAACTAAATGTTTATCGAAAAATTGCGCCTGTTGTAAGCGGAGGTAAATAATTTGAGTAGTCAAAATAATGAAGTGATTATAGGTTTAGAAGTTCACATTCAATTGACTAACCTCAAAACAAAGTTATTTTGTAGTTGCAGTACTAATTATCGTGGAGCAGAGCCTAATACATTTGTATGCCCTATATGCATTGGTTTGCCAGGTTCGCTTCCAGTAGTTAACAAAAAAGTGGTTGAATTTGCAACCAGATTAGCTCTAGCCCTAGAATGTAAAATCAATCATAAATTTTGGTTCTTTAGAAAAAATTACCACTATCCAGACCTCCCAAAAGGATTTCAGATTACGCAATATAACAAAGCGGGAGGTAAAGCTTTTGCAGATGGGGGAAAAATTACTGTTAGAGTAAATAACCACAAAAAAGAAGTCATGCTCAATAGAATTCATCTAGAAGAGGATCCCGCTAGGTTAGTGCATAAAGGAAGTATAGCAACTTCACCATTCACCTTAGTAGATTATAATCGCTCTGGTGTTTGCTTGATTGAAATTGTGTCCGAACCTGTTATTGACACCCCAGAAGAGGCAAGAGAATTTCTAAAACAATTAAAATCGATCGTTCAATATACGGGTATATCAGATTTAGACCTTCAGGGCTCCGTAAGAGTTGATGCAAATATTTCTATAAAAGGAAATGAACGTAGTGAAGTTAAAAATATCAATAGCTTTAAAGAAGTTGAACGCGCATTAAGTTATGAAATTGTAAGGCAAAAAAACGCACTTAAAAGGGGAAAAGTATTAATACAAGAAACTAGACACTGGGACGATAAAAGAAAAATCACGATATCGTTACGATCAAAAGAATTTGAAGCAGATTATCGTTATTTCCCCGAACAAGATTTAGTTCCATTAGAAATAGATAATATTTTTATCAACAAAGTTAAAGAAAAACTACCAGAAATGCCAAATGAAAGAGCCTTAAGGCTCCGCAGAGAATATATGTTATCTGAATTTGATTCTGAAAACTTAGTTTTAGATAAAGAGATCGCAGATTTTTATGAAGACGGTGCGAACTCAGATCCTTCATTTGGTTATGATGAGTACAAACAGTATTGCAATTGGTTAATGAACAATATATCCGGATGGTTAAACGAGAATAATACAACGATTAATAATACAAAACTTACTCCTAAACACGTAGTAGATTTAATCAAAAACATCAGAAACGGTAAAATTACTACAAAAATAGCAAAGACTTACATTGATGAAATGATGAAAGGGACAACAGTTTCTCAAATCATTAAAAAAAAGGGGAAAACGAGAATTTTTGATGTAAAAGTCATTGAAAAGTTATGTAGAGATGTTATTGAAGAAAATCCAAATATCGTTAAAGATTTTCGTAAGAACCTTAAAGCTTTAGAAGCTTTAATTGGTAGGGTTATGGCAAAAACCAAAGGACAAGCAGATCCTAAAATAACAAGACAAGCAATGTTAAAATTACTAGAGAAATCTTAAAAAAGTAGAAAAATAAATAAGATGCTAAAGAAGACTCTGAAGAGCTTCGCAGGCGGCTGCTAGCTTTAGATTGATAATACCTAGTCTTGCATCTGTAGTCGCAATTATCGTTAATATATTTCCTCCAACTTCCGAAAATAGTATTTTTCCTTTAGCACTTTCAATTATAGCGTTATAAAAATTACCTTGTTCAAGTTCCTTCGTTGCTCGTTGAGAAGCTTTAAGAACAAGAGTGACCATTGCTGCCACGGATTCTGGGTCGACCCAACCAGGTAATGCACTACCTTTAATTAACCCAAATTTTTCAATTATCGCAGCGCCATGTACGCCCTTTATCGCTTTAAGGCTTTCTAGGATTTCCTTAATCCTTTCTTCACTCATTTAATTCACTTTAGTTTATAGATTTAAAATTATTAGAATAATCTTATTGTTGATATTTAAGATTTAACGTTATTTAAGTATAATAATTTTGGAATTAGCATTAATAAAAAAAAAATTAATAAGAATAAGATTTAGAAACTATAATTTTATTATTTTTCCCCGCTTATCAAGTAATAATGCAATGAGCGTCATAACAATAACCATTATCGTGAAAATTAGAAAATCCATATCTAAATCAATTAAGTCACTTATTATGAATTCCAATACAACTGCAATAATATAAATTATAAATGGAGATTTTCCGTAACTATCTAGAATGATTATTGGTTTCTGAACTTTCTTGTCAATACCAATAAAAAGAAACGATATTAAGATTGAAGCCCCTAAACTAATTAAAATATAAGTTAAAGTTACTTGGCGTTTATTTGGATACCATCCAGGTAATAACCAAAGTAATAGACCGCCTACAAGAGCAGTAATCCCTACAATTAAGTATATTTGATATTTCTTCTTATCAGCATATCCTTCACTTATAAACAATACTTCGCCTAAACAGGTTGCGTAAATCATAATAGCAGAAAATCCAAATATTGTACCAAAAATACCACCGTGAATAGATGCAATAGCGTACTCTCGCCATCCACCATAAAGAAGCATAATTTGATAGAATATTAATAAAGCTGTAGCAACGATAGCACGTCCCTTTGGTTTTAACCACAGAAATGGTATTGTTATTAATCCTACCAACCCTAGAGTTGGTAAAACGTCCCAAATAATAATACCTTCAGTTGTTATAAATTCACCGTGATCGATTAGAATTACAAGTAATCCCAGAGCCAAGATAATCCCATATCGAATAATCATGTGTTTGACTGTCTTACTTACGCCATCCCTTTCTTTTCTGTGTAAAAAGGACAATGGCATGAGTATCCCCATTATAAAAATAAAAGCAGGAGCACCAATATCATAAAAATTCATAAATTCAACTGTTCTTTGATTCAGTGGATGAGCTAAAAAGAATCGAGTAATTTCACTACCAGTTCGAATAACATAAGGTAGAAATTCAGTGATCACAAGTAAGAGCATGATAAACCCTCGTGCATGATCGATCCAATAATATCTTTTTCTTTGTTGCTCTCCTTCAGTAATTATTTTCTCATCACTCATATTTGATCATAGTTTTTTATTTTATATGGTATAAAAATTAATTAAGTAAATTATTTTAATAGATATTTACGGTTTTATTATATTTAAATGTGTAAAA
Source organism: Promethearchaeota archaeon (assembly GCA_018238625.1). GTDB lineage: Archaea > Asgardarchaeota > Lokiarchaeia > Sigyniarchaeales > SOKP01 > SOKP01. Next base: position 10,482 of record JABCSY010000070.1, read on the forward strand.
TTATATCTTTATTTTGAAATTGGCTTTTAAGTGTTTTAAATAATGGTAGATATTATTTATCGTCATTACAAAAAAGGCGATGACGGACAGCTAGCAGATCTATTCAATCGAGCTTTTCAAATGAATGGGGTGGGTATCGTTCGAACTTCTGAAGAATGGAATTGGAGATACATCAAGTCTCCCCATTTTGAACCAGAAATGATTCAAATTGCTGAAGATGTTGAAAAAAATAGGATAGTGGGGGCAATTCACGTAAATTTAGTTGAAGACATCATTTTCAATTCTAAAAATTATTTAATTGGAGATATCAACGATGTTTCATGCCATCCCGATTATATACGTAGAGGAATTGCTACTAATCTAATGGAAATGGCGATGGAATACATGAAAAAAAGAAATTGTGACCTTTCAATTTTAACAGCAGATTACAAGGGATTTGCTAGATCAAAGATTTACTTGAAATTCGGCTACATTGATGTTGATAGAGAACTTATGCTGATTAATTTTCCAAATTTATTTAAATTGTTTAAAGATCTTAAAAAATTTGCGTTGCTATTTCCAATTTTTTTTGCTATTTCGTATTTTCCACGCTTTATTTACAGAATCCTTCTAAAACTAAGTAAAAATTTTCATAATATTTCTTACGAGATTGTTAATAATAAACATTTTGAGTACATGAACGCTGCGAACAAAATTATTAAAAAGTTTTACACTGGTGTTACGCCATATGACAAAGATAAAATTACTTGGGCGCGAATTAATGTACCAGCAGAAAGACTCAAACCTACCTATATAATCATACGAAAAAAGGAAAAAATAATAGGTGGTGCCGCAATAACTCATAGAAATCTACATTCGTTTAAATTTGGACTTAAAATTAGAATTGGGATTGTTCACGAAGTGTTTTTAGATAAAAGTCAATTTAAGAATAAACGAGATTTGCATTTTGGATATATTTTTCTAATCGATAAGCTATTAAAAGCCGCTACTAGAAGATTTATTGGAGTTTTAGTTTATAATTCTTGTTATAGTGACATTGATTTAATTAAGGCATTAAAATCAATGGCGTTTTTAAAATTTGGATCAGGAACGATTATGATGAAGAAACTAAACGAAGAAATAAAGAGTTTAAAACCAAAAAAGTCAATATATTTGCCCACATATATAACCTTCTCAACTCCTTAAAGTAACTTCACGTAGAATGAAGACAGAAATCTAATTCCTTACTTTTTTACAATAAAAAATAAAAATTATTAATAAATAAACATTTTTGTAATTTATGTTTAAACAAGCCATTAAATGGGTAAAAGCTAACCAAGATTTATTGATTGATATCAGCGATCAGATTTGGGGGTTCGCAGAGTTAGGTTTAAAAGAATTTAAATCTTCAAAATTATTAGCAAATACACTTGACGAAGCAGGCTTTGCAGTAAAAATGGGAGTTGCAGACATGCCAACTGCTTTTTTCGCTGATTATGGTGAAGGGAAGCCTGTTATTGGGATCTTAGGAGAATACGACGCTTTACCAGGGCTCAGTCAAAAAGCACAATCATCTCGGGAAGCTTTAATAGAAGGTGCGCCAGGTCATGGTTGCGGTCATAATTTATTAGGTGTAGGCTCGTTAGGGGCAGTATTAGCCGTTAAAGAAGCGATTGATTTGGGTAGTGTAAAGGGAACTATTCGTTATTATGGTTGTCCTGCAGAGGAAACTTTTAACGCAAAGGGTTACATGATAAGAGAAGGATTGTTTGACGATGTTGATATATCAATGACGTGGCACCCTGGGTTTCTAAACATGTTAACTTTGATGAGCGCCTTATCAATGAATTCAGTCGTTTTTAAGTTTCATGGACGCACCGCTCACGCTGCGGGGGACCCTCAAAATGGTAGAAGCGCTTTAGATGCTGTTGAGTTAATGAATATCGGAGCTAATTTTATGCGCGAACATATGATTTCTGACGCAAGATTACATTATATAATAACAAATGGTGGTGAAGCTCCAAATGTGGTACCAGCAGAAGCTGAAGTGCATTATTTTGTGCGTGCTCCAAAACGCCACCAAGTAGAAGCTTTATATAAAAGGCTTATTAAAATAGCTGAAGGGGCAACGATGATGACCGAAACATCAATGGAAATCGATTTTTTAAGCGGCACATACAATACATGGTATAATCAAGTAGTCGACGAAGTGATTTCAAAATCCATGAAAACAGTAGGCACACCAAGATTTAACAAGGACGATAAAGCGTTTGCAAATGAACTTAAAAAGTCACTACCAGAGAATTCAATGGAAGGCTACTATAGATTAATACCTCCTGACATGCTGGAGATAGCCAAAGCAATTCTAAGCCAACCTCTAAACAAAAGCATAATTCCCCCAATTGGAAAAGGTAAAGTGATGCCAGGTTCCACAGATGTGGCAGATGTTTCTTGGAAAGTACCACTTGGTGAATTTACTACTGCTTGCGAGATTATGGGATCTCCAGGGCATTCTTGGCAGATTGTAGCGACCTCCGGAATGAGTATTGGGCATAAAGGGATGTTAACAGCAGCAAAAATATTAGCTTTATCTAGTTTGGAATTTATGGGAAACCCCGAATTAGTTAAAAAAGCGCGTGAAGAACACGAAAATTCACATAAAGACGATCCATACAAAACTCCGTTTCCTGAAGGGCTAAAACCTCCTTTTCGCAGATTAAATAATTAAGCTTTTTTTGAATTAATTATTTATTTTTTTTCTTTTATCTCATATCTTATAAGTTGAATCAAAAACTGGTCTCTCTAAGAGATTAATATACTACTCTATTTTCTAAATTAAGAATAAATGAAAAGTGAAAAAGATATGAGTAAAGTAATAAAATGGCAATATTCCGATTTTTTTGAACCAAGAAGAGAAAAGCTTGTAAATATTCTTCTTAGCGAGATAATTTTTTTGAAAAGTCATATAAAAAAATCTAATATTGGCAATAAAACCCAATACCTTGAAATCGCATTGGACAAGTTAGAATATCTTCTAGATACTCTAAAAAAAAGCGATATCGATTTATCCGACAAAGATTTTGATAAAGTAGTAATGATAATCTATCATGTATTCGAAGAGATTTCTGATAAATTGATTTGTTAATAAAAAGTTAAGTTAAAAGAAGAAAAAGAAAAAAAAATAACTTATTCAAATTTATTCTCGTTATAAATCTAAGAGTTCACTTGCAACTCCAGTTATTGCTGGTTTCTGAGGCAATCCTTTTAATAAGTCTGGCCTGAACCTTTCAGCAAGTATTTGAGGTGTGAAAGGGGCTCCGTTATTATCAATGCGCTTAACCGTGTGCCATCCCCTGTAAACCCAAACTTTATCTCCAGCAGCTCTAATTACTTCACCATTGACTCTTCTAGCGCTATCTGAAGCTAAAAACACGATTAGTGGAGCAAAATGCGATGGATTAAACACATCCATTCCTCCTTTTGATTTAGAACTCATAACGCCTACCATTTTAGGCGTAGCGTCAGTTGTAAGCCTAGTTCTAGCCATTGGTACAACGCAGTTAACCGTAGCGTATTTTTTTAATTCATCTGCCACAATTAACGTGAACGCCGCAATACCTGCTTTAGCAGCACCATAATTAGATTGTCCTATATTACCTAATAATCCCGCATCTGAAGCTGTATTGATTATTCTTCCAAAGGTTTTTAACTTAGGATCTGCTTTACCTCTTTTCCTAAAGTATTCTGCCGCGTGCCTAACCATATTAAACGTGCCTTTAAGGTGGACTGCGATGACGCCGTCAAATTCTTCCTCTGTCATGTTAAAAATCATTCTGTCTCGTAGGATACCCGCATTATTAACAACGATATCTAAGTGTCCAAATTCCGAAACTGCCTGATCTATCATCCCTTTTGCTTTATTAAAATCTGTTACCGAATCGTAATTCCCTACCGCTTTAACGCCAAGTTTTTTACATTCCTCAGCAACTAAATCAGCTACTTGGGTTTTATTGCCCGTTCCGTCAAATGCTGCGCCTAAATCATTTATTACTAAGTTACAACCTTCTTTTGCCATAGCTAGCGCTTCTTCTCGTCCTAAACCACGACCAGCGCCAGTAATAATGGCAACTTTTCCATCTAACATACCCATTTTTTATCACTTATAAAATTTTAAGATTGATTTCTAATATGTAAAATTCAATTACAAAGTTAAAAAATTTTAAGAATTTTAATAAATTCAATCAAATACGATATATAAAAAAATTAAGGAAAAAGTTAGGGATATTATTGGAAACTATAACCCATAACCTTGTTGGGATTATTATTCAAATTTTATGTTTTAGATTTTTAATCTTTCCTTGGAATCTTATAGGAACCATTTTTTTCGCGTTTATTTCTCATATATTTGTTGATGGCATAGCGATAATTACTTACCATACGCCAGACGCTCAAAAAGGAGATAAATTTTGGCTTGTTTGGCATTATATCATATATGGTGTATCATTGTTATCAATAATCATTTTCATAATCCCTTATTGGCTAGGCATGATCTTTGCCAATATTATCGATATTTGGGATTGGTTAATTTTAAGACCAATTCAAAAAAGAATCCGAAAAAAAAATCCAGAATCTAAATGGGGTGAAAAATATTACTTACATCGGACTGTTGATTGGGTAAGAGACAAACTATTTTTTTGGCTTCCAGTAAGGAATTATAAGAAGTCTGGTATAATGATCGAAATCTTTATAATTATAGCTTTATCCATTATTTTAGGATTTCTAGGACCATCTCTTTTTATCACATAAATTTTCTAAATTCCTTAAAGTAAAACAAATGACTCTTACATGAACAATCGGTAGAGCCGAAATTTTTAATAAACGAATCTGAAACCTCCATAATATCTCGAGCAATAACACATTCTAGCCTCGTTAATGACGGAACAATATATAACTTAGTTATTAAGAAATGTTCGTCGTTTAGTAGATAATCAATATGCCAGTGAATTTTTTTATTAGTAGAATCAGTAAGGTGTCTTTTAACACGATTTTCTAAGGTTGATGAGCCAACATTTCCCATTGCAGAACCCACATAGAGGTAATAACCTTTGGATAATGATAAAGCCCCTAACGCGCCAATTTCAACTTTAACATTCTTAGATAGAAATATTACAAGAACGTAACTTCCTTTCATTTATTTACAAGCTTTTTTATGATCGTGATAACATCCATCACAGAAACTTTCGTTACAATGTTTACAAATATTTGCACAATTATCGCATATTTGATTGTAGCATTCATGGCACTCATAAATACGATCGTTGGGATTTTCTCCGCAATTTTCACAAATAATTTCTTTGTTAGACATTAAAATCACTTAAATAAAATTTAATTACAGTAAAAATGATAAGAAAAGAAAACAAAAAAAGCTCTTTATTACTACTTAAATAATTACAAAATAATTTTATAGTATTCACTAAAAACCAAATTAGAGAACCTAAAATGAATAATTTATTTTTTTCTGAGAAACACTATAATTTACGAGAAGATGTAAGAAAATTATTAAGCAAAGAATTAGAACCAATAAAAAATCAAATTAATAAAAATAATAAGATACCTATCGCTTTAATCAAAAAATTAGGAAAGAACGGGTTAATTGGACCTTTAATTCCAGAAAAATATAGCGGTTCAGATCTAGGCTTGATTGCACATTGTTTGATTACCGAAGAGATTTCAAAAATCAATGTAGCTATATCAGTAACTCGTACACCTTGTATATTAAATGGATATCTTCTTAATAGATATGGAAGCGATTTTCAAAAAGAAAAGTTTTTGAAAAAAGTAGCAACTGGAGAAAAATTGTGTAGTATCTGCGTTACTGAAGAAGAGGCAGGTTCAAATGTAGCAGGAATTAAAACGAGTGCGTCAAAAGTGGGACAGAATTACGTTTTAAATGGTTCTAAGAAATTTATAACAAACGCAGGGATAGCGGATTATTATTTCGTTTGGTGCATTACTGGTAAGAAAGTTAACCCTCGTAATGGAATGAGTGTTTTCTTAGTAGAAAAAGACACTACTGGTTTACATATAGAGAACCCATATGAATTAATGGGAATAAATGGCTTATATAATGGAACGATTCGACTTGATAATGTAGAAGTTCCAGAACATAATCTCATTGGTAATGAAGGAACGGGTTTTCAAAGCTTAATGAATACTTTTAATATCGAAAGAATAACGTTAAGTTGCGAATGTAATGGTTTGTCTATGGCTGCTTTAGAGGATTCCAAACGATATGCTAAGAACAGGATTCAATTTGATAAACCGATATTTACCTTTCAACTAATTAAGTTAAAATTAGCGGAAATGGCAACAAAATTACAAGCTGCTCGATTATTGACTTATAATGCCGCAAAGTTAGCGGAAATGAATGAAAAGATAATAAAAGAAGCTTCAATGGCAAAAGCTTTCTCAAGCAAAGCAGCGGTTGAAATCACATCGGAAGCAGTTCAGATTCATGGAGGAATCGGATACACTGATGTATACTCTGTTGAAAGATATATGAGAGATGCTAAATTCTTTATGATTGGGGGCGGCACTTCTGAAATTCAGAACTTAGTAATCGCACGAGAAGAGTTAAAATAAAAATAACTTAGAAAATAGAGTAAAAAAAATTAATAATTGTAGAATCCTTTCTTTGTTTTTCTTCCTAATAAATCATCTTTTACCATTTCTTTTAAAAGCGAGCTAGGTTTATACTTTTCTCCGAATTCATTGGCTAAATAATCCCCAATCTTATCGTAAATATCTAATCCAACCAGATCGCTAAGCTCCAATGGGCCCATAGGGAAATTAAAAGCTAACTTACAAGCAGCATCAATATCTTCTGCGCTTGCAATTCCCTCGAGTTTCATATTAATAGCTTCGTTACACATTACGTATATTAATCTCGAAGTAACAAAACCAGGAGAATCATTTACTATTACTACAGTTTTTTTTAATCCTTCGGAAAAATCCTTTGCGATTTTTAACGTTTTTTCTGACGTATTTTTGCCTTTAATTAATTCAATTAATTTCATGACGGTTGCCGGATTAAAAAAGTGGATTCCTACTATTCTATCTTGGTGTATTGATTCAGATGCTATTTCCGTAATGCTTAAGGACGATGTATTCGAAGCAAGAATCACTTCCTTATCACAAATTGAATCTAATTTAGCAAATAATTTCTTTTTCAAATTCATATCTTCAAAAACCGCTTCTATTACCAATTGTACGTCCTTAACAGCTTCCTCTTTATTTACAAATAAATGAATTCTGTTAAGGTAGTTCTCTGCTTCTTCTTTGCTGATTTTGTTTTTAGCGACAAAAAACCTCTCTAAATTCTTTTCAATTGCATTTTTTGCGTCATTTACGATTTTCTCATTTTCATCAACTAAGGTCACATTATATCCATAAGTAGCCAATAATTGTACGATTCCTGAACCCATTACGCCCGCACCTATAACACACACATCTTTAATATCCATTTTTAGCCTCACTTCTTCCTGAATTTCATAAAATCTGCTTTACGTTTTTCTACAAATGCATTTTTGCCTTCCACCGCTTCTTCAGTACCATAATAGAGAGACAATCCCCCGACACCTAATTGCGTGATGCCGGAAGTTCCATCGGTCTCTGCTAAGAAGGCAAATTTCAGCATTTTCAAAGCTGTTGGACTCTTTTCCAATATTTCCTGACACCAAGTATTTACTTCTTCATCTAATTTTTCTATGGGTACAACTCTATTAACAAGTCCCATTTCTAAGGCTTGTTGAGCGGTGTATCGACGACAAAGATACCAAATCTCTTTAGCACGTTTCACGCCAACAGCACGGATTAAATCACCGGTCCCATATCCCGGATCAAAGGAACCTACGCGTGGTCCAGCTTGTCCAAGTTGCGCATGTTCTGCCGCAATGCTAAGATCGCAGACGACATGCCATACATGCCCTCCTCCGATCGCGTAACCATTTACACGGGCGATAACTGGTTTGGGTAAAGTACGAATCTGGTGAGTTACATGCTGCCAACCAACTTCCAAAGGCAATAAATATGTTCCCTTGTAACCTCCTTTCTCGCGAGTCGTCTGATCTCCACCAGTGCAAAACGCTTTCTCTCCAGCGCCAGTAAATACCACAACACCTATTTCCTTATCCATACATCTATTAAAAGCGTCGATCAATTCATGGATAGTGTGCTGTGTGCACGCGTTGTAGCGCTGAGGTCGATTGATTGTTATGCGCGCTATCCCATCTTTTTTTTCAAAAATGATATCTTCATAATCCATTATTTCTCATCTTATCCAAATTTAGTTTTTAATTTTATAATTAATCAATAAGAATGTTCATGAAATATATAAACAATTCCAAATTCGAACCACTTACAAATTCAATAACACTGGCTTAAGGATCATAAATAAGTGCTTTAAGGCATAAAAAACTACAATATTGTTAAGAATTCACATCGTGAAACTTATGTTTCACGATTATCCCCAAGAAATATAAATATAACATCTAATATTAGTTACTAAAAAGTTATGAACTAAAAAAATATTTTATAATAGAGAGGGAAATTAAAATTGGTTTCTGTTTTAGGTTGGCTAAATGGGATTACAGCATTATGCGTTGTTATATTTGCAATTTTTTTTGGATTATTATCTTTTTATCATGCAAGAAAGTTAAAGGCAAATCTTCTTGCATTTACTGGCATAACGATAATATTTGTAGGTCTTATTTATATAGCTCCTGTAGTCGATTTTATGTCATTATTGTTGATAGGCAACAATATAGAACCTATTCAATTATATGGACTAATAAGTTACATGTGGGTAGCCCCAGGAATGTTTACTGTGATGTACCTTGGCATCGAACTCTTAATTCCAAAAAGAAAGCTAATAATTATAGCAATTTATGCAATATTAGGTATAGTTTTCGAATTATTCCTATGGTTTGATATTGCAAATATTTTTACTTTTGAAATTATAAATCCTGGCGATATAATTGATGCTACTTTTAATAGGGGACACCCAACTTTCATATTAATGGTCATATTTTTAATGTCTATCCTATTTTTTGAGGGATTTGGATTTTCAATAAAAGCAATTCAATCAACTGGCGAAATAAGAAAAAAATTTGCGTTTTTGGCAATAGGTTTCATTACATTTGTTTTGTGCGGAGTTTTTGATAGTTTACTTCCACCAGGTATCGGGATAGTTTTTGTAAGAATGGGGATGATTGCATTCATATTGTTAACATACCAAGGTCTTAAAACTTAAGTTGTTAAGTTATCATTTTTATTAAAAATATGGAGTGTATCGAAAATAAGAAATTAATCTCTTTTTTTTTTTTCAAATTTACATCTAATTTGACCCTATAATTCTAGTTTTCTGGGATAATTTTAAATTATTAAAGGTTTAGTAGATTGAATATTAATTTGTGCTAATTAAAGTACCATGTTTTGCTTTACTTCTCGTACCATGCTTTGTCCTTCTTTATTAATCTGAGAAATTATTTCTCTTAATATCTCGGTGATTTCAATACCTTTCAATTCACTTGAGATATAAAGCATCGATAGTACTTCTCTTGCTAAAGTTGTAAGGTTCTTCATATCGTCAATAGGAATTCTAATTCCTAGTGCTTTAATATCCTTCTGCGTTTGTTTTTCTTGTTGTCTAATAGCAATTAGAAAGTCATTCTTTCGTCCTTTCCATAATTCTGATACAGTTCTAATAGACAAGATGTATCTTTTAGTGGGACTCTTTAGCCCATGAATCTCGTTTGCGAACTTCAAAGGTTTAGAGTTTCTTATTGCTTCTAACCCAAAACTTCGGTTGAACTTATTAGTTTTATCGAGCTTTTCTTTCATTTTCGAAATTTCAGATGTCAATTGTTCAATTTTTAACGACAATTTTTCAAATTTTTCGAGGAATAATTCCTTATCTATTAGATGCTCACGATCGCTCATTTAAGAAGCCACCCAAATATATGTATTATATGTTTTGATTTAGTGTTTAATAAAATTAATTATTAAAGGATTAATCTCTCTAGCTTTTGTAATTTACAACATTAGAAATTTGAATAAGAAAAAAGAGAAAAATTATTTTTAATTATTTTTAAAAAGCGTCGAAATCTTGGTCATCCGGTTCTTTTTGCTCTGAAATTTCTTTTAAAAAGGGTTCAGTTTCCTCTTCTTCAGTTGGCTCTAAACCCTCATAGTCTTGTTCTTTTTCCAGTTCCGGAGCAGTCATAGGTTCTTTCAATTTTTCTACAAAATCGATAGGGCTTAAAAGATCTTTAACTTCTTTATCAACTTTTTCTTTGAACTCTCTTTCGTTTAGTATGTATTTCTTAATTTCAACAAATCCTAAACTTATTAGTACAATAAGAAAGAACAACAAAACGCCCCAATTTTTAACCAGGTTTACAAATGAATTGTCTAAATAATTAATTGTTATAGCAAAACTGAACCCGCTAAATAAGTTATAAGGATAGTTGTGAATAAACTCGTATGCTACTTTTGAAAAGACTAACCAAATTAATATTGAATCAATGCCAATTCGTTTAAATTTTAGTTTTTTACTTAAAATTTCGGCTTGAGAACCCATTAAAGTGCTAATCGCATATAATAGTATGAATAAGTCCAGAAATAGCATGATAATTTGA
>JABCSY010000011.1 GCA_018238625.1 Promethearchaeota archaeon
GATGCTAAAGGAGCTTCAAGAAATTTTACATCAACAAAATGAAAAAAAGTAAGTGCCGTTAAGTGAAAATCTGGAAATGGAATAATCCCAAAGTAACGGTATTGCCTTAGCAAAGCGTGGTCTTTCTCAAATAACATCCCGTCCCCGAGGAGAAGGCTTAACGTCTTAATTGAGATTTGCATATACTCAGTGAAAGACATTTCAAGCCCTTTTCCAACTTTCTTTTCTTTATTCTTAGATTCGAAATCTTTCCCCTTAATTGATTGAGGGAACATGTAAATTGGTTGAGGACCTAATTTGTCGTAGGCGCAAAACACTAGCCCTTTGACTATAGAAGACTCAATTAAATCATCCATTACATAGAACATTCTGTAATATTATTTTTGAATAATAAAGGTAGGAAAGTTAATTATTTAATAATAATAGATTTTTTACTAGAACTATCGATGTTAAAAAAAATTGCAGAATCTATTAAGAAAAATAGCAATATAATTGAAAAAAAAAGCATTGATCCCGTAGTTCAATTCATAAATTTAAATTCTTTCAGAAGTTCTCGTATTTTCTCGGACATAGGGGAAGACTCGGCTGCAGTTAAGAACGATAATGGAATGTACACGTTAGTAACAACCGATCGGATTAAAACTACTTTTATTGAGAAGTTTCCATTTGGCGCTGGCTTTAGTTCCATCTTGGTTGGAGTAGATGACATTTACGCGTGTGGAGGGACGCCTTTAGCCGCAAGCCTGATAATTTCTTTTAAAGATCAAACGATTGGGCAAAAAATTATTGAAGGCGTGTGCGCCGGCTCGAATAAATTTAATGTTCCGATAATTCGGGGTCACACTAATATGAAAGATTATTACGAACTAAGTACTGCCCTAATAGGAGAAATCAAAAAAGAAGATTACATATCTGCGAAAAATGCACAACCAAACGATAACGTCATTTTAGCCGTAGATTTTGAAGGTCGAATCGGGAGAGCAAGCAATTTACATTGGGACACGACTACGTTTAAAGATTCTGAAATAGTTTTAAATAAAAGAAAATCTATGAATGTTATTGCCCAAGAGCACCTTGCCAACTCGTCGAAAGATGTGTCCAATGGTGGAATTTTCGGTACGATTTTTCAATTAATAAAATATTCCAAAGTTGGAGCGGATATAAATATAGAAAAAATCGTAATTCCTCCCACACTAATAGAAAAGGCTTATAATTTAGAGACCTATGTTCAAATGTATTTAACAACCTCTTATATTTTAACCGCACCAGAAGAGACGTGTCAAGATGTATTAAAGATTTTCAACGCTCATGACATGTCTGCTGCAGTAATTGGAAGGATAAGTGATGAATCAGAATTAAATATTAATGACGGTAAGGATTCAATCAAAGTTATAGAATTTTAATGCAAAAATAACAATAGAAAATTATAATTTTTAGCATGAAGTTATTTATGAATTTTTCGTATCTAAAAATCAAATCAATAAAAAAAAAAGATTAATTATTATATTTTTTATTTCTTTTTCGCCATAGAATAGTGCTCGCTAAAAAGACAGCGGATATCCAGACTATAGATATATTAACAAATGCAATACCAGCGCTAAAAACTAGAGTGCTTCCATCAATCCAATCGTAATCAGTATCTACGCTTGTACCAGCCTTTTTATCAACGGTTTCAAAAGTAAAAGAACCCACCAAGAAATTCTTTCTCCATATCTCTACAGTGTAAACTTCAGGCGTTTTCAAAGTCTTAAAATTCGTAATATACAGCTCACCAATAGAGTCAATACGATAATTCAAAGAAACATCTCCAAATGTAGCGTTTTGTAAAATTTCTCCAGGGTTATCGAATGCATATATAACGATATTAAGCTCTTCGTTGTAGACAAATGGCGTGTTGGGATCCACCGCTTCCGCCACTCTAAGTGAATATTTAACGGGCATTGTTCGTCCCGGATTACTCTGTTCAGTCGAAGGCAATAATACCAAGATTGCCCAATTTCTGATACTAAAACTAGTGGTGTTTAACCCAATCTGGTCGAATATATCACTTGCTTCAACAATAAGCATATAGTAACCGTCAAGTAGTTCAGTTGTATCAAAAAATAACTGCCATTCTTTAGTTATTTCGTTGTATATTGCTGGCATATTTTCAAAATCATCGTGAATAAAAATTCCATTTGCTCCATCATCCTCACGAATAGTAAGGTTTACCCAAATAACCCTGCTCTCGTCTTCTGCTTTCCCTGTAAATACAATACCGTCTTGCAAAGCTTGACCCTCTCTTGGTGTCTCCACTGTAATAGAAGGAAGTGTAATCTCTTTAAAGAGCGCAAATATGGATAAACTTTCTACTTCACCATATATGATATTTGCATCTGTGTCTACCCAAGTTGTTACGTCAATCCACTTCTCGTCCTTAGAATCCCAGTGTTTTAACTTAAGATTTTTCTCATTTCCTTTGACAAGCGTTTCATTGTATGGTATAGCAATTTCAATAGTTCCTGCGAAAGAAGCAGTTGTTGATATATCGTAATAAGTACCAGTCAATAAAAATCCTGATGGTGGGTCCGGACCTATATCTTGAATAGAGATCTTAGTAGTTCCTCCGGAAGTAATCCTATAAAATATTAAAGTTATACCTGAATCCTGATCGTTAAATTTTATACATTCACCAACAGGTGTATTACATCCATCGTCCCAAATCGGGTAATTATCTTGGCTTCCTGCTGTTCCAAGAATAATATTCGGCGTATCTCCAATCCCATCGTCGTCAAAATCCACACCTAAATAATCGTTCCAATAATTACCAATCGTACCATCGTCCCATTGATTATTGCTACCATCATCTTGAGCTTGGGAGAGCCCAGATGGGTTATTGTCGATAAATATATTGTGGTGAATTATATTACTACTCCCACCGGCGATATAAATACCATGCAAGCGATTTGATTCTAAATAATTATTGGATACAATGCAATCTGATGTACCATGTGAACCATAAAAAGCCATATAAATTCCTTCCTTGAAATTGTTGTTACAAATATTATCGATAATTAAACAATTTGAACTGAAAATATAGATACCTTGATAGTTATTATTACACGTATTATTGGCTACTTTAGAGTAATCAGACTGTCCTATTATGATACCAACTCCTTGACCGCCTTTGCATGTATTATTAATAATAGCAGAATAGGGAGATTGACCAATCATTATTCCCCGTATACAGTTGATGCACGTATTGTTTATGACTTCAGCATAAGCAGAACTCCAAAGGCTAATCCCAAACTCGTTGATAACATTTCTACATGTATTGTTTATAATTTTAGCTGTCCCATCAGCGACATTGTCAATGTAAATACCATAAGATAAAGCTTCAATATAACAATTGCGTATTATGAAATACTCAGAACTATCTATAATATGGATTCCTGTACTACTTGAGGTTATTATTTGGAAGTTTTCAATAATGTAAGGATCATTTAAAGTTCCCGAACCTGTACATACTTTATATTTAAGAGCCCAAGTCCAATTATGAGCTCCAACACCAGTAGCATCTCCGTCAATGAAAATTGGTAAATGTGCTGGATCCATATAATTTAAAGGATCGGAATCGAGAATCAAGACTTCTTCTCCATCAGATAAACCATCACCATCAGTATTTGGATTAAGAGGATCTGTACCATAAATCACTTCTTCGTATACATCCAATATTCCATCATTGTCGGAATCAATTGATATCCAGCTTTTTTCATCAATAAATGGATATGGATCATATCCCGCCCTTGGCCAAGGTATATTAGTGTCACCTATTCCATCCCCAGCAATAGCATGCTTTTCAGTGCCACTTCCATCATCAAGTCCATTATAATCAGAATAATAGTTTCCCTCTAATAATTCTGGATGATACCAATAATTATTTATAGAGGATTCTACCCATATTTGTCTATCATAATTATTTATAAAGTTATTATGATAAACAAGATTATTATTAGAGTTTTCATGGATAAAAACACCACACCAATTATGTTCAGCATTGTTAGCTGACAAAATGTTGTCATTCGAATTTCTAAATATTTTAAAACCATAATTAGCATTTGATACAATATTTCCTATAAAAATATTGTAAGAACTACTAGATAATGTAAAACCACAATAGGTGCTACCATCGGCTAGATTATTTAAAAAAGTATTATAATTTGAATCAGTGAGATGAAATCCTTTTCCATTATTAATAACTATGTTATCAGAAAGGAAATTGTTGTCAGAACTATCAAATAGATAAAATGCGGCTTCAGGATTTTCTATGGCTGTGTTATAATTAAGTATGTTGAACTCTGAACCAGACCTTAAAAAGAACGCTATATATGTGTTTTGATAAGCAATATTATTTGAGATTACATTGTTAGAACTACTTGATATATAAAAACCATAAAAACAGGAGGTTACTCTGTTTTCGGTAATTGTATTGAAATCAGAAAAAGAGAGATAAAACCCATAAGTCCACCTCTCAATAGCAACATCTTTAATTGTGACCCCAGTTCTACCATTTAAATAAAACCCAGTTCCTGTTCCGCCTCCTTTTAATTTAAATCCATTACCGTCAATAACTATATTATCAGCAGTTATTATTATGGGTCCATAAATATCTTCAGTAAAAGTAAAATCAGAGTCTATATAAAGTTTTGGAGACATTCCAGTCATTACTACGAATTCTGAAAGACTTGATATGTTACCATAAAGAATATTATTTGTTGTGTCAATGACAGTGGTAATATCTTCCCATTGACCAATCTCCGTGCTCCAATGCATAAGTCTCGGATTTCCCACATTATAAGGTATTGCTATAGTAATTACTCCAGAATAACTAGCTGTTGTAGTGATATCGTAATATTGTCCCGACACACTGAATCCTGATGGGGGGGGATTTCCTGTATCACTGGTACTAATACTTGTTGTACCGCTCTCAGTAATATCGCTAAATTTAATAGATATACCTGAAACGGGGTCTTCAAGTTCTACATCTTCTCCAATAGGCGTATTTTCACCATCGTCCCAAATTGGGTAATTATCTAAGCTCCCCGCCGAGCCACTAATTAGGTATGGAGAATCGCCAATTCCATCATCGTTAAAATCTATGCCGGAATAATCGTCCCAATAGTTCCCTATGACACCATCATCCCATTGGTTATTCGTTCCATCATCTAGTGCGTTTATGTTGTTTCCAATAAAATTATTATTCGAAATAATATTATTAGAAGCGTTACCTGTTAAAAAGAAACCCTTGAATAAATTATTTAGAGCAGTATTATGGGTAAGACTATTACTATCGCTTGAATACATTCCAAAACCGTATGAATTTTCGATAGCAAGGTTATCTATAAGAAAATTATTTGAACCGGTAAATAAAAAGAATCCATGGGTGTTTTCATTAGCAGTGTTGCTTGTTATGGTGTTATAAGAACTAAAATATAGATATAAACCTACGACTTCGTTACTTTGCATGTCGTTTCCAGTAATAGTTATATCAGTACAATGCATTAAGCAAATTCCATAATAATTATTATCTGAGCAATCGTTATTGATTAACTTTCCATTCTTTACATTATATAGTTTGATTCCAGCATCATATTTGTCTGTGCCTGAATTATAAGCATAACAATTTTCAATTACAAAGTATACATCTGAATTTCTAATCTCAATTCCACTACCAGAATTCTCAGCATTTATTGTAATATCTTTAATTACGTACGGATCGGTTTCTATACCAGAACCGGTACACCACCACTGATTAACAGCCCACGACCAGTTTACTTCAGTATTATCATCATCAATATAAATACTAAGTATCGCATCAACAGTAAACATATTAAAAGAACTCCAACTACACCAATTTCCCACATCATCTTTTGCATTCACGCGCCAATAATAATCACCATCATATAGACCTGATACAGAGTACTGTACGTCCGTAAGGGTCGTATCAATTATTGGAGATGAAAAATCAGTATTCATATAAACCTGGATTCCATATTCAACAGCATCAGCAATATCAGTCCATTGAAAAATAACAGTATCATCGTTGATTACTGAATCCATAGAAGGCGATAACAAAGTAGGTGTTGCTGGAGGTATAGTATCGATTGTAAAAGACCAAGGACCACCTACAGGTCCATACCCCCAATTACACGCTTCATCTTGTGCGTGAAGAGTCCAATAATATATCCCATCCTCCAAATTTACAGTGGTTAATTGAGTATTAGTAGTAAATTCATGTTGAATTAAAGGATCCCAAAGCTCGATGTGATCGTCAATATATACCTGATAGAGTACCGCGTCAGGAACTTCTAACCATTTAAGAGTTGGCGTTTCTGTGTTTATTTTCGCACCATCGAGTGGTTCTAACAAAGTTGGACGGGCTGGTCTTATTGTGTCTATGATGTAAGACCAAGTATCGCTCCATTCACCATAGATTCCCACCGAGTTTTTAGCACATACACGCCAATATTTTGTACCTTCAGTTAGAGATGATGGTGCTTGGATTTGCGTATCCGCGGTCCAACATGTTGAATATCCTACTGGATATGAAAAAGTAGGAGATTTACTAAATTGTATTTTGTACTCTACTGCTCTTGGAACGGGATTCCACTCTACAATTGGTTGTCGAATTGTAACAAAACCACCATTATCTGGTGAAAGGAGAGTGGGTTTGCTTGGAGGCGTCGGATCCTCCGTGATTGTGAAGTATGGACTCTTACCAAAAATTGTACTATCTCTACGATCAACAATTTTAATATAATAATCATCTCCGTAAAGCAGATCATTAGGAAGTGTATAATAAAAGGAATCGAGATCAGTAAATGTCCATAGCGCAGGTCTGTAAATAAAGGACTCTCCCTTAAAAAGCTCAATATTTATAGGTGAGTCAAAAAGAGAATAGCCCGTTGATTCCCAATTTACCCAATAACTACTTCCTGCTTCCCATACCGTGTTATCAGTAGGGTTTGTAACAGTGATAGATTTATGTTCTTCAATAATTGTAAATTCCTCACTAAAATCTCCAGTGAAAGTATTAAAACCTTCAGCTCTGACCATTATTTTATAATTTGTGAAATGACGATAATCACTCGGGATTGCCCACTCATACCAGCTTTCACCAGTAGGGTCGTTAGGTATATTTTCTCCGATTAATACAGTTTTGTGATAATAATATATTGGAATTAAAACAGTTATGTTAACGTAATCTATACTACCCGTATAATACCACTTAATGAATTGGCTCGTACCCGCTTCCCATACAGTATTGCTATTTGGATTTGTAATTGTTATTCTTATAGTTTCTCCATCGCTTGTTTTTGGCGTTGATTCATTTTTCCCATAGTCAAGAATGTCATCGACCAAATATGCTTGCGCTCCAATTATACTTATTAAAACACATAGAAAAATTGTTAAACCGATTTTTTTTGATATTTTGTTTTTTTTCATTTTTTATATTTCACTTTTTTTTAAATTAATTTTTTATCAGATTTACTGTAGCTACTAAGCGTAGTTACAATTGTGAATTAAATACGTATTATCGTATATATAGTCATACTTCCAATAGTTTCATGGAAGTTCCAATTTTTCCTGGAAGGTATCCTAAATAAAACTAAAAAAAGAAAAATAAAATTATTTTTTTGCCCTCATTTAATATTTTGCATTAGATCTATACATTAATGTATAGGTATTATTCCTAGATCTATAAGTATATCATATAATCCTAATAAAACTGATTCTTAAACGTCACTTACTTTTATGATTAATGGTGTTTAGAGTGCTATCCTTAAGGACCAATATAATCGATAAGAAGCAAGCTATAAGAAACAATATATGTCCCAAATCAAACGATAATTCTCGTTATTAGCCTTTATTTAAGATTTGACAGGCTAAAAATCTGTTTCGGAATATATGTATTACATCTTGGACATTGATAAATCTGTTTTATATCTTTAGGTATGTGATGAACTTGTTCCATGATATGTCCACAAGCTGGGCAGTAAACTGAAGAATCCTTTCGATACGGGGCTGTAAAAATACTTGGTTTTAATCTGTATTTTGTTTCCATATAATTATAATATGGATTTCGATCATTTAAACTTTGTTCTCGATCATATGGTGATCGTTATGCAAAGTTCCGATGATCAATAAGCTCATTTTGAAATTGAAAAATTTATTGGATACTTATCTTTCTAATCTTTCTAAACAAATAAAAATATTCGAGCAATAATAGGAATTATAGAAAAAATAAGAATTGAAATACAATGAGTTTTAATTTCAAAAATAAATTTAAGGGAACTGTTTCTGTAATTGGCACTAGCCAAATCGATTCAAAAACGGAGAAATTAGCTATTGAATTGGGACGCGTGCTAGCTATAAACAATTTTGCTGTTGCGTGTGGAGGGCTTTCTGGAGTTATGGAAGCGGTTTGTAAAGGAGCGAAACAAGAAGGGGGATTCACGATAGGAATAATTCCTTTTAAAGATAAGCACTTAGCAAATAAATATGTTGATGTCGTTATTCCAGTTCCGTTTTCTCAAGCGCGAAATATAGTCGTCGTGCTTAGTGGAGACGCAGTAGTCGCAATAGCGGGGAAAGCAGGCACCTTATCAGAAATATGCTTCGCTTGGATATACGAGAAACCAATCGTCGCGCTAACTGGTGCTGTAGGGGGGTGGTCCTCTAAAATGGCAGGCAAAAAAATCGACGATAGAAGAAGCGATTCGATATATGGAGCAAAAACAGCTCTAGAAGCGGTCGAGAAATTGAACGAACTTTTTGAAAAAGGAACTAATGCTAAGTATGGTATGCCAAATGAATTTTAAAAAAGTTAAAAGCTTAAATAAAATATTTGATAAGATATTTTTAAGGTGTTATGGATGGTAAAAATTAGTGGAGGAGATGGCTTTTCTTTCGAAGAAGCTATAAAAATCTCAGAATGCGACAATATT
This sequence comes from Promethearchaeota archaeon, assembly GCA_018238625.1. Taxonomy (GTDB): domain Archaea; phylum Asgardarchaeota; class Lokiarchaeia; order Sigyniarchaeales; family SOKP01; genus SOKP01. Next base: position 8,988 of record JABCSY010000011.1, read on the forward strand.
GAAGGCGTAGAACAGGAATACGTTGAAGTTCGAAAAAGATTTGGCAAGTATCAATCAATTAGGCAGAGTTTACATGACAAAAATGGAAAAATGTACGATGTTTTGGAATTGAAATTGGAGGACGGTCGAGAAATTACTTTCTATTTCGATATTTCAGATTTTTTCGGAAAGGGATTTGAATTTTAGTATAAAACAATTTTTTTTACTAAATTTTAAGAATATCTCTTATTAATGAAAAAATATGCTAAACATTTTAATATTTAAGTTAAGGATAATTTTATAAGAATGTTTGATATATTATCTTACATAAGAATATGGTTGTGAGGAATTCATGACAATTCAATATTTATCTAAAGATAAAAAAGCAAAAAAGGAAGCCATAGCGTCGCCTAGTAAAATTTTATTTACAGGGTTAGATAACGCCGGTAAGACAACAATTATTTATGCTATCCAGAGGGAATTCTCGAAGATCGCGTTCCTAAAACCAACAAGAGGGGCTCAGAGAAGAATATTTGAGTTTCTAGGGCGAGAAATAGCTGAATGGGACCTAGGCGGTCAATTTAGCTATAGAATAGCTTATTTAAAGAATCCTGGAAAGTATTTCGATGATACTGAGATTGCTGTTTACGTAATAGATGTGCAAAATCGCGCAAGAATACCCGAATCTATCAGCTATTTTAAAGACGTAGTAGAGCAATTTAAAAAGCTGGAAATAGAGCCAAGCATCTATATTTTTTTCCACAAATACGATCCAGCGTTAAGACGAAACGCTATAAACGAAATGAAGGCTCTTGAAATAGAATTAAAAGAAAAGATAAAAAGCGAGGTAAATTATAAGAAAATCTTTTATTACAATACTTCAATCTACGATTTACCCAGTATCATTAAAGCCATGTCTGAGATCCTTTTGGATTTATACCCCAAATCGGAGTTAATTGAAAAAACGATCGTAGAATTTGGCAAAAAGACATACTCGGAAGGAGTGGTTTTATTAGACGATAATAGTCTTATCGTTGGTAGTTATTACAAGGATGAGGAAACAAAGAATCTTCTCTCTGCAAGCACTCCATACTTTCTCACGCTTAACGATAGCTTTGTTTTTACTAAAGCTCAACCTAGCCGCCAAGAAGAGGAAAATCACATGATTGTGCAAAGATACGGAAAGAATTTCATTTTCAAACAACTTTCTTTAAAAGACGACTCTACTCCGTACTATTTACTTATGCTTAAACAAGAGCCAAATATTAACCAAGAAGATTTTGATTGTTTTGCTAACTTATTAAAAGAGATCCTATATAGTTAACTCCTTTTATTTTTAATTTGCTTTAGCTAACATTAATAAAATTGAATTTTTATACTTATATATAGATAAAAACTTTATATGCGATACTATATCTGATTTTAAAAGCTGATAAAAGAGATAATCCTAATGATCATTTGTTCTAATTGTGGTGCGACTAATAACGAGGTGAGCGGTCATATTTGTAGGAAATGTGGCGCACTTCTCCCTACTTCCCGCAGAGCTCCCAGAATTAGAATGGATCCTAAAAAAAAGGAGATAAAAGAAACAAAACCTCAGAAAAGAATTCCTGATAAAAAAAAGGTTTCTAAACCTCATCATTTAGACCTGCAAGATATCCCAAAACCCGAAAAATTAAACGAAATTGAGGATGATCTTATTGAAACCCAAACACCCTTCGAATACGAAGACGACGAAGAGTTCGTAGAAAACGAATTGGAAGATGAAGAAGATATAGACGCTTTAGAAGAAATTACGCCTCAACCCTATAAAGGATCAATTATTGCGGATAAAGGAGTTTTCGGACCACCCCAACAAGTTAGGGGTCGTGTTGCTACGAAACAACGGAGCTCTCAAAAATCAACCGTATCCCCGACAGAAAAGGAGTCCGTGCTTTTAAAGCAAAAGCAACTAGAAGAAGATATGTCAAACGTATTGTCGTTTTTATCTAAGAAAATAACAGTTAAACCTTTAGAATCTATTAAGAAACAAAAGCAAGCTATTCAAGAGAAACCAGAAGAAAAGATTCCTCCTTCCAGCATGAACGAAATTTTAAAGGATTTGTTGAAGCTGGACCTACATATTGAAGCCTCTGCAATTATTAAGGGTGATGGTACGATTCTCGCTTCAGCAATTTCGTCAAGAATTTCAGAAACCTTATTTGCGACAATTGGTCAGAATTTATCCATGATTGGGGACGATATAATCAAAGGGTTAAGCGCGGGAACTTTGTTGAACATTTCTATAAGGGGTACTGATGGAGTGTTAGACCTCGCACCCATTGGTTCGAAAGAATCACTTGGAGACGACATGATTTTAATAATTCTTTCACACCCTCGCGTAAAATCAGGAATAATATATTTTGCTGTTAGTATAGTTAAAAAACAAGTTAAACAGTATTTAGGGTTATTAAAATAGGGATTCGCTATCCTAATCTTATCATGTAATTTTATTTTATACTAATTGTTTTTGAACGATAATTCTATTAACTTCGATCGTTTTAAAATAGTGTAAATTGATTCTTAATTCTTGCAAAAACGAATTTAAATTATTTATTCCCACTATTGGAACGTAATTTTCGTTAATTCTGGTCCAATTTGCTTCTAACGTAACCATAACAGGAATCAAGATAAACGGTAACCTTTTTCGAAAGTTAAACTTCATTCCTAATAGGTTCTGTATTAAATTTGATAGAATTTCAGGGTTCTTTTTTAAAGCTATTACTCTTTGGTATTGCAGATTTGCCGCTTTATTCATGGCACTGTAAGAGTCTTTGCGTTTCCACTGCTTAGCATCGATTACCAACATATAACTTTGATAAATGCCAATCACATCGATCTCATACCTTTTTTGAGATGTTTCGTATTTGAGATCAGATTTATCTGAAAACCTAAAGTTTTTGGTTGTTTTATAACTGTTTTGAGATAAAATCTCTTTGATTAAAGCTTCAAAACCGTTGCAGTTTAATAGATACGATAGTTGATTAACGTCTAACTCTAAAAACTGGAGGCATCTCGTAATAAACGCGATTTTATTTACTACTATATAATGAACATAGTTTCCTTTCTGAATTGAGATAAAATCAAACTTATCTAAAAAATCGCGGAGTTCAAAATCGCTAAAATCTTTGAAAAATTCAATTTCTGATATTTCAAACCATATTTCGGTTACAGCCGAATCCGTGTCTTTTAATAAGTTGTAAATCTCTAAGAAAAAATGCTTTATCGACGGCGAAGAATAAACCCTATACATAATGTAAATTAAGTTGATGGTTTTAATAAAGAAATGAGAGTAATGGTATAATGATCAAAGTGTCGTGTCGTAAAGAAAGTGGTATAAAATGGGATAAATTAAACATAATTTTTAAAGAATAATTTGATTGATTATTATGTATAAAAAATGAAAAATTTAGATAAATGGTTTTTATTAAGTTGGAAGAAAGTAGCAATAATTATTATAGCTTGGATTGCTTCTGTTATTCTACATAATCTTGTTTATGTTATCTTTTCTGATTATTTTAATGCGACGATCGGTGGAGACGAGCCTTTTTTCTTTTTGATTGCTATATTTGTAATTCCGCTTTATGTAGTAGTTTTAATTATCTATACAATAAAAAAGAAATTAAATACTCAATAGATATCATACAATAATCTTAATATTATTCAGAAATGTTTGAAGTCTCGATTAATTTTTTAACTTCGTTGAATTCCTCAATAACCCAAGTATAAATAAATTCTTTCAATTCAGCAATATTGTCGCATTCAGATATTTTATCCTTTAAATCGTTGTAAGGAAATCCAATTCGGGTATTCTGTAGGCGGGCAATCTCAAATCCAAATCTCAATAAAGAATAACTAACAAGCTCTCTTATGAGGGGGGCAGTTAGAATCTTAAGATTTGAGGATGTTACAAAACGAAAAACATCAAGAGTAATTTTTTCAGCGTCTTGTTCTGACAGTTCGGTTTCCTTTCGTAATGAATTATATATACGGATAGGTTCAAACCTTTTTTTTTTTACTATTCCAGATTCTTTATCCTTGTATAACACTTCTGGTAAAGAATGAACGATTTTATTTTCAAACATAATAAAAAGCTAATTGTCTAATTTATAATTATTAAAAGAAAGTAATTATTTTAAAAAATTTTTATTCATCTTTTATTAAATCTTGTTAAAAACAATTCTTTTTTTTGTTTTAAGTTCTCGCCTTTATAGAAAAAGGTACAAGGTAATGTATGTTATACAATAATTATTGTTAATCTTGAAAACATTTAATAGAAGATTCTTTTTTGATATATTAAAGTATTAAAATATTAAAATAGTATATTTTAAATCGATTAGAAGAATTAGCATAAATATGTATTTATCTTATGATTTAATAGTAGCCTTACTATACTTAATATCTTTTAAATCTTGTTGATAATCGAAAATACTTCAAAGAATTATGTCGAAACCAAAAGCTGAGATCATAAATTCAATCGTTTTAAGTGTGTTTGACGACGATGGCCCAACTCCAAAGATATATTGGCCAAGTAATATGGACGAGTCTTCGCGATTACTGATCGCAATGAAAACGATTAGCCTACTGATGGGCGATTCAGTGTATCAAAATAGTACATCTACAGAAGAAGTAAACTATTTTGGAATACTTCCATTTCCTGATTTAAAACTCAATGGATTAACTTACTTCTTTCTCATTTTCGATCCAGAAGCAAGAGGGAACGCTAAGGCAGCAACGATTACCGTTCTAATAAACGAGGAAGATAGGGTTTTCTTCTACGAAAACATGAAATATCTAAGAGTCATTATCGATAATGCAGCCTCAAAAGTTCAATTAGCAAAATCTATGGAAGAAAATGAAGTTATTATCAATGAACTAAGAGAAGAATTGCTAGAATTTACAAGTGAAATAAAAGACCCATTTTCTTTAAAACGGCAAATCAAAATCTTATTTACCGGTCTAGACAAAGTAGGTAAAACGAGTTTTCTCCATGCGACTAAAAAGCGATATTCTGAGATTATTAAAGCGTTACCGACTAAAGGAGTAGCAAGAACGGAAGAAAAGATATTTGAAGAACAAAACTCGACTATAACAATTTGGGATCTAGGTGGGCAAAAGCAATATCGCGAAAAATTTCTCGAACAACGCAAAATTTACTTGTACAACGTAGATTTACTCTTTTACGTTATAGACATTCAAGACTCCGAAAGGATTGCAAAATCAATAGAATTGTTTAAAAATATAATAGATTCCCTACTAGAGTTAGACGAGTTTCCTCCGATCGTCGTTTGTCTAAATAAATACGACCCTGATATTAGGAAGTCAAAAGAAATTAAAAACAATCTAAAGACTTTAAGAGATGAAATTAGTAAAATTTCTGATAAGTTTAGATTTTTTGTTAAAATTTTTGAAACCTCGATTTTTGACCACTGGTCTTTAATAGCGGCTTACTCTCATGGACTTTCACAACTTAGTCCAAATAGAGAGTTATTCGAAAACCAATTGAAACATTTCTCTAAGAAAATAAATTCTGACGCAATACTTCTGCTAAATGAGAACGGAATAATTTTGTCAAACTTTTCTACAACAGGCATTTCTGAAAAGGTTTTTGAAATTTCGGCGCCGCATTTTCAAACGCTCTACAAAACATTCAAGGAATTTAAATTGCTAAAGCAAGATTTCTTAATTTCTTCAGGAATAACAAGCGAATCTAAAAATATAATATTTAAAAAGATACCTGTTGAAAAGTATAATCTATATTTATTACTCTTTATGGAAAAGGATTTAAATCTGGAAAAGATCGATAAAAATTTACCAAAATTCTCTAAAAATCTTAAGGATTTAATTCACACCTATATTTAAGGTTTAAATAAAAAAAAATTAATAATTATGATATTCTTCTCTCTTTTTTCTGCTTGATCTAATTAACAGAACTATCCCGATTATTACAATCCCAACTATAGAGCAAATTATTATAATAACGAGAAGATCAAGAGTATGCAGATTTGTACTGATAACTTTTAAATTCAGACTATAATCATAATCAAATGTAGATGAGAGCATATAAACAAGGCATGGATGAGGAAATTCACTTTCATCAGGTAACTCAGGAATAGAAAACCAAGCTCCTATATTAAAATTTAAACGAAAATAATCGATACGATTGAAGTAGTCTCCAGTTTCATCCCATGTTGGATCACAAGCTATCCATCCAATATTAGGCACATAGTATTCAACCCAAGCGTGCCCCAAAATATTAGTTTGACCACCAGAGCGAGAGAAGAAAGACCATTCTTGTCCAACATAAGGTTTTATAGTTGGATCAGCAGATATGACAAATCCCGTTACTTTTCGCGCTGGGATTCCTTGACATCGTAAGAGAGTAATCATTAAGCTTGAATATTCGCTACAGTCACCTAGTTGATTGTCGTAAGCCCATTTTGCGCCTTTTTCTTCTTCTAGAGAATCGTCATAAGTAAGATGATCAACAACCCAATCGCAAATTTTTTGAGCTTTAACAACTGGATTATCTCCGGGATTTACTATGCTATGTGATGTTGTGTTTATATTAAAGTCGTCCCTTTCATAATATACTTCAGAGTTATTACAATATAACGAAAACATTTCATCAGAAGTGTCGTAATTACCTATTTCTGAGGGGTTTATGTTATTAAAAAAGACTTCATTTAGCGTTATTTCGTATTGTTGGTTTAAAGTAATTGTTTCACTAGGAGAGAGATAACTCGCATTGAAAATATCGTAAGTATTATTAAATCTATCGCGATAAATAAAAGGATCGTTATCGCTACCGATTATACTACTATATTGTAATTCGCTTTCTTGGTAAGGCCCACAATATTGGGTTAATGTGGAATTTGGTCGACGATCATTTAATCTTGAGAATTGAAACGAGTAATTTCCTACAGGTCCAGAGTGATGAATGAGCGAAAAATTAATTTGTACTTGATAAGTTACACTTTGAGTAGTTTCATAATTAGATACTCCATTCTCTGAACTTATCGTTATTGTAGTAAGTTTTAATTGACTTGGAGAAAATATAACTACATTTAATGGCAAAAAAATGATCGGAAAAATTAAAATGGCTAAAATAAAAGAAAATCCTAATATTTTCATCTTAAATGTTTTTTAATCTATTTTTTTATAATCTTAATAAAAATCTCTCTTTTTATTTTTAATGATATTTCTTCTAAAGAAATAGATTATTAAGAACGAATTTTTACTAATTTATTAAAAAATTAGTTGATATGTTAAGGGGATTAATACTATTATTTATAAGATTTTTTTAATTGATAGCGACAATGGGATAGCAATATTAGAAGCTACGTTTAAAGAACTTAAAAAAGATAAAATACCTAACGGTGTCATACCGGGCTTCTTCAAAGAAATCAATGATATTATCGATGTAATCCAAGGTGCTATGGTTAAGGGAAAAAATGGAAACGAAATTACTAGAATTGTCGAATCTGAAAATTCTACCATCATTATTATTTATCATCCAAATTCAAGAATCCTTTTTTGTTCAATTTCTGACGCAGATGATGATGTAGATAAATTAATTGAAGTAATTAAAAGAATTGCTAACAGATTTTGGAAAAAACATCAATCAGATATAAAAATCTTTAGAACTACTTCAGAAAAATCTAGATTTCAAACGATTATTGCCGATATCGAAAATCTGACCCGTGGGGGAACGATAGCTGAAGTTTTCCCAAAATTGCTTGTCGTAAAAAATGTAATGAAAAAGATCCTATCGATGGGGATGATTAACGAATCTGATTTTCAAGTTGCTTTAAAATGCACTGGTGAGTCCTCACCGCTAAAAATTGCTAGAGAATTAAGTAAAACGCGAAACGGTGTGAACGAAGTTTTAAAAAGATTAGAAGAATTAGACATAATTAAAATGTAAAAAGAATTTTTCTATAGAATTTCTTTATAGATAAAGTGTAATTTTTTTCGAATTATCACTAAAAAATAAGTGAAACCTCACTCAAATAGAAAAAAATAAAAGGTTTCTATTTTTATCTAAATTACTTTATTATCAATTTAGTGGTACTTAGATCATGGAAAATAATAAAAATATTATGGCAGTAGTAATTTCTCCCGCAAAAGACGCTCATAAACGTGAGGCTAAAGGGTTTTCATTGTCAGAAATAAAAGAAGCTGGAAAAACTCCTGAATTATTAAAAGCTTTAAATGTAAATGTCGATTATTTCAGGAAATCTAAGTATGAGTCTAACATTGAACAGCTAAAAAAATTGAAACCGGTCAAGAAGGGTTTAAAGAAGAAACCTTACGTGTTCAAAGAAAAGAAAAGAACGCCTTTCAAACCAAAAGCAGAAAAAAAAGTGAGAAAAAAGCCAATTAAAGTAGAAAAAACCGAACAAAAACCTAAGATCACTAAAAAAGCACCTCCTCCAAAGAAAACAATCAAAGAAGTAGAAGAACTAGAACTAAAACCCCCAAAGAAAGAGAAGAAAGAGAAGAAAGAAAAATCAAAATCTGATAAGACAAAATTGACCTCTTTAACAGGTTTAGGACCTGCTGCTGCTAAAAAATTAGAGGCGCTTGGAGTAAGTTGCGTTGAAGAACTCGTTAAAGAAAACCCAGGAGACCTAGCACCCTTAATCAAAGGAATCTCCGAAGAAAGAATAAGTAAATGGTGCGACGAAGGAAAAGAAATATTGAAATAGCGCTAAAAACAATAAATTTCTATGTCTTCACCTTTTTAAATGCATAAATTTTAATTAATTTTTTTTGTGCAATATTCCTAAATGTTTGTTCAATAGGGAAAATAAAGATTTTTATTTATCAAAACTATTTAGATGGTATAAAAAATTATTTTAAAACAAATTACCGTAATTATCTATAATTTGGTGACGAAAGAATGGAATACAATTATTACAGCTATGAGAAGCTTGAGGGTAAAATCCTAGTTCCAAAATTGCCTATTTGGTTTAGAGAAGTAGAATTTAACGGAGATAAAAGCGAAGGAAATTTAATATTACACTCTCAAAACGAATACGACGAGATTTATGGTTCTAATGCTAAAATGGAAATTCTTTGGGAAAAAAAAGAAAGAGAAGGATTCTACTACGCCAAGGAAGTGCAGCAGTCAATAGATTTATATAATGCGATCGGATTTGCAGTTACCTCTAAAGAAAATACTTGGTTAATGAGTCACGAATTCACTTTTTGGTACGGGCAACGTACTAAAATGATGAGGAAGCGATACTACCGAGAGAAGTGTATTCACGGAATTTTCTATTGCGAGATAACTAAACGATTAATTAATCTACATACAACTATTATCGATAAATTTTATGATAATTTCAAACCGTTCGTTATTAAATCATATAACACGTTTATTTGCCATGAATAAATCTGGATTCGCACATACTTCTATTTATTCAGTTTTTGAGCTAATATGAAGAAGTTGTCCTTCTTATTTGGACCACCCATCTTTTTAAATTCTAGAATGACATATTCGGTTAACAATTTCTTTATCTCTTTGTTAGAGAAAAAGTGATAAAACCGATTGTAAGTTTTCTTTTCCGCGGACAAAGTCCAAGGGACGAATTTATCTCCGTATTCATTTAATCCAAGATTGATTTGAGTTTTTCTATATTTTGGATTAAATAGCCTTTTTATCTTATCTTTTATAAAATAGCTTCTATACTTTTTTTGATATTTACGCCAAACTGTAAACAAAAAACATCCCTTATTTCTTAACAAATAGTATAATTGCGAAATAGCGTAATTACATTGAGTTTTGTTTTTGATATGATGTATAGTAGCAATTGAAAAAATGTTTTGAATAACATTAGGTCGTATTGGTAAAAATAAGATATCGCTTAGTATTAATTGGATGAATTTCAAACTTTCTTTGGGAAGATTATTATTAGACTTTAGACGATCTCTCGCAATCCTTAAAAACTCGAGAGAATTATCAACTCCAATTAATCTATTATTAGGTTGTAGAAAGGCGCTAAAATTTCTACCATTTGCACATCCTAAGTCAATATTGTAGCCTGTAAAAGAAATTTCTTTTTCTTTTATCTCCTTTACGAACGTCTCTAAGTCTTTCCAAGGTTTACTTCTCTTTTTGTGATAATCTTTCGCTAGAAAGTTATATAACTCCTTTTCCATCAAATTATAACTAATTTATAATCTAAAAAATTTTATTAATTGTTTTAGCTGTGGGATTTTTAAAATTTTAGGTAAAAAATATATAAAAAGATAAAAATTATCCAATCAAATAGTTAAACAATAACATAATATTTACTTTCTGGACACGAATGTCAATTTAAGCAAACAATAGCAACTAGCGAACAATAGCAACTAAGCGGTTAAAATATGGATGATATTGTAAAAATAGTAGAAAAGTTTATCGATCATATGAAAGATGAAATCTATGAATCGTATGAGAAATGCACTTCCTACATTAATGATCTCCTAATTTCAAAAAAAGTCAATATAATGTTAAACATCAATACTGAAACGGAAGAGATTATTAGAAAAACTATATTATCGATGGTAAATGCTACAAATTCCGCATTGATTACTATAGGTGTTTCTACGGATAACCTTATGTCTGATAATGAGCTATTTCTAGAGATTTTTGAAGAAAATAGAAATAACTATTCTAATTATAATTCCTTTTTACAACTAGGTTTAAAAGATTACATTAACAGGTATTTATTTGTTATTTTCATCGAATATTTAACCGACTTTGATAATATTAAAATAGAAAACTTAGATCTTTTCGATTTATTACCTCGTGATTTTCTTAATAAATTGGACCAGTTCAAAAATGAAATTCAGATCTCTGAAGATGCTAAAAAACACTTCAAAGTTTTCATTACCGAAATAGGGAGGTACTTCGATTCGTCAAATTTAACTTTTAAAATAACTAATTTCGAAATGAAAGAGTCTTTAGACGCGACATCGGAAGCAGATATATTGAAAATGCTACAAGAAGCCCGTAAGGATAACATAAACGCTTTAAAACAACCAATAAACCGAATTCAAGAACAAAAACAATCTTTTTTAGATTATTTTGTATCGTTTCCTAAATTAAGTCAATCTATTGTTGGAAAAATTGAAATCGATATAAACCAATTAAGTGAGGTTTTAAAATCTTCTCAAGAGCTTTTAGATTTGGAAAATCTGTTTTATGCCGTTAGTATATTTAAAATGCTAGGCGTAGAAAATCCTCTTAAAGCTAATGATATTATAAAAATTTTAAGTGAATTTGTTAGTGGAAGCGTTTTTAGTACAGGAAAGTATCATATCCCAAACCCAGTCAGTGTTTTTTATGGATTGTCTATTCTTACCGAAATAAATTTATTAAATTCTGATGTAATTGATCTCTTAGACATTGAGATGTTTCTTGAAAACGAACTAAACATATTCATGCCTGAAAAGTTGACTCTAAATTTCTATACTGTTTTAGGGTTAAGATTGTTAGAAAATAACGGAGGGATTATAACTGACAAAAGTTATTTGATTGAACCGTTAGTTAACCTTGATCTATTCAATATAGAAGAGTTTAATCCATCTTCAGATATATTTTTCTATTTAGCACTATTGAGTTTATTAGATTCCAGAATAGATTTTAGTAATTTGAAGGACTTAACAGAGGAACTACATGCCAATTTGATTTTATATTTAGACGAATTAAAACAAAGAATGCTGCCTAACGGTTCCATTAATGGCAGTATTACTGAATCAGCTAGAGCATTATTAATTTTTAAAATGTTTAACTCAAATAATAAGGAGTTAAATACTATTTCCAATTTATTAAATTTCTTAAATCAAAATTTAATGGTATTAAAAAATACTCTCGATAATAATTATTTTAATTGGAAAACTAGTAAGTTAGCGCTTAAAATTGAGCTTCGTATGCTTTTTTGGGCAATGATGGCACTCTCGCAATATATTTAAAAATCTAACATTTTAATAAGATTTCACTACTCTAAATTAGATATTGTTAAAATAAAATTTCTAACTGAAGGAGATATTTTATTCTCTTCTACTCCATTATTCCATTCTTTAATTAGTACATTATTTCGGGTTAAATCTTGGATGACCTTTCGACCCATTTGTAGCCAGTTGTCATAATCAATAATTGGAGCGCTTTCCCCGATTCCTTGACAATATTTTAGTCCTTTTTCGGTGTAGAATATTTCTATCTCGCTTTTTTTTGGACTCTCTTTATCTATTAAGAGTTTGAATGTAAATGGAAATGTCCTACAAAAGTTAGGTCTGAAATCGTAAATTGAGCACCTCTTTTTTGTCTCATCGTAAAAGTAACATCGCCCATTTGATCTTTTTTTAAGCCCCACAAACGCTAAACCTCTTTCCGTTTCGATCGGTGGAATTACCATCCTACTAATTTCTTTTGTGGTAGGTTCTTTATCAAACACATAGAACCCTAAGATTTCAATTATTTCGTCTATATTTAAGTTCAAACCATTTTTGATGCGAATAATATCTGAATAAGTAGTATTAACTAAAGTATCTAAATCAGTACAACATTTACCACAATGTACGCATTCAAATCTTAACCTTATATCATTTGTATTATTCATAATTAATTTAAGAAGAAATAAATAAAAAATAACTATTAATTTATTTTGTTGAAGGTATAATAACTTGCTTCTTTATCAATGTTTCAATAGCATCTATTATCAAATCTTGATTTTTTTCGTGTACAACTTCAAATATAGTTTCCAAATAAAATTCCTTTTTACTCTTAGCAATTGAATAGATCACATTTAAAATACGGGTTTCCATCGAGTTTAAATCACCCTCTTTTCTTAGTTTAGCGATGAATTCTGCGTTGTTTATCTTAAATGGCTCTTTAAAGTATAACTCTACGTATTTATTGATAATTGGGGGGAACAAGGATTCAAATTCATGGATCGCGCCATCCCAATTTTCAATCTGTTCTGAAAGCTCCAACATTGCTCCTAAAGACAAATTAGAAATCTGCATTTTCATTCGATCGGAAGCTCTTTCTGTAAGAATAAAAATAATACGTAAATCTTGGCGGTCACATATCAAACAATAAAAATATTTAAAATCCAGTTCTAATATTGTTCGACTGCCATCTTCTTTATCAAGTTCGACTAAATCCCCACCTTTTTTTCCTACCATTTCTTCTCCAATCGTTATTATAGCTTGAATAAAACCAGAAAAAAGTTCCTTTTTATGCTTTTCGAGAATTGAATAGCTTTTAGAATAGAGAGGAATTCCACTATCTCTATGAATCGCAATGATAGCTTGAATGTTTTGCAAATCTTTAAATCTTTGAGTTCTAGCTAATAACTCCGCTTCTCTTCTCCTTCTTCTTGGCAAGATCACGTACGATCTTAAGCTCAATATGCCTAAAGCACTAATTATCAGAGCTGAAATTAAAATAATAATCCAAATCAGAAAAATAGGGAATTGTGGCTCACCTATAACTAAGAGAAACGAAGATTGTGTTGTTTTATATACTGTTCCTTCTTTTGAAACGATGAGATTGAATATAAAATTGCCTTGTAAGTTTTCAGGCAAGCCTACTGTGAGCTGATACGTACCGGGGGTTATTTCTTCTAATTCTCCAACGCCATATTTCCACTCATATAAAACAGTCGCGTTTTCGATAGGTTGGTTAGTCTCAAGGTCTAACAATTCTATTTGAAGTACTAAAGATCCTCCTATTTCTGCTTTTACGGTTGGATTTAATTCTTCATGCCCAACTATATCAATGTCAAATTCAATTCGATCTATCAATATTTCAAAACCAAATGTTTGGGTTCTATAATTTGGATGTTCAAACTTCAAGTAAATAAAATTGATTCCTGATGGGAAATATTCTGGTAGACATTCGATCGATGAGTTATACCAATAATTTATGTATTCGGTTAAATCTTTTTCATAAGATTCGCTAATCCAAGTAAAATTTCCTCCCGAAATGTAATTTTTATCTATGATTGACATCGCTTTAGCAGAAATATTAATCGTATCAAAAAAAGTAACATCATGCAGAGAATTTTCTTGAATATTAACCGAATTAATATAAACTGAAAGATTTACTGATTGTTCTATAATTTGAAATTGGTATACATAATACTGCGGTTCATAACCAGTTGCCGAAAAACTAAAATTCAGCTGGTATATTCCGATATTATTGATATATAACGTACTAAATTCGATATCATAAATCCCACTACCAAGATTTTCGATCGAATAATGTGAGGGATTACTTATACTAATGTTAATAATAGCTCCATCAATACCATCACCACTAAAATCTGTAAACTTAAATTTAATTGAGCTATTTGCGTGTAATTCTATATTGTATTCAGATTCGAGCCTTTGTAAGTTAGTCTCTTCTCCTAAGTTTATTTCTAGCGTAAGATTACTTTCAATAAATCCTAATTTAGATGAGCTTATTAAAATCTCGTACAATCCCCTTGATGATAGATCAGCAGTATAAAGAATCGTCTCATAAACGCCAATAGCAGCCTCAGTAAAGTTGAGAGTGGATCCACTCGTCCAATTGTAGGAAACTATAGCATCTGAAATTGATAAGTTATTTTCTGGATCGGTCAAAATAATCCTAACAGGAATGATATCTCCCACAAAGCCATCAGTTCTCAGATCGATTATCGCATCATTAGGTTTTAACAATTTAATTTGGCTCTGATGATTTACAATAAAACTCGATTTAAGGCCTCCTAGTGCGGTTCCATTGCCCCAGAATAATGTGTATTCAAATTGACCACCTGTCGTATTTAACGCATCAAATGTAACTTCAGTAAAGAAGACACTTCCATTTGATAAGGGCGATTTAACTTCTGAGTACCATTGATGACCTTCGGGATCAAATATCGTTAAGTTTACTTCTGTTGACTCGATATTACTAGGAATTTTACTACTGTAATTTACTTGCGTTTTAATTCGTGTTGATTCGCCGGTATCAAAACTTGTGTGCGTCCATTCACCTTGTTTTAACATCATTGTGTTTGCGATTTCAAGATAATTTGGAGAGGTTGCTTTAAATGTCCACCATCCTGGGAAAAGCGCATTTGATTTATTGATTTGCAAAATAGTATCACCCTCACTTCCGTATTCATAAGGACGGGATTGTAACGTTGGATCTAAAACAGATATAAAATTCCAGTTCTCAGGTTTATCAATTATGAATTCAAAATCTGAATATTGAGCCGGCATGTAGAGATTATGATAGAACTCCCATACTATTGTCCCATCTTCTAATATTTCATAAGAGACTCCTTCATTAGTTGTTTGACTTATTTTTGATTTGGTTTCATGAAATCCATAAAGAATCGTATCGATTTCGAATGAAAGTGATGGTGAACTCGTATTTACGATAAGGACTACAGGATCAACGTCCCAAGTTCCCGAAATGTTTAACGCAGATTCACCCCATTGCTCTCCTTGATTTAGAGAGTGTCCGCTTAAAGTAAGATTTAAATCGCTTTGACTTGAATTTGCGAGAGTAATAAGAACTAAAGATATATTATCAAACCAAAAGACTTGTTGATGTAATTCATCAAACCCCGAGTATCCTATTGAAGCTCCGCTCATTATACCAATTGAGATGTTAAATTCTTGATTGTTTTGAATATCTTCAAATAGATTTGAAGTATTTGACCATAAGTCTAAATGAATTTCACCCGTACTTAACCAAGTTCGCCTTCCTGCATCTACAATATCACCTAATCCTTTTGAATAAATTCGTTTGTTATTTATCTCACAATATAAAGAATTTTCGTTAGAATCCATTCCATATTCAGCGTAATAATTGAAACTAATATAACCATCAATAATTTGACCACGAGGAATAGTTATATTTTGATAGATTTCTGAATATTCATTTTCATTATAAGATGCACCATAATATCCATCAGTAGTTCTGTAAGGCTCCCCGACTAAACTTACATACATTGCGGATTCATTAGCTATATTATTAGCGCCAAAATTATTAACTGATGTTCCATTATTAAATCCCCAATGATTAATGGAATCATAATAATCTATGCTGTTGTTAACATATTCATAGTAATCAATATCATATCCATACCATTGAACTGAACTATCTGAATCCATAGTAATTTTAATATGGGTGGTTTTAATCCAAGGACTGAAAAATGCATTTTTCATTCCAGTATCAATGTATTGAAGCACATTGTCCTTATCGTAAAAACAGATAATATCCCAATCTGTTTCTATTTCAAATCTGCTAAAATGAACTCTTATTAATGACGCGTTATCTTGAACGATTTCACTATGAATGTTTGAAGGAATACTTGGATCTAGATCGAGATCTTCAGTATAATTATGTCGCGGTGGAGAAGTATCTTGAATATTCGTTAAAGAAACATTTACTCTATAAGTATTAACTTCTGAATAATCTTTGTTTTTAACCCATTCTCTAGTATCTTGAATATTATTTATTTGCGTCTCAATTTTTGAAACTTTCCAATTGTGAACATCGTCAAGATAATAATTTAAATTAAGTTCTTCTTGATTGGTTAAAGAAACATCTTGGGCGTATTTATACGAATTACCATAATCAGTTATGTTTAAAGAGATTTCATTGCCCTCAAATAAAACTGAACCAGTATCTGCAAGTAACGGTATGGGGGAGATCTCATTAAATTCTTTATCTATTTCTGTAATATTATTGGAATTTGAAATAAGGAAACTACTCGAAAGAAAAATTGCTAATATAATAATAAGATTTACTATTCTTAGAACTGAAGCTTTTTTTAAATGTGAATTGTTAGAAAGATTCATAAAATCCCCTGTTGTTAATTAAAATGGTTATAAAATTTATAAAAATTAAAATTAATAAATTTAAGTTTTAAACTAGACAAAAGAAATATTCTACCATACCCTATACTTAGTTAGGGATATCATCGATAAATTCTGATTGCAATATATTAATATAAGAGCGTCTGTCTCCGTTTATTAGCGAGTTTACTTTAATTCCCTTTTTATTATAGGTGTCTGGAGGCATTTGATCGATAAGAGAGAGAATAAGGATAATACTATTTTTTACAAATTCCTTTTTTCTCGTTCGTTTCAAAACTTTCATTAATTCAATGAACGATTTATCTTTCCAAATCTCTGCTGTTTCTCTGTTTTTGTTTTGATTTTGAAAGAAATCAATAATGTTTAGATAATAATCAAGTTCAGAGTTATCGCTATTATTTGATATGTTCATTGTTGATATGTTCATTATTGTTAACCGTATTCTTAATTATATAACCTTAGAATTTGTTTTTAAATTAGATGAGAATCTTAGTTTTTTGTTATTACATTTCGCACAATTTTTTTTGGGGAATGTTATATCTTGGAAATTAAATCCCACTGTGCTCAGTTTAAAAAAGCGTACTGGTACTTTATTTTCTTTTGTAATACTTAGATATCATTTTGTACGAAAGGATTTTGTAATGAAGAAAAAGTAAAGGTTTCTTACGTTATAAATTTTCCAATTCCGGAGGGACATAAGAATAAGTATCAAAGAATCGTTTTCTCACGTATTTAATGTCATAAGTTTGTGTTTGGGCCCCACTAGTCTCAACAACAAAAGAACCTACTATCGAGCCTAATCGACAAGAGTCTAAAAGAGTCATATCTAAAACTAATCCTGTTAGAATTCCAGCCCGGTAACCATCTCCGGCGCCTGTTGTATCGATTATTCTTTCAGGTTTAGCAATTGGAATTTCTACGCGGAAGATTTTATCCGAATCGCTTTTATAAATAAGTTCGGAACCTTCAGATCCTTTAGTTTTAATAATAGCTTTGACAAGCTTTAGAAGTTCGTTTTCTTCTAATTCTGTTTTAGCCATTACATGATTAATTTCATAAGTATTTCCAATCAAAATTTCTGATTTTTTTAAAATATCTAATAAGATGTTCTTAGGAAATAGCGGTGTTATCTGTCCTGGGTCGAATATCATTGGTATTTTTAATTCTTCTAGCTGGTCGGAAAAATTACTCATGGCTTCAATACCTTGGGTCGAGTTTATAGCATATACATATTGTTCAGGATTTTGAATTTTTTGTCGTAAATCGATATTTTTGCTCTCGTCTAAAGCGCCTCCGTGAAATATTATCATCTGATTAGCCTTAATATCGTTTACAATATAACAAGCCGCTGTAAAAAGCTTTTCGCGAACATCTACGTTAAGTTCAATGTTTTTAAACCTTGCTATATGGTTTTTATAGCCTAGGCTTTCAAAATCCTTCCCAACTGAACCTAGTAATGAAACTTTAGTAATGTTAAGTAATCCAAGGTTAAAAGCAATATTACCTGCAGTACCGCCGTAATGTTGAATACGACTTTTAGCAGTAACCGTGCTCTGGTATTCTTCTTTTTCGTGATCAATAGAAACTGCGTTAACAAAATTCTCTTCAAAAGTCATAATGTAATCAAAAGCCAAAGAACCCAGAACAATGATTTTATCTCGTTTCATAAAGAAATAAACCTTTTAGTATAATTTAGCAAAACTATATTATTATAATCCTTAGCATGTATTAAAGATTTTATAAATTAAAGAACCTATCAAATCAAAGAGTATTACTTTTAAAGAATTTACGATTCTAAGGGATGTATGAAAGACCTAATAAAGTCAATCGAATCATTAAAAAATAGCAATATATCAAACGTCGTAGATACTCGCATTAAGCAATTTATTTCTGTTAAAAAGAAAGGAATTCCTGAAATATTTAAAGAATTATGTTTTTGCATAATGACAGCTAATTGTGGGGCAGCGAAATGTATCGAGGTAAACGATCGAATAGATAAAGGATTCTTGAATCTATCGGAAGAAGAATTGGTTAATAAATTTAAAGAATATGGTTATCGCTTTCCTAATATTAGAGCAAAGTATATTGTGGAAGCTCGAAACTATATCTTCGAGTTAGAAAGCATAATAAATTCTAATGTAGATGAAATTAAATTAAGAGAATGGGTTGTAAAAAATATTAAAGGCTTAGGATACAAAGAAGCGAGTCATTTTTTGCGAAACATAGGTTATAAAAACTTGGCAATAATTGACTTCCATATCGTCGATCTCTTAGTAAAATACAATTTAATAGAAAAACCTAAATCTATGACCAAAAGGAAATATTTAGAAATTGAGAATGTTCTCAAACAAATTGGAAAAGAATTATGTCTGGACATGGCCAAGTTGGATTTATACTTATGGTATAAAGAAACAGGAAAAGTGCTAAAATAAAAATCAAATTACTTTAATACACTATCTAAAGGTAAATCTAAATCTATTTCAGCGTTTTTTAATCGTTTCATAAACTCAATGGTTCCAAGCTCATTTATCATTAATTCTAGCAGATTCTGGTATAGCGCTTCCAAATTATCTTGTCCGACTTGGAAGTAAATGTTCTCATGAGATAGGTTAATCTTTAAAACTTCGTATAACCCTTGAATGCATTCCTTAATATTTTCAAAATTAGTTATTGATTTTTTTGTTAATTCGAATACATCATCCATATTATCCATTTTTTATACTTACCTCTTAAATGAGATAAAAAAATTCATGCTTAAAAATTGCTGGATATTTAAAGAATTATGTGATCAAGCAACAAACCAACTAAAAATAGAAAATTTTTATTAAACGGTTTTTTTAAAATAACCTTAAAACTCAAATATAAATAGATTTAATTTTTTTACTTATTTGACTTTTTGAATAAACATCAACTTTTATCTTTAATTAATCAACTCTAAACACTTAACACTTATGAATGTGGAAAAAGGATTAATAAACGCAATTGTTTACACGGAGATACACGACGCTTTAGGACCAAATCCTATTTATTGGTCTCCTTCTAATTTACCAGAAAACATTAGAATGCTAGTTGGAATTAAAACTGTCACGATCCTTACTGGCGATCAAGGCATTACACCCGAATCTCTCTTTATTATTCCCTTTCCGTCTTTAAGGTTAAAAGGATTAATAAGATATATTGAAAGGGAAGACGAAACCCGAAGAGGGGGGTATGCAAGGTCAGCTATTACCTTCTTGTTTAAAGAAGAGGACGATATTATATTCTATAAATATTTGGTTTATCTTAAATCTCCTTTCAACGAAGTAGCGAGAAAAATTATAGAATTAGAAAAGCAACATGTTGATAGTGAGAGAATATTTGAAGAAATAAAATTATTAGGAGATAGCATTAGTAAGATACTCGAAGATTATAGAAGTAAAGAGATCTCTCCACATTCTATCGAAGAATTTCCGGAACATAGAGATAAAAAAATAGAGGAAGTTAAGTTTAAATTCAAATTAGTGGTTTTAGGAGACCCTGGCGTGGGAAAAACATCAACTATTTTACGATTTTCCGATAACGCATTTCTTAGCACTTATATTCCAACCATGGGTGTCAATATCACTGAGAAAAGCTTTCGCGTTAAAGATATCGTCCTTGAAGTGATATTATGGGATATAGCGGGACAATCTAAGTTCCAAATGATGAGAAAACACTTTTATCAGGGCTCAGAAGCTATTATACTCATTTTTGATTTGACTAATCCAATTTCTTTTAAAAGCATCAAGAAATGGTACAATGATGTAATAAAGAATATGGATAAGCAGCCCAAAATGATAGGTTATGTTTTTGGAAACAAAAGCGATTTAGTGGAAGAAAGGAAAGTTCAGGAAAGCGAAGGACTCGCTTTAGCAAAGGAGCTAAACCTTGAATACATAGAAACTAGCGCTTTAACAGGAAGTAACGTTGAATACGCTTTTTATAAAATAGCAGAAGCAGTAATTGAAATGAAACACATTTAGATAAAATATAAAGGTAATAAAATATGAATATTGAAGAAGCAATTTATAAAAGAAGGACGATTCGTAGATTTAAACAAGAACCAATATCGATCGAAATCCTAAAAAAACTAATTGATTACGCTCGAGTTGCTCCAATGGCTCGAAACGTTCAAGGTCTCGAGTTTGTTATAATTGAAAATAGTGAAATGAGAGAAAAATTATTTGAATTAATTAAATTTGCCGGTTCTTTACCCGAAGACCAGCGAACTCCAGAATCAGGGAGGGAACCTACAGCCTACATAATAGTACTTGTTAATACGGAAATTAAACCCTCATTTTTTGATTTTGATGTTGGAGCCGCGGTGGAAAATATATTATTAGGCGCTGTCAAATACGGAATTGGGTGTTGTTGGATGGCTAACATCAAAGTAAGAAAAATAAAATCGCTATTACAAGTTCCAGATCAATATCAAGTTAAACACGTAATCAGTTTAGGATACCCTGATGAGGAATCGTTTATGGAACCTTATGAAGATTCATATAAATATTGGAAAAATCCCGACGGTACTATGCATGTACCAAAAAGAGATTTGAATGATGTGATTTTCAAAATTTTTTAAATTAGAAATAATTTTTTTAAAGCAAGATTATCCCTTAACTTCTCTTTTTCCGTCTCTAATTATGTTAAGATTAACAATTACTAATTGATAGTTTTTGGAGTATTATTTAAAGGTACCTACCCCACCCTAGATTTTGGTTTTAAGTTGTTTTTGTGAAAAAAGATCAAAAATCTTTTTTTAAAACATCTTCCCTTTGATACTTTGTAACCTAACTCAAATTTAAGCTTTATTCCCCAGAATTGAGGACAAATTTTATTATGTCCTCAATGTTGGAGAATAATTATTGGTAACATTAAAAATGGGGTTCAGATTTTCGTTTTCATAAAATTTCTTTTCTTATCTATATGAAATACGATTATCAATTACCAAAAATTTATATAAGTTTAAATTCTTCTATTTTTTACTGGTTTGAAAATAAAGATAAAAAAGATATTTTCTTTTCAGTCCTCCGAGCTTATAGACTCGTCCCAATCGAAAATAGGCTCCTAAATGAGAGATAAATGGGACCTTATACTATAATATAAAACCAAAACGAAGGAAAATGACAGAAACTCAACTTGATATAATATGACTCCACAGAAAAGCCCTACCAAAAGTCCTAAGTTAAGTAAAAATAAATTTAACTTAAAAAAGCTATCTATGCGAGAGTTTGAAGCCTTTCTGATTTTTTTAAGGCACGAAGGAGAAGAATTAAGTGTTTTAAAAAAGTTTATAGATTTGAGTTTTGATCACACAAGCAGAACAAAAGGTTACGATTACATAAATGTCTTATGCCAGAAAGGTTTTGCTTATAAGAAAACGACTCCTGAAAAGGGAAAAAAAGTAACGAGGATTTTTATAAGAAAACAAATTAGAAGAGAATACGAAAAATTTATATTACCCACGATTGGAAGCATAAAAGAATCTTTGGAAGATGTCTTCGAGGAATACATAGACGACCTTAAAGATGTGGAAAAAATACGCGAGAAATTTAGAGCATACACTGAAAATGTTATATTATCAATTAGTAATTTATTAGTAAACGAGTCTGCAAAAACTTTAAACACTAAACGATTTCATAAAAAACTAAACAACACGATTTGGAAATATTTTAGGGCTGAAATGTTAAAATACGAAATGTTCTCAAAATAAAAGGGAATAATTTATAAAATCTAACAGCTAGTTTAATTTACTAAAATTTTATATTTAATTAAAAGACGGGGATAAATTGTTACTTCAGAGCGCTTTGTCAGAAAGAATAATTATAGTTATTTTATTCCAGATATGGCCAATTGTATATGATTCTTTTTTTGCGTATAAATTATTAAAACGCGCAAAAAATCGATCAACAGCTACTCTAAGTTGCCTTTTTAGTTTTAATGCACTTGCTTTTTTCCTTGGTTTTGTTTCAATTTTTCTTGCCAACACACCTTTTGCATATCTCTGTTATATAATCGCTTTTTATAGTTTGATATTCGCTCATAGTTTCATAGTAATCTTTAGTTGGCTTCTGGTAAAAATTGACGAGAAAACATCTTACAAAAAATATTTCTTAGGGATTTTGATTTATGGAATCTTTTCAACTTATGTCTTCTGGGTAGGAATATTTTTCGAAGGGATTAGATACGATTCTGGTACAGGTTGGATACCTGTTTTTAGCTGGTTATTTCTTTTTATCAGTTATAGCTATATAATAATTTTTTTAATCGTTCCCGAAATAATTTTAGCAGTCAAGCTAATAAATTTATTTGAGGGTAAACTATTAAAACGCCGAATTAAATTGTTTATAATTAGCACGTTTTCAGAACTTGCTATTGTACTTTTCATAGTTTTATATAATACTTGGATAGACAATAATCTTGTTTTCAAGGTAATTTATTTTTTAATAACGCAACCCGTAGGCACTCTAGCAGCTTATTTTATTTACAGGAGCTTTGGAAAAGGATTGGAATAATTTAATGTAAATATTAAAAATTCTATTTTATACTCTTATACTTGATTAGATTAACGCTAAATAGTTTAAAAGGTGACTCCTAGCCCCGCGACCTAATAATAAGGTCATAAACTAAATAGGGAGAGAAGGGTGAAACGAAGTGTGCGTTCAAACACACTACCAAAAGACAAAAATCCAGGGTGGGGCAGGAGTCTTTGTTATTTGTTAGTTTTATATTTCTGTCTATTTTTCTCTAATTCTCCCTTTAGTTGTAATTATTATTATTACATACTCTAATAAACTTTTGTGTGATTTAAATTAAAGATTAAGTTAATTTTTTTTCTGAGTAATGATAATATTAAAGTTTTTGAAGAACATTTAAAGCAATTTCCGTTGAGATTTTTGCTTCTTCTACAGTAACCATTCCAATCGTCGAACAACATATATTATGCTCAGAGATATATTCATAAGCTTTACGCGGTTCTAACTTACCTGCTGCTAAAGTTTTCATTCCTATAAAATAATGATCCTTATGGTTATTTACAATGTTTTCTAACTTTTTTTGTTCTCCCATGAACATTCCTCGAGCGTTAAAGGGGATTAGAAAAGCTTTAACGTAAGGAAGGTGTTCGAAGGCGTATTCTAAAGTAGAAATTGGGTTATGAGCGGCAATACCGGGAATAATCCCTCTTGATTTAATATCGTCTAATAGCTTTATTAATTTATCGTCCTTCTTATCTGAAATCATTCCGTGCGCGAAAATTAACTTAGCATCAAGATTTGCAAGTTCTTCAATTAATGGATCGGGTCCAGGAAAAGTAGAGCCTGTTATTACAAAATCGTCGTGAGTTTCTGCCATTATTCTTGCAGCTTCAGTAACTTTACCCGCGGGCACTAATTCTATACCACGCCCTCCAGCTTCATAGCACGCTTCTAATATCTCCAGTACTGCTTCCGGGTTATTCAAAAACTTTTTGCGGTAAATTCGTGCGTTTTTTCCAAACTGCGAAGCCCCTAAAAAAGGGGAAGTCCCTGTCGAAACTAATGGGATTTGTTGGCCTTCTATTTCGTAAAATATAACATCTCAACTTTAATTTGTTAGTCTTAAGAAAAATCTATCAAATAATTTTAATGAATTATAAAAAATATAAAAAGGTGCTCATCTAAATTAAATTAAATTAATTAAAGAAAAGTGTATAAAAATCTAAAAGATCATGTTAATTTAGGGTTTTTGATTATAAATTTAGAAAAAGAAGAAATTAATCTTTTTGAATGAAGTGAAAAAACAACGAGACACTTGAAAATTAATTCTCTTGAAGAAATTGATTGAGAAAGAATCAATAGATTGCTGAAACTTATAAAATAAGTGAAAATTAAGAAAGAATTAAAGGTTCAACCTATTAGATGCCATGTCTATCCATTTATTAAAAAGTTTAAAATAATTTTTAAAGATTTCTTCAATAGATTGCTCTATTACCTCTGCTTTGTCAATTATTTTAAAATTATCCAGAATTTGCTGAAATTCTTGTATAAATTTTATGCTGCATTTCTTACACAAACTACCTTTTAGAGATGTAAAGAAATCTGGGTTAAACTTCTTTACTTTTCGATAGCCTTTCGTTGTAACCATCTTTTGGACTTTGTATATTTCCCCTACAGGATCTAATAAGCCTTTCCTATATTCTGTTTCTAAATGTGGTGCTTTGAATTTATAACCTGAATAAGCGGATATTGGAATTTTACCGTTGATTTCCCAGATAAGTTTTTTAATCTTTTGAGCACAAATAAATTCCTGATTCTCCTTTACTTCCATACTTATTCCACAATACAAACATTCATCAATCTTATTTTTTTCGAGTAAATGCTTCATTTTCTTCAAACTCGAAGAATTAATAGTTAAATTAATCATATTTGGAGTTGTTGATCTAATATCTCTCTCACCTTTGACAATTTGAAGGCTCTCCCTAATCTTTTTATCATCAAATGACAGTTTGGTTGCTTTTTCTAAATAAAAAATTGCCTTTTCTTTATCTCCTAAATAATAATACATTAAACCAGCCCCATACCAACACCATTTATTTTTAGGCGTGATTTCTCGAGCTTTTTCATAAGCTTTAAGAGCCTCATCGAATTGTGCATCTGTTTTGTAGGCAACTGCTAAATTAATCCAAGCTTGAGAATTTTGAGGGTCAATCTTAACCGCTGTTATATAATTCTCAAATGCTTTTTTCAAATTCCTTAATCGAAAATATGCAAATCCAGTATTACTCCATGCCCATACATTGGTAGGATCAAATAATTTTGCTTTTTTATATGCTTTTAAAGAACGTTTATATTCTCCTTTATTAGAAAACTCTAAACCCTTATTAATATATCCTTGAGCGTAAGCTTTATCTTTTTTCATTAAGAAAACCACTATTATAGTTCAAATATTTGAAATTTTTACATTATGGAATTTAAATAATATAATTAATATTAAAAAAAAGAGAATAAAAATTTTATCCTAGATATTTTTGGAGAAAATTCCAAATAATTTTGTTTGTTCCTTCTGGAGCTTTAATATTAAAAGAATTAGCCATTCTTGGAATAGTTTCCAACGTTAAATCAGATATTAGCCCATGAATAGGATTTACATCTCTTTGAATTGGCTTTTTAAGTTTTAAATCCTCTTTAAAATAATTACTATTTGAAGAATCTCAAAAAAAAAGCTCTATAGTTTAAAACTTATTAAAAGTTGATTCAAAATAAAATTAACAATTTGATTTACTCCATATTGCTATGCAAATCACATTATTGTTAAGAAAATTTTAATGAATTAAAAAAATTATAAAAAGATATACATCCAAATTAAACTAAATATAATCAAATTAAATAGAGAAAAAGTGTATAAAAATGACAGACCCAAATGCCATAAAAAATAATCCTTTTAAGGATTTAGGTGAAATTCCAGAGAATAAATACCACGATGGATACACCCTCGATTCAACTTACATTACAGTGAGAGATGGCGTTAAAATCGCTGCAACAATTTGCCTTCCTAAGGGACTTTCTCCCGAAGAAAAAATCCCTACAATATTAACTCAAACGAGATATTGGAGAGCGATGGAATTGAGAATTCCATTTAGATGGCTTTTTGATAGTATGATAACAAACTCTCCAAACCCAGAAATTGTTACTAGTCGAGGCTATGCTCTCATTTATACAGACGTTAGAGGGACTGGGGCATCATTTGGTACGAGAATAATACCATTTTCCGAAGAGGAAATAAAAGATGGTTCTGATATAGTTGATTGGATTATAACTCAACCTTGGTCGGACGGAAATGTAGTTTCTAAGGGAATTTCATACACAGGGACGACGGCAGAATTATTTTCTAGAAATAATCATCGGGCAATAAAAGCGGTTATGCCCGGACACGGATTTTGGGACCCGTATACTGACGTAGCTTTCCCAGGAGGTTGTTATGACCATGCCTTTATGCAGTTGTGGTCGTTTCTAGGGAAAAACTTAGATTTGAACAGCCCTAAAGTATTTTCGCAGATAATGCCAGAAGTCTGGTTATTTGTAAAAGGCGTAAAACCGGTAAGCTCTGATACGGATCTAAAATTATTACAGGATGCTATAAGTCAACATGAATTGAATCAATATGTATATGGACATACTGTAAAAAGTGATTTTCGCGACGATAAACTTCCTGACGGCACTGTTTTTGACGATATTAGTATATTTGCTCGGAAAGAAAAAATTGAAAGTTCAAAAGTTCCAATTTTGGCTTGGTGCTCGTGGTATGATTCAGGGTATGGAGACGCAATAATTAATCGATTTATGAACTTAAGCAATCCCACGATCGCTATTTTAGGTGATTGGACTCACGGAGCTGGATTACCAGCCAACCAATTTTATCCAGAACGGGCCATAGTGACTCCGAAACCACGAGATAGAATTAATGCTTGGATCAATTTCTTCGATAAATGCGTGTATGGCGATGGAATACAAGGAAAAACGCTATATTACTATACATTGGTAGAAGAAGAGTGGAAAAAAACTAATATATGGCCACCTTTAGGACATAATTATCAAAAATGGTTTTTTTCAGAAAACTATTCTTTAAAGAGAGAAGAACCAGCGGCTGACGTTGGATCTGATAACTACAAAATTAATTTTCGGACCACAACTGGGCGAAATAATAGGTGGTGGGCACTATTAGGTTTACCTATAACATATTACAATAGAAATAAGATCGATGAGAAACTCCTATGTTATACAAGCCAACCATTCGGAGCTGATACAGAAATCACGGGACAAATAATTCTTTGTTTATATGTAGCATCAACATACGAGGATGGCGCAATTTTTGCCTATCTTGAGGACGTTGATGAAAGTGGGAATGTTACTTATATTACAGACGGAGAATTTAGAATGATTCACAGAAAAATATTATCTACAGAACCGCCTTATAAAATGTTAATTCCGTATCATAGTTATAATAAAGAAGACGCGGCTCCACTTGTTCCTGGAGAGATAACAGAGGTTAAGTTTGGATTACACGCAACTTCAGTTCTGGTTAAAAAGGGACATAGAATTAAAATTGCTATTGCTGGAGCAGATAAAGACACATTTATACGTTATCCTAAAGAAGGAAGGCCAATAATTACTATCTCTCGAAATAAAGAATTTCCATCTTATATTAAACTTCCAATTATAAAGAAGGAGTAAATTAACTCATTAAATAGGTGATAGAAGAAATGGAAGAAATTTTACCAAGTTTAAAAGGCATGTTAAAAGACGCGATTGATATAAAGTCAGATGTAACCAGATTAGGAATAATTATAACAGTACTTAATAAAATTAAAGGTAATGTAGCAGATCCTGACGAAATCTTAGTTATGCTAAAAATGTTTGGTGGGTTAAAGGAAGACGTCCCCATGGAAATAAATATTAACAATGAAACGCAGATTATCGAAATAAAGTTTCAAAATGAAGAAGACTTTAAAAAAATCCAAAAAATTATGGAAACCATCTGGGATGATGCTGTGGATATGCTCGAACAAGCCTCACAAGGCGACTTTAGTCGCATTAAAAACATTCCTAATATTGACGATTAGATTTAACTTCTTTTTTTATTTTTAATTCACTTTTGTTTTTGTATGTTTTTGTTTTAATAAAGAGAAGAAGTCAGTTAAATCGATATTTCCCCCACTAATTATAAGCCCAATTTTTTTTCCTTTAATTAACGACGGGTCTATAGCGCCGAATAACAACCCTGCTAAGGGAACTGCTCCCGAAGGTTCTACAACTAATTTCATGCGCTCCCAATAGAATTTCATCGCGTCAATAATTTGTTCTTCTGTAACCGTAATAATATCGTCGACGAACTCTTGGATTATAGGAAACGTTAATTCCCCCACTGAGGTTCTCAATCCATCAGCAATAGTATTTGGGTTTTCTACAGGGACTCTCTTTCCTAATTGGAACGACCTAAATGTATCGTCAGCGTTTTTAGGTTCTATACCAATAACTTTAATCCTCGGATCCAACCCTTTAGCTGCTATAGAGCATCCACTAATTAACCCACCTCCGCCAACAGGAAGAAGTAATAGGTCTATAGAACTGTAATTTTTGATAAATTCATAAGCAGTAGTTCCTGCACCAAAAATTACGTTGAGATCGTCAAAAGGGTGAATTAGCTTATAATCGTACTGTTCTATTAATTCAGTGGATATTTTGTCTCGATCACCCGGTTGGTTCCCACATAAAACGACTTCAGCGCCATAACCGCGTGTAGCAGCAATTTTAGACGGTGTTGCATTATTAGGCATGACAATTGTAGCTTTAATATGTAAAATTTTAGCTACTAAAGCAACTGCTTGAGCAAAGTTTCCTGATGAGTGAGCAATAATTCCATACTTCCTTTCTTGCGTAGGTATGTGGCTTATGCAATTCCAAGCCCCCCTAAACTTAAACGAACCTGTTCTTTGAAAATTTTCACATTTTACTATTACTCTTTTTGCACTTACCAACGAATCTAAAGTTCTGCTAGCCATCAATGGCGTTCGGTTTGCAACATGGGACACTATTTTTTCGGCAAGTTTTACGTTTTTAAATATGTTAATCAACCTCTTAATCGTTATTTATAAATCTATCGTTAAATTTAGAGCTTTTATTTGTTTTTATTTCTTATTAATAATAAATGTGTGTAATCTTAAAAAAAATACTTAAAAATCGAATGTTTGAAGTTAAATATAAGTTTAAATAAAAAAAGAAACAACACAATACTTATGCCATTTGTAGAACTTGATAAAGGTTATAAAATTTTCTATTTAGATAAAGGTAAAGGGAAGAACTTAGTTTTCATTCACGGTTTTTTAGGTTCTTCTTGGCTATACCAAGCCCAAATCGATCACTTCTCTAGTAAATATCGAACGATAGCAATAGATCATTTAGGTCACGGTAAAAGCGACAAACCTGAATCTGAATCTTATGAGTTATCAGATTTAACGCAATATTTAGAGGAAACGCTTTCAAAAATTATTGGCGACGAAAAAATAATCCTTGTTGGACATTCAATGGGTGGGATGATAAGCTTAATTTACGCCACGAATCCTAAATTCGCAAAAAGGTTAAAAGGATTAATTTTGATGGCTACTGCCCCTAAATTAAATAATCCTGGTTTAGTGCAATATGTTAAAGATTTAAAATCGGGCGAGATGTCCCTAAAGGATAGGGAATCTATAGAAACAGTTTTTGTTGGTCTTTGCTTTCAACGAAAAGCTAGGAAAGAACAAACGGAATTAATCAAAGAATTTGTTGATCGGACTCTTGAAAATGAGGAATATGTTGGCCTTCGAACGATGGAATCGATAGTTAATAACTTTGACGTTGAAGATAAGCTAAAAGACATAAGCGTTCTAACTCTAATTCTTTCTGGCGATAGAGACTTGTTTATTCTCCCTGAAGAATCGAAAATTATGAATGAAAAGATTCCTAACTCTAATTTAGTAATTCTTACTCCGAAAATCGGTCATATGATTCAATACGAAGCCTATGAAGATTATACAAAAGCAATTGAAGATTTTTTAAAAACTGTTTGAAGGAATTTACTAAAGCTTTTTTTTTTAACTTTTTTTTCAAAATTTATTTTTCCAATATGATGGTATTACTTATAGCGAATTGATCTAAAGCATTTTCGTCTAATTTTACACCCCATCCGGGACCTTCAGGGACTTTTGCCATTCCATTATTATAGTCTATAGGCTTTAAAATTAGATCATCTTCTAACATTTCTTGTCCAAATAATTCTGTCGCGTAATCAATAAACGGATATTTTGCGGTTGCAAAGTGAATATGCATAGCTGAGGCAATTCCCAACGGTTGGTTGTGTAATACTACGCCTAAACCACGCATCTTTGCGTAATCTAAGGCTTTCATGGCCTTAGTTACTCCTCCTGGACGATCAGAGTTGAGCCCTAAAACTCTTACTGCTTTTAATTCGACCAGCGTAATAAAATCTTTTAAAGAAAAGAATCCCTCGTGAGACATTAAAGGGACATTAACTCTACTTTGAACGTAAGCCATTCCTAAATAGTCGGAAGACTTCACTGGTTCCTCGGCGAAGTCAATCCCGTAAGGTTCAATAGCTTTAATAGCTCGGACTGCCATTGAAGGACTATAAGCTTGGTTGTAATCTACGCGTAAATTAATTTTATTTCCAAAAATTTTCCTTATTGCTTGTAAGATCTTTACATCGTCTTCGACGCTTTTTCCGAGCTTTAATCGAAAATTTCTAAACCCTTTTTTGTAATAGGTCCTTACAAGTCCTTTCATTAACATTGGGTCTCCTAAAGGTATAAGCGCTGCTAAAGGAATCTTGTCTACGAATTTTCCCCCCATGTAATAACACGCAGGTAAATCAGTTATTTGACCCATTAAATCGTAGCAAGCCATATCGATCATTCCTTTAGCTGCTTCGTTACGTGCCAAGTTTATATCCATCCGATGATTTATCTTTTCGATATTGAACGGATTTTCACCTATAATATACTTCGCTAAACAATTCTTTATTGCATCAATAATCTGGTTGGGCGATACACCAGTCTCTGGTAACCAAAGAAAAGCTTCTCCTAATCCTATATTTCCAAGTTTACTAATGAGTTTACAAACTACGAAGTCACCCCCAAGCCATGGCTCTTCTGCGGCTATTGCCATGCCTAAATTCCCTTCCCCTTCGCCCATTGCCTTTATAACATAATCCTTAAACGGTACATGTAAAGGAGTTAATTCAATGCTAGTTATTTCATCTTTTATGTTCATATTTAATCAAATAGTTTTGTTTTGATATACTAAAATAAAAAAAAAATTAAATTAATAATTTATTAATTTTAGAACGGACCACCTAAGCTCATAAAAACGCATGGGTGGTCAGCAGCGGTTCCACCAGTATAAGTGATAAAAGAAACTGACGTATTAAGCTCTCCAGAAACGAAAATGTGGTCTATTCTGCCATTTGGAAGCCTTGGCTCCCAACCTTCGGGTACATTGCCAATTGTTTTTCCAATAGCAGGGGCAACTTCCCAACAGTCGTATAATTGTGCCACTGTTATATTATATTGTTCGGTATCAAGTTCAAAGTTAAAATCTCCCATTAATATTACGTTGCTTAAACCATTAGTCACCGATAATATGTTTTCTTGTTGGACAATTTGAGAACGGTCTTCTGCAGGGTCCTCGTAATTTCCTAGGTGTGTAACAAATATATTGAATATCGTGCTTCCAACAAAAATTTGAGCCCATACTGTTGCTGTTTGTTCGCCCTCGCTTTCCATATAAAATACTTGAGGGTTCAAAATCGGATATTTTGAAAGCAACGCAATTCCAAACGTCCCAGTTAACGTTTTTGGTCCAAAATATGAATACAACTTCAATCGATTACTAATAAATCTTACAATGTCTGAGTTTCCACTTGAGATTCGGCAAGTATCTGATTCTTGTAATCCTATGATGTCGGCGTCAAGACCTTCGATGACTTGGTATTGTGCATCGAAGTTTTTGTTTCCAGATTCGTCTGATCCTTGCTGTATGTTATACGATAAAACTTTTAAAGAATCCCCGGATACATCGTGATCTATAGGTAATTCTAACACTACCGCTCCAATAATAATCGTTAAACTAAGTATAACAATTATTATCATGGCTTTTTTTTTGATTTTAACAACTGGATTAATTGATTCAAACGTACTTCTTGAAGTTTTATTTATTAAAAAGAGCGGTAGGAACACAAACACTCCCAATATTAGGAATATTACCCAAATTGCGTCTCTAAATAAGTCTCCGATTAAAGGAATGTAATCCCATACGATCGTAAATACCGCAGATAAAATCATAATTAGGAAAAAACCGGACGAGACAAAAAAACTACCACCTAATTTTCTTATACTTGGTTTACTTCTAAACAATTCATTCGATAATAATATAAAATCAAGTAAAATTATTGGGCTTAGAAATAGCATTATCATTAGCATTGCTTCGTTTAACATATTTGCGCCAAGAGGATAGAACGGATAAGATGGAACAGAAGTAAAGAAAACAGTATTGCCTAATATGGTTAAAATAAGAGTCATAATAAAAGAAATATTCCAAATATAAACTATGTAGGATTTCAATTTCCCTATTATAGCTGGATTAGAGATTACAAGAATTATAAACGCAGAATTAACCAAAACGAGAAGGGTTAGAATTAAAATGTAATTCCCTTCCGTCCACCTTGCTATAACTGTTGGGCTACTAAATACGAAATATATCAGAGTTATTACGCTTATCATCCCTAGAGTTAATCCAATAATTTTCCATTTGCTTGCTGACTTATAGTTACTTTTAGTTGAATCGTTCGAAGATGTTGAGCTTTGCTCTGAATTTGGTAAATGCATTATCGTCAATCCCGCAAATATAGCCAATATCCACCCAATCCACATGAACCAACTGTATGTAGATAGATCAATAGAAGATCCCAGCGTACGCAATAGTATAGATAATAATAATCCTAAACCTAATCCCGCTCCTAATAGAATTCCGTTGCTTTCGTGGTCTCCTTTTGTTTTTTTATGAAGATAAACTGGAAAATACATCATAAAACAACCCAATCCCAATCCAGTGACAAGCATCTTTAATTGAATATCTAAAAAAGGTTGTAAAACTCTACAAATAACAAAAAACTCACCGATTGCGATAAAGACTTTGTTAGGAAAACCTCTTTTAAAGAATAAAAGCAAAATTGGAGTCAAAAGAAATAACAAAGCTAAGACATTCTCGTTCAATTCCACTTCAATAAGATTCAACGCGTAAATCGATTCTAAAAATTCTGTCATGAGTTGGAAGAAGAATAGAAACATTATACTGAGAAACGCTAATTCTGAATAGAATTTATTGATAAATTTGTTATAGATTTCCATATTAAAATATTAAAATTTAATATTTTATAAACTTTTAAATTAATTTAAAAATTAAAGTGAAAATTATGGGTAAAATAATTAAAAAAGTCGCGATAATTGGAGCGGGCTTTACTGGAAAGCAAATCGCAGCAATAGCTGCTTTAAATGATTTCAATGTGTATCTTTTCGATATAAATTTTGATACTCTAGCGGAAGCGAAAAAATACATATCTGGATTTTTAAAAAGAAAGAAGAAAAATGACGCTATTAAGAACGTCTTCTATTATAGTGATATGTCTGAAGCAGTTTACGATGTAGATTTAGTAATCGAAGCAGTTCCAGAAAATCTCGAATTAAAAAGAAAGGTGTTTTCCCAAATTGATAGTCTAGCCCC
Source organism: Promethearchaeota archaeon (assembly GCA_018238625.1). Classification (GTDB taxonomy): domain Archaea; phylum Asgardarchaeota; class Lokiarchaeia; order Sigyniarchaeales; family SOKP01; genus SOKP01. The sequence goes on from JABCSY010000011.1 coordinate 43,187, forward strand.
GGTAAAGACTATTATTGCTACTAATAGTTCTTCTTATCCCGTATCGAGAATTGAATCTGCGGTCAAGAGGAGAGATAAAGTTCTAAATATACATTTTTATCCTCCGATTCCTACGCGACCAATGGCAGATATAATGCGCGGAACTGAGACTAGTGATGAGACTTTTGAGATTGGAAAAGAATGGATAATTAATATTGGTTGCGAACCTCTCATAGTCAAAAAAGAATGTTTTGGCTTTGTCTTCAACAGAATATGGCATGCCGTAAAAAAAGAATGTATTAAAATGTGGGCGGGAGGATACGCAGATATAGAAGTTATCGATACAGCTTGGAAAATTTTTACTAAAATGAAATTGGGACCATTTACAATGATGGATGGTATCGGTTTAGATACGGCATATGCCGTAGAAATGTCGTATTACGAAGAGAGTGGAGACCTAAAAGACAAACCGCCAGAAGCCTTTAAGGAGATGGTTGAGCGAGGGGATCTAGGCTTAAAAACTGGAAAGGGTTTTTATACTTGGAAAAAAAAGAAATGACATGTTTTCTTTTTCAACACAAAAAATCTGAGTAAATTTACAAAGCTTGGAATTATTGATTAGCTTCAAAATAACCTAAACAAATTGCAATAATGCCCAATATGATAGATACTGCAACACCTATTCCTAAAAATTCCTGGAAAGAGCTCATGAAAGTTGAGGGAGCTAACGCAGTTATAATAAAAGTATATATCAAAAACCAAAATAGAGTCATTGGAATTGTAGAATATACAAAAATAAGCCCTCTTTTTACTTCACATTCCAATAGACAAATAATTCCTGGAATTAAAAAACACGTTGACCAAATAAGAAGACTTATCACAAAAAGAGCCATTGCTGCTTCTTCTGAGCTAATAAGCTCTTTAAATGCTATGTTTATTACAATTGACATCAACGTGAAAAAAATAAAAGCTATTATTCCTGCGATACCCTTTCCTTTACTCATTTTATTACACCTTCAATATTTAATTGAATTTGATATCTTAAAAATATTTTGGAGAACTATAAAATAGAAGGCAATGGTAGTAGTCATTAAACGAAAAAAGTGTGTTCTAGAGCAGAGATTTTATGTGCTTTTTTCTTTTTATTATTTAAATTATTTTATACACCTAAGATTAATATTAAGACCCAAATAAGACCAAAACTAATGATAATTGACAAGTTTACAATCATCGTCACTAATTTTTGATCGTAATCGTATTCTACAGAGAACGGTATAACCGCAAGACCCACAGGTAAAAGCAAAGAAAGGCAAATTATAATCCTAAAAAGGGGGTCAAATAAATTTGTCGGTAGAAAAAAGAACAACATTAATCCTACAAATAATCCTAAAGCATATCTTAGAACAAGAACTTTAAAAATTGATATCCATTCGGCCTTTCCGAATTTAAAATTAAGAAAAATTCCTAATAATAACAACGCTAAAGCTGTATTTGCTCTTGCAAAAACATCTATTAACTCAGAGAAAATAATTGGGATTGCAAATCCCGAAAAATTTATCGTAAGAGCGATGACATAGCTCATTAAGGGAGCAGACTTTATTAAACGCTTTAATATGAATTTAAGATCGATTTTAACGCCTTCATCGTGATTTTTTGGAGAATAGATCGACGCTAAAATATAACACAGTACGAAAATCGTAAAAGCATTACCTGCGTCAACAAGAGCAATATATCGCATTCCAGCGGCCCCCCAAATACCTTCTACTAACGGAAAAAAGAAATGGGCGATGTTAAAGCCTACCATAGTCATAATCATCGCTCCCTTTAAACGATTTGGGCGCCTTCTAAAGCTTAATATTCCAATTACGGCCATTCCAAGGCCAAAAGCTAAATTAACTAAAGGTAGTAATATTAATGACAATTCAAATTGGATTGTACTGGTAAATTTAAGAATTACTGCTGGCAAAGTAACGTTGAAGATGATTTTTGCAACAACATCCCCATTTTCTTCTTTTATAATTCCTAACCTTTTTATTAAATAACCAATAGCAACTATAAAGATTGATATCAAAAAAACGACATTTACGTCAGTCATACCAGCGGTAATTAATGTTTTTTTAGTAGATTATTAAAATATTTAAAATAATTAAATAATTATTTAATCCTAGAAATTGAAATAATAAATAATTCATTAAAAGTGAAGAAAATTGAAACCTAATCTACTTTCAGATAAAAAAGTTATAATTACAGCAGCTATTACTGGTGGAATTCATGGTAAATGGGCAAATCCAGCTCTACCATTAACAGCCAAAGAACAAGCGCAAGCCGCGCTAGAATGTTATGAAGCGGGGGCCTCAATTGTTCATATTCACGTTCGTGGCGATGATGGTCAAAATACTCCAGACTTGAAATATTACGGTAAAACAGTAGGGCAAATTGGGGAAAAGTGTCCCATATTAAGACAAATCGGAAATGGAATCGGCGCTAAAGTTGTAGAACATGCATTTACCACCAAATCTGGTAAAAAAAGAGTTACGACCGAGATTGTCCAACCCTCTTTAGAAGAACGATTAAACCTAATAAACATAGAACCCGAACCTGAAATGCATACTATTAATGCTGGTTCTTTCGAATTTAGAACTCCCTATGGTGGCTCGCTATTCCTGAATCCACAAGATTTCAATCGTAAATATATTAAAAGGTGCAACAAAAAAGGGTTTGGCATAGAAATCGAGGTGTATGATTCCAGTCACATTACTAACGTTTTAGAATTTGTTGAGACCGGGTTATTAACGCCCCCTCTACACTTTAGCTTAGTATTAGGAATTAAAGGAGGTGCAGAGGCTAATCCCGCTAATCTTTTACGCATGGTCGATCAAATACCAGAAGGATCTACATGGCAAGTAGTTACTGTTGGTAAATTTAATCTCCGTACGACTGTAATGGCTATGTGTATGGGAGGTAACGTAAGAACTGGATTAGAAGATACTATTTATTACGGAAAAGGAGAACTGGCTCAAGGTAATGCTCAACTAGTAAAAAGAATGGTTAGAATTGCTAAAGAAATCGGAAGAGAAGTCGCGACAGTTGAAGAAACTAAAGAAATATTGGGAATAAAATAAAAATCGTTGGATTTATTCAACGTGATTTATTTTTTTGACATTATCGTAATCTCATACTAACATTTATTAATTGAGGTTAGATCACAATATATAGCACTATTGAGAGTAAATTTGATGAATAGAAAAAAGATTTCTTGGTTTGGATTTAACTTAACACAGAAACAATCTGTACATATATTTATATTGTCAATTGCAGGACTTATCATTTCAGTATTTTTGTTAATGACGTTGGTGTTCCCGATAATAATGATCAATATATATTATGATAACTATTATCCAGATGACTCCTATATTATCATGACGATTATTAGCATGCTTCCTTTTATGTTTTTATCAGGTGTGGTATTTTTATTAAGTCTTTATTCCTTGATTCAATGCAGAAAAATAGCTAAATACTACTCTCCTTTAGTTGATCCTGTGTTAGAACCGAAAACAAAATCCCAGTATAATGAAGTTACACCGGACCCTATTGCCAAATTTTGCCCTAATTGTGGAAAAATAAAGAAAAGTCATGAAAAATTTTGTACTAATTGTGGGCAATAATTATAATTTCAACGGATAAACTCCGTATTTCTTAGTGGCTTCAATCATCCATTTGCTATTTTGATAAGTCATGTCTGGATGGGAATTAGAGGGTTACTAATTTTTAAGTTTAGAAATTGTAATAGATATATGATTTCATCTCAAATTTAAAAATTATTATAATCTAAATAATAAAATCTTATATAATAGATGCCATAAAGAGATTCATGGAAAAGATTTCAAAAGAAGAATTAATTAGAAAATCTAAAGTTCCTGAATTGAATGCTTTAAAAATGCACTCTTTTTATAAAGGTAAAATGCAAGTAATGCCACGTTGTCAAATTCGTAACCATGAAGATTTTGGAATTTGGTATTCTCCCGGAGTTGCTGCACCTAGTAACGAAATTCATGCTAATATTGAGAAAGTATACGACTATACAAGTAAATGGAACTATGTAGCTGTTGTATCGGATGGATCTAGAGTTTTGGGTTTGGGAAATATTGGTGCTGAAGCAGCTCTACCCGTCATGGAAGGTAAATCGTTGCTATTTAAATTTTTAGGCGGAGTAGATGCATTTCCAATGTGTATTGGTCCTGACTTATCAGCTGATGATATAATTAATTTTGTTAAAACAATACAACCTACATTTGGAGGAATTAATTTAGAAGATATAAGTAGTCCAAAATGCTTTAAAGTTTTAGAAACACTTCGTTCAGACCCAGACATAAGAATTCCAGTATGGCACGACGATCAGCAAGGAACGGCTACAGTAACGCTAGCTGGTTTAATAAATGCATTGAAAATCGTAGGTAAAAAAAAAAGCGATATAAAGATTGTATTTAATGGAATTGGTGCAGCAAATTTTGCAATTTCTCGACTTCTAAAAAAAGACGGGTTTAATTTGAAAAAAGCTCTTTTCGTCGACTCTAAAGGGATATTGTATAAAGCTCGTCCTGATTTACAAAATTCTGAAAGTTATAAATCTAATATTGCCAATTCTAGTAATCCGGAGGAAATTCAAGGAGATTGTGGCGTTGCTATGGATGGTGCTGATATTCTTTTATCATTAAGTGCTCCAGGTCCAAATATTATTAAAAAAAAATGGGTTTCTAAAATGGCAGATGATGCTATAGTATTTGCTTGCGCTAATCCTGTTCCAGAAATATTTCCATGGGATGCAAAAGAAGCAGGAGCTAGAATTGTAGCAACTGGCCGCTCAGACTTTCCAAATCAAGTTAACAATTCTTTAGGATTTCCAGGAATATTTAGAGGGACTTTGGATGTGCGAGCAAAAACAATTACAGACGAAATGTGTATTGCTGCATCTTATGCATTAGCTAATTTAGTTTACGAAATTAAAGGATGCTTCCTTGAAGATTGTCTATTACCAACTATGGAATTTGGAGAAATGTACATTAAAGAAGCCGTTGCTGTTGGATTAAAAGCGATTGAACAAGGAATCGCTAAAATTAAGCTTTCTGAAGAAGAGTTATATAACGAATCTAAAAAAATAATTGATAATGCTCATTCTCAAGTTAATATATTAATGGAAAATGGCCTTATTCCTCCATACAACGATTATATAAAATAATCCTTTTTTAAATATATTAAAGCTTCTAATAAATGGAATTCTTACAAATCTTTTTTTTATTAGAAAAATTTTTTGTCTTTAAATTTTCAACGGATAAACGCCGTGTTTCTTTGTGGCTTCAATCATCCATTTAATATTTTGATAAGTCATATCAGGATGGGAATTAGAAGGAGATAACATATAACCTCCTCCATGGCCAAGCTTTCTAATTGCGTATTTCACAGCATCTTCAACTTCTTTCTGAGTCCCTTTTACTAGAACATGAGACGTGTCAATATTGCCAAGAAGGCATAATTTATCACCAACCTTCTTTTTTACTAAATCTAAATCTACATAGGGTGGTTCGAGACAATGTAAACCATCAAAACCGGCTTCAAGCACGAAATCAAGCAGCGAAGTGATGTCACCGTCGGAATGGAAAATGATTTTACCTCCCCATTCGTGTACCGCTTCTGTGACGCGTTTCATACAAGGTAAAACGTATTTATCGATGTATTTGGGATTAATTAGTGGACCGCTTTTGAAAGCAATATCTCCTCCTTCGAAGAAAACTTTTGCTCCTAAGTCCGCGTAAACCTTAAAAACGCCTAGTACAAATTCTGTAGTTTGCTCAAACCTTTCTTGAATTAGTTTTGGATCTTTACGCAAAGCTCTCGAAAAGGCGCCCATCCCCATCCCCTGCCATACAGGTGGGAACACGCTAGCGAAATCGTCTTGAGCCATCATGCAGAAATCAGGGTTCGCAAACTTCTTTTTATGTCTTTGAATTGTTTTGTAAAACTTTTTGGCTCGCCTAAGGTGTTCGTTTAAGTCCGGCTTAGGAAAGTTATCCCAATCTTCTTGATTTTTAATCTGACCGTCAACATAATAAGGAAAGATATTGCCGTCGAGGTTAATAATTTTATAATTTCGACCAAATATATCGCTCATTTCTTTTTTACTTTCAAACTTAAATGGAATATATCCTACTCCACATGTATCGTAACCAATCGCAGCCCCAGTTTCTATCGCCCGTGAAAATACGTTTATTTCGATTTCAGTCATGATGCTATTGACTCGATCGACCCAGTCGTCAGGATATTGTTGTTCAAGTTCATCGAAAACATCAAACGCGCTTCTAGGTGGTTTTCCCAATACTTCATCGCATATGACTCCATCAACTGCTACAGCGTGGATTGGTACGCGGTCTACAGGATCGTGATTTAACGCTGCCCATACTCTTTCTTTACTATTCATTATTTAGATTGTTCGAAGTTAGTTTTAAAATTAAATTAAATATGAAAAAATAAAAAAAAATAAAAAAATTTTACTTTAAGCTCTCAATTTTTCTCTTACGCTTTCAAGTCTTTCTCCATGTAAACCATAGGATTTCATCGCTAGTAAACCAATTACAAGTGCAATGCTAGGAAAGACTACCATTATGGCTTTTAGCCCTAATATAACTAAGCTTGGGTCTATAGCGGGAATAAATTGTTTTTCCCAACCCATATTTCCAAACATAAAGCCAATAGTTAAAATGACTAAGATTATTGAGATTCGATGAATAAACGCGTTAATTCCATAAAAGCTAGCAGATCGTTTAACTCCAAATTTAACTGCGTCTTCGTCTATAACATCAGCGTGTAAAATGTCGACGTAAAACAAAGCCCCTGACAATGGAAATCCTTGAAGTGCTACAAGAAGAATAAACGCGATCTGAAACGCTTCTCCAGTTATAAATAAGAATGGAAACAGCGTACAAATCCAAATTCCTAATGTTATCATGAAAGCTTTTCGCATTCCGTATTTAAAGCCAAGCTTTTTGTGAATTGGCATGACAAGTGCAGCAATGATAAAAGCTAACATTAGCGATATCCCGACTATAAGCGAGCCACCTCCTGCAAATATAGGACCCCCTATAACGTATTCAGCGTAAATAGGAATAATCATAGGTAAAATGCTAAAACAATACCAAACCGCAGTATTTGCTATAACAAATTTTATAAATGTTTTATTTGTCAATGTAATTTTCATTGATTGAAAAAACGAAGGTCTTTTTTCAAAATCTTCCGTCATTTCTACTTTCTCTTCAATCCCTTTCAAAAGAAACGGTATTGAGATTATAAGCGTAAAAACTGCTACGATGATCGCCATCGTAAAATATTGGCTTTTGGCGAGGGGAATTGCCGCGTCTGCTGGAACATAATCGGAAATAAATATCATCGGAATAAGTGAGCTTAAAATCAATGCAATTACGGTTAGGCCTTTAATAAATAGGTTAGCAGAAGCTCTCTGTTTCTCAGTTGGGAACATTTCTGGGAAAATTGCGTTCACATTTACATCAAACATAGTATAGAAGAACTCAAAGATAATAATCGTTGATAAAAAGTAAATAAACTCTAGCATTTTATCGCTTGTAGTGAAAGGCACGTAGAACATTAAAACCACCGTAATGCATAACGGAATTATCGAAATAAGTAGATAAAACTTTCTTTTTCCCCACTTTCCTCTATGCTTCGTCCTTTCTGAGAGCGCTCCGAGCATTGGGTCGTTAATTGCGTTCCATATGCCCCAAATGACGTAAGTAATTATCATCAAATCCATAGGTATTAAGACGACTGTAAAATAGAAGGTAAAAATCAAGAATTGAAAGATTTGGTAAGTAAGCTGATCCGGAAATGCGCTAAGGCCAAAAAGGAACTTTTTCTTAAATGTTAATTTCTCTTCACTCATTATTTTTTATCCCTAAATTGTAATTAAATTTTAATTAAATTTGATTAGATTATATCTTATTTAAAATTATTCAATTATATTATATCTTACATCTAAGTTTATTTAGAATTAATTTGGTTAAAACCTACAAACGATCGACACCAGATGCTCTTTTTATAAAAAATGAAACAAATATTTTAAAACGTGGAATTTATCTTATATTACGTATATTAAAAAACTAATTTAAGAAAAAGAGAAAAAAAACTATGAAAATTATTGATATTGAAGGCGTTGGAGAAAAATACGCAAAGACACTAGGAAAAGCTACTATTGCAAACGTTGAAGACCTAATACCGTTAAAATGGGGCGAAATTAAAGAACTTGCTAAAACTACTAGTATTTCCTTAAAATTACTCGAAAAATGGCAAGACCAAGCTGAATTGATGGTAATTAAAGGCGTTGGTCCCGAATATTCAGAAGTATTAAATAAAATTGGTATTGATTCTTCGCGAGAACTTGCCTATCGAAATCCCAAGAATACCTTAGATAAAATTATTGAGTTTGATAAGGAACAACCTAATGTTATTAGAAAAATACCTAAAGTTGAAGATATTGAAGGTTGGATTAATGAAGCAAAAGATATGTATAATGTGAAGAAAACTAAGACAGCCCCTAAGGAAACCCCAATTATAGAGATTGAGGGAATCGGTAAAAAATATGGTACAAAAATGGAAACAGCAGGAGTTCTTGACGTTGAGAGTTTAATAGGACTAGACAGAGATGGAATTAAAAAATTAGCAGAAAAAACAAAGATTTCAGAAAAATTAATCGATAAGTGGGCAGAACACGCTGATTTGATGAGAATTGGTGGCATAGGTCCTGAATACGCTGAAGTGATTAATGAAATTGGAATTGATTCAGTTAAAGAATTTGCTCAACGTAACCCTAATAATACTTTAGAGCGCATAATGAAACTAGATAAAGAGAAGCCTGATATGTTTAGAAAACCTCCAACGTTAAATATGATCGAAGGTTGGATAGACGAAGCTAAAAAAATCAAATAACTATTTCTACAATATATTTTTCTTTTTTTGATAAATTAAAAGAATTCCCTGATTAGCAACTAGGATTTTTGGTTTTATATAATTTAAACAAGATAAAAAGTATAAAAACTTAAGATTGATATTCTATTAATAAAAACTATAATCGATTTACTTGTTAAATAATTAATCTTTAAAGTGAAATAAATGGGAATTGATCTAGTAAAATTAAGAGAAGATTTCAAAGGTCCTCACTATTTAATTCCTACCTCTGATGGAAAAGAATTATTTTTAAGAGTATGGGAACCTGAAAACCCTTCTAAAATCGCTATTCTTATCTTACATGGGATAACAGCTTATAGTGGACCATATGAAATGCTTGGAGTGCCGCTATCTAAGATTGGATATACAGTTTATGGGTTAGATATGCGAGGACACGGATTATCTGATGGTATTAGAGGGGATTATCCGAGCGATGAAAGACTCGTTAAGGATCTAGGAGAATCTATTTTATTTTTAAAAGAAAAGCATCCAACATTAATACTATTGGGGCATAGTATAGGTGCACTAACAGCACTGATAGCATCAAGCTTTTACTTGAAAGAGATCAGTGGGTTGATTCTAATAAGTGCGGCTAGAGAAGTTAGGCCAAGCGTTTATAAAAAGATGTCTATTTCTACTAAGTTGAAAATTCTTTTAAGTTCCATTATAAAACCCAGTAAACCAATTATCTCTTATTATCGTGATGGGATGACAGGATTGAACGATCCATTGTATAATTTTAAATATACTCTTCGCTTTATGAAAATTTTAAATGTTAAAAAACTAAATATTCCAGATAAATTTGAAATTCCTATAGCTCTAGGAATAGGTGAACATGACGAAATCTTTTCTGTCGAATCTGCTCGTTCTTTCTTTGATGAAATTCCTAGTGAAAATAAAAGATTTATCGTATTACCTAGTGCTAAACATGCGGAATTTCCTGAAGGTTCTTGGAGTGAGCTAATTAATTGGCTATCTTCAACATTTAAATTATAAAATATTTATATTAAAAAATAGAGTTTGTGATATATGGTAGACTTAAATTTAGAAGTTACGTATTTTGAGAAGGGAGGACCAAATAATACCGATAAAGCTTTAGAAATTGCGAAAAGATACGCTGATCAATTTGGTATAAAGGATGTTGTTATCGCCAGTACCACAGGAACTACCGCTGAAAAAGCTGCCGAAATCTTTAACCCAAAGGAATATAATGTAATGGTTGTGACCCACGCTTATTATTTTGTAAACAGTACAACAAGACAAGAATTCCCAGCGGAAAAATTAAATAGTCTTAAGGAACTTGGCTTAAAACTTCATGTTGGGACGCATTCAATGAGTGGAATTGAAAGAGGAATACGATTGAAAAAAGAGGCTTGGCAATTTGTTGATTTGTTAGCTAAGATGTTAGGATACCACTTCAGCCAAGGCGTTAAAGTATGCATAGAGATCTCAGCAACAATCTGCGATGCAGGATTAATCCCCGACCTTGAAAGAGATGTAATCGCAGTTGCAGGTACGGGTAGAGGTGCTGACACTGTATGTTTAATTAAACCCGCCCCAACTAGCGATTTTAAAAATCTTAGAGTAAAAGCAATTTTAGCTAAACCTCTATGAAAAGACTGAGTCTAAATTTCTTTCTTTTATTATTTGAACTTTCTGAAGAAATCTAAATCCCTTCACGCAAAATTTATAAGAAAATGGATTACAAAATCTATTAATTAAAATTATCTATATAAAAATGATTAAAATGTCGTTAGATATAAATAACGAAGAAATTGAAGTAGAAACTACAACATCTAAGCGTAACGTCTTCTTTTGGTCCATGTATGATCTTGCAAACACGATTTATTCCATGATAATTGTTAGCCTAATAATCAATCGTTATGTGCTGGTGATAGGCCAGGTAGAATATGGAATGTCTTATGGTAGTGCTAGCTTTCTTTTTGGTGTAGTTGCCTTTGTTATGCAAATTGGAATAGCTATTTGTATACCTATTTTAGGAGCGTTCAGTGATAATGTAGGAAAGCGTAAACCGTTTGTTATAAGCCTAACAGGGATTATCATTCTCTTTGCGGGTTTACTTGGATTTTCCCATGACCTTACATTAGTTTTCTTGTTTTTCATCATTGCAAATATCGCTTATCAATTTAGCTTATTGTTTTATGACTCAATGCTTCCATTTATTGCTAAAAGGGAAGATATTGGAAAGGTTGCTGGATTTGGAGTTGCTTGGGGCTACTTTGGCACGATTATTTCTCTCTTTATCATGTTGCCTTTAATCGCATCGGGTGATATCAATTCTGATCCTGCTAAAGGAGCTATAGTATATGGTTATTCCGGTAATTGGTTTACATTTGTTCTACCCATGATTCTATTTTTAGTTTTTGCAATACCATTTCTTTTTGTTCGTGAAAAACAGAAAAAAAGTAAAAGACCTCCTATAGGTAAATTAATCGGTAATACGTTTAAGCAGTTAGGTAGTACATTTAAAGACATCAGAAAACATAAATCCATGTTGATCTTTATTATAGGTTATTTCTTTGTTGCTGACATTGCTAACGTTATAGTTCTATATATGACACCCATTGTTACTGATGGGTTAATTCTTGGAGGTGGATCAACAACATGGGCTATACTTTTTATAATAATTGCCACATTTTCGGCAATCATCTTTACGTACTTTATTGGAAAGTTTGGTGAAAAATATGGAGCAAAGAAAACCTTTTACCTCGTAGGGGCCTTATGGGGTATTGCATTAACAATTGGGATTGTATTAATATTCACAACCCTATCCATCGAAATTGGTGCGAATCTCCCTTTTATATTTAGTATTATTATGGGGATGGTAGCGGGTGCAGCTTTGGGTGGAACTTGGACAGCACAACGAATTATGGTAGTAGAACTTGCTCCTAAAGAAAAGTTCGGTGAATTCTTTGGATTTTCCAAGCTAAGCGGAAAACTCTCTTCAGCATTAGGTCCATTGATTTGGGGCACTGTTATGATAACTTACGATGTAATAGGCAAAGCGGCGTACGGTTGGGCGATGATATCTGTAGGTATTATATTGGCATTAGGAATTTTTATCTTAAGCTTCGTCCAAAAAGAATCTTCATAAAGAAATACTTAATCAATTTCCTTTTTTTTCATTTAATTTTATAATAAATATGAAGAGTATTACTTGAGTTTAATATCAAGTTCGCGGCTTGTTCTAAGTTCTGTTGAACTTCAATAATCCAAACTATAAATATTTAAAAATCATTATCTTAAAAGTGAAAAATTTGGATATTAAGAAATTAGATTTTGAGTCGATTTATTTTGACCTATATGAGCTCAATACAGGAATTTATGCTGCCATAACAGCTGAAAAATTGCCATCTTCAAACGCAGGTTTTTTTGATCTTGGCAATTATTTAGTTATCTTTGATACAATGATGGATCCATACGCAACTGATGACCTAATTAGAGCTTCTAAAGAGTTTACTAAAAAAGATCCTTCTTTCCTTATAAATAGCCATTATCACACGGATCATTTATTTGGTAATCGCAAATTTCCAATAGAAACACCAATCATTAGTAGCTCTGAAACTTTATCAACATTTCGTACAAATTTAGAAGAAACTCTTACACGGTATAAGGGAATTGCCACTCGAGAATTAAAAAGAATAAAAGAAGAAATAAACAAAGAGACCGAACCAAATAAGATTCTTGAAATGAACAACGATATTAAAACTTATAACGAAATTCTAGAGCCAACATTTGAATTGAGAGCCCCAGACTTTATTATAAACGATTCTTTTATAATAGAAGGGATAGAGAATAAAGTTTTGATAAACTTTATTGGAGCCGCTCACTCTCCAGGAGATTTGATTGCTTACTTTGAAAAAGAAAAAATAGTTTTCATGGGAGATCTGCTTTTTGAAGAAACTGACCCTAGTTGGGTAACATCAACTAATCCCGTACATGTTCCCCCTAATCCTCAACGACTTCGTGACACTTTAATTGATTATATGGAAAAAGACATTGATATATATATTCCCGGGCACGGAAGGATCTGCTCAAAAAAAATTCTTCAAGAAAATGCTGAATTCTATGAAGAATACTTTATTAAAAAAACAAATTAAGCTCTAATTTTTAAAATCATTCATTTTTTTTATATATTAATCTTCCAAGCAATAAAAAAAAGCAATACTATGAAATGATATAAAAAGATATAAATGCTAGCTATGCTACATTAAAATTAATGACTAAATTTATTTTTGATGCTTGTTCACTAATATATTTGACTAAAATTAACTTAAAGGAAAAACTTACTAAATTAGGAGAAGTTATTGTTAGTCAAACTGTAAAAAATGAATTAATAGAAGAGATTGACCAATTTGAAGATGCTAAGATATTGAATAGAAATATTGAAAATAAAAAAATTAAGGAGAGTAGCTATAAATTAAAGAATATTTTTACAACAAGTAAAAATTTAGGACAAGGCGAAAAAGATACCATAGAAATAAGCCTAAAAGATGGATGTATTCTTGTAACTGACGATCATAAAGCTTTAAATCTAGCTTTAAGTATAGGTTTAAAACCTAAAACTTCTGAAGTAATTCTATTAGATCTTCTTAAAAAATCTGTTATTGATTATGAGAGCTTTACAAAATCATTCGATGAGCTTGCTCTTATTAAAGTATTAAAACCAGAAGTTGTAAAATTCTTCTATAAAAAAGCAAAAGAAATTATTAAAAATAATATAAAAAACTCAACGGAGGAAATTAAATGACCAAACAAATGAATTTGAGATTAGATGAAGATTTAATCAAGGAATTTGAGGAGCTTGCTGAACAAGAAAACTTAGATCGATCAGCACTGGTAAGAAAAATCTTAATTGAAGGATTACAGCAAGAGCGTTTAAATTTTGCTCTCCAAAAATATATGATAAAGGAAATCTCCATTGAACGTGCAGCAGAAATTGCTAAAATTCCTTTGCATGATCTCATTCTAAAGATGTCTCAACTTGGTATTCCCTCTAATTTAACTATAGAAGACTTTGAGAAAATCTTATGAGATATTGTTCAATGGTGAACTTTTCCTTGCTAAAGGAGAAAAGTTGATGAAAAACCTTTTAAAAAGGAAAAGGAAATAAAAGAAATTTAAAAACATTTAATCAATTTATTTTTTTTCTAATTGTTATAAATTGTAAAAAATAGTGTTTTATTATGAAATTTTGAAAAAGTAATTTAAACCAGAAAGTCTTATTTTTTTCTGATGAAAATTAAACAATTAAATCCTACAGGTTTTAAAAAATTATCAACTGAATTTCAGACCTATATAGAAGATAATATAACTGGCAGCGTTCTTTGTGCAATTTACCATCAAGGTAAACTAGTATATTGTAACAAATTTGGGTGGAATGATAAAGAAAATCAGATTCCTATTGCATTAGGTGATATCTTCCGAATGTATTCGATGACTAAACCAATTACTTGTTTGGCTGCATTAATTCTTCACGAACAAGGGAAATTTAATTTAGATGACCCACTTGAAAAATATCTTCCTGAGTTTAAAAATCTTAAAGTATTGAAATCTTATGACGATCAAACTGGAGAAACTGAATTAGAAGAAATTCAATACGCATAAAACAGAAAATCGGGACTTAATAACTCCCGATTTTTTTTTCATATCTAAAAACAAAACCCCTATCTCTATCATACTCAGTTGTTGCAATAATATCCTTACAATATTTCATATAATCAGTTTTCCAAAATATAACAAATTCATCAATTATTTTTATAATACTGTCCATCTCCATTTGAATAAGTACCTATTTTACCAGAATGTTGTTTTCTAAATAAAGCTCTTAACCTTGACCCTTCTGCAAATGATGTAAAATTACTTCTCTCCCATAAAAAAGTATTAAAGTGTTTTTTCCCAGAAAAAGCATGGTCTATCATATGACCTATCTCATGACTTAAAGCACTTCCTGTATGAGATGCTCCAAGATTAGTTGTTCCTAAATTAAAATCAACACTTACAAGAAGTCTTCCTGGACTATAATATTCTCTTGCATGCCTTGCATGACCCTGTATTTTTCTCCCATGCAATTGAAGAAAACTTAAAATATCATAAGGACACCAATCATATTCTTTAGAACAAATAATAAAAGGATATGATTATGAAAT
>JABCSY010000173.1 GCA_018238625.1 Promethearchaeota archaeon
CATATATAACACGTTTTTCTTTTTGGATCTCTTCGATTTTTTTTACTAATCGACTTTTATGGGGTACAATTACATATCGAATCATGAATATCTCAAAAAGTATTGGGGTCGTCATTAGTTCAAGAATAAGTATAGTCAACCAATCTGCTCTATTGAGAAGAGCTATAATC
Organism: Promethearchaeota archaeon; assembly: GCA_018238625.1. Lineage (GTDB taxonomy): Archaea > Asgardarchaeota > Lokiarchaeia > Sigyniarchaeales > SOKP01 > SOKP01. The sequence continues at coordinate 171 of JABCSY010000173.1, forward strand.
AGACATATGAAGAATATAAATAGGTACAAGAAGTAGAAATATTTCTTAACAGCATTCCAAAACGCAAAACCATCTGCATATTCCCCTGTATATTCATTGAAATCAAGAATTTTTTCAGTATTATTATCCATATAAAAACTCACTTTTAAGCTGTAATCTATGATAAAATTAAAAATATTAAAAAATTTGGGGCAAAAGTTCAATAATCTCAAATCCAGTATCTAACTCATAAATAATAATAAACCTTCTAAATCTTATTTTTTTGCTTCCATTATAGGATTTCCTACCAAATCTAACTCACACCGTTTCTTTCTTATCCCGTGCGCCTTCGCGTATATAGTAACCTTTTCTTGCGACATACACATTTTAAGAATTTTCTCACTGAGTGAACTTATTTTATTATTAGTTAATCCAATAGGATACCATGTTTTAAGGTTACAAATTGTTTCAGGCAAAGTTGTAAGATTGTTATTGTCTAAATGGAGTAAGCCAAGATTTTTAAGGTTCCCTATTGATTTAGGAACGGATCTGAGCGCATTATCATGGAGAATAAGCTCTTCAAGAAATTCTAAATTTCCAATAGATTCGGGAAGTTCGGTTAGATTGTTGTTTCTTAAATCGAGAGTTTGTAAATATTTTAATTGACCAATCGATTCTGGTAAATAGTTTAAACCTTTACCACATATATTTAGTATAATTACATGATTGCCTAAAAGGACATAACTGAATTTATAAGACTTTATATCAGTTGGCGCAGGCATATAATCTCCTCGAGCAAAATTCCCTTCCCATTTAGGAATCCTCCCCACTTGCTGTTCTAAATCCAATAATATTTCAAATTCTTCTTTTATCAATGGTTCTCCGTGATAATTTTTAAAAACATATTTTTCTGTTTCCTGATCATTAAATCGTGAATATATTAGCTCTCTTTGTTTATAAAATTCTTGTCTCTGCTCATCTTTAATTTCTTTATATTCTTTTAATTCTATTACATTTGTTAAATTTTTATTTTCAGAATCTCGGACTTCTTCAGGTGTAATAGATTCCTTAAGCTCTTTCATAATTTCTCTTCTAAGTTTAGGTTCTTTTTTTCTAAATTCTCTGGAATTTAGAATTTCTCTTCTTCTCGCTGATGAAGGCTCAGGTTGATAGTCTTCCATTCGAGTTCGGAAATAAAACCTGATAACATCAATAATTGCATCAGAATAATCTGTCCAAATTCCTGACATAATATCTTCATTTAAGCATTCAAGCCAAAAGTTTGGTATTGAGAGCACAATTTTAGTTCTATTTGTTGATGTGCTTCTTGTAGAGGTAATCGTAATAGGTCTTCCATTCGTATCCCACTGTTTTGCAGCTGAAATTGTACCATAGGAACATTTTTCGGTCATTACAATCGAAGATTGTTTTTCACCTTTCGCAAGGCGTTCAAGTATACGTTCATATTTTTTTTTATTAGGTTCTCTTGTCATATTAATCACTGTTACTACTATAAACAATTGATGTATTTAAATCTTTGTAGTAGAGGTTTTGATAGAAGTAGAATAGTAGTAGTAAAGTCAGAAAAAAGTCAACTTTTTAGATTTTTTGATAATAGTAGTATAATAGTAGAAATGATAAAATGATATACTCCTACTAATTAACGCAAGTGCCCAAAAAACTTTGACCTAGCTTCTTTTATTAAGAATTTCTACTCGTTTTTCTTTAGGCAATTTTTCGCTGGCGTATCTAAGGATAAGTCTGGATAGATTTTTTTTATTTTTAGTTAAATAGTCAATAATTACTTCAGGTTTATATTTAGAACAAGTCTTAAGGAGCCACCCGATTCCTTTTTCAATATAATTTGCTTCGGAATACTTTAACATTTTTTCCACTAGATCAAAAACATAATCCTCGTCAAAATCTTTTCTTATCATCGTAATTTTAAGTAGAATAACCATTGAGGCTCTTTTAATCCATATATTGTCAAAATTTGACCACTCATCCATAGTTTTTTTAGCTAATTCTTCATTGCCTTGTTTCCCGAGAAACGGCCCTATAACTCTGACGCAGGTGCTATCACAGTGACTCCAAGTATGGCAATGTTTGGCGTATTCTTCTCTGAAAAGGTCAATAGTTCCCTCGTTAAACTTTTTTTTAAAACGATTTAAGAATAAGAATGCTGCGAATTTTTCCTCCTCAACATTTGATTTAGTTAATGTTTTAAAAATTTCAATTGCGTCTTGATAGTTACATGTGAACTTATTATAAACATTTTTTACGATGTTCTCAATCTCGAAAACCTTTACTCCGTATTTAACATAATTAGAGATGTCGGGGTTTATAATCTTGTACATCATTGACTTTTTTTCTGGAGTAAGATGCGGAGTTTTTGCCATCAATAGATTTCTAATTTCAGTAATTACTTCTTCCGTCATAGATATTTATCAAGTCCTGTTTTATGTTCTAATTCTTTACTTTTTTCTAAATACGGTTTAACGAATTCAACTATTTTTTTATTGAAATTATTTAATTTTGATAGCTCTCCTCTCTTATACACATTTATAATAGATTCTTCCAGATTATTCAGATTTAAACCAGCCCATTTCATGGCGTTGTTTGATTTTCCGGTTTTAACAACATCCAAATATTCTTTGTTCAATAGCAACTCAGAAATCTTGTAATTCCACTTTCGGTAATCGTTCGGTATCCATCTCTTTTGTCTTATAGGTAATCCATACTCCTCGCAATAACTTAACAATTTTGGGTGCAATTTCTTTACATAATCAGTAGGTGGGTACATTTGCCCCTCAAATAAGTTTAGTAAAGGTTTAACGATATGTTCGTATTTACTGTTCTTTAATTTTTTGATAAAAAATTCTGCTTGTTGATCTCGTATTGTCAAACCTGGTGAGAAAAGAATAAAATCTGCTCCCGCTTTTTTGGATTGTTTAACAACATCTTCCAAATTTTCGTCGTTATCTTCTAAAAAAGGGATAATTGGCATAAAATAAGTCCCAACTTGAATATTTGGAGCTTTAGATTTAATCCGTTTCAAAGCTTCAAGGCGTTCCTTCGGTGGAGAAGAATAAGGTTCTAAAAATTGCGCCAATTCCTCGTCAGTCGTAGTGATCGAAAAACCAACGGTACACCATGTATCTTCTGCGATTTTATTCAATAAATCTATATCTCTCGTAATCATTTTGTTTTTTGTTGCTATATTCATGGGGAATTTGTGTTTAGCTATAACTTTCAGAATTTTTAAAGTGTTTTCAACCTCTTTTTCGATTGGTTGGTAAGCGTCACAAACGCCACCAGGTCCAATTACATCGGGAAGTAATTTTCGAGCTCTCTTAATTCTTTGGTCTAATTTTTTATCAATATTCGTTTTTACGATAATTTCGTTCTCGAAGTCTTGATCTAAGTAATACCTTTGGCTCCTAGCATCGCAGTATATACAAGTATGGGCGCATCCCGAGTAGGGGTTTATCGTATATCTGCACCAAAACCAAGAATCAGGGTATTTTAACTTGTTTAATGCCGTCTTAAACTCTCTATGGATAATTTTAAAGTTCTTCGTCATTTTAAAGTAAAATTATCAGTGAAGCTGAATAATACGATAAAAAATTTAAGATTAATTACTCCTTACATGTAGCTTGTAAAAAAACATGTGAAAAAACGCCCTTGATTATTTTTATTATTATTATTTTTAAGTGATTAAGTGATTAAAAAATGGAAATGGAAATATGGAAAAATGGGCGCTTCTTCAATTAATGTATATACCAGTTTGATTATATATATCTTTAGGTTATATAAAAGTATCCAATAATAATACTCTTAATACTCTGTTATGATTTTTTATTAAAATTTTAAGGTTTTTTTAATAAGTGTGAAAAAATTAGGGAAACAAACATCAATCTATGGAAGGATTAGACATTTTAACGATTCTTAATTAGAATTGTAAGTTTCTTCAATACTAATCATAATTTAAATCTATTTTTCTTCGTGAAATCATCGTTTCACGATCTTAACTTTAGTAAATATACTTTTAGATTTTTAAAAAAAGAGGTGTGAACCTAATAGAGTATTAAATCCAAGAAAATCAGCTAATAATAGGAAACTAATATATATATATTTGTGTTATGTTATTATGATTGGTTATAAAAATAAATAAAGATTCAATAGAGAAATATGCCAAAACAGATATTACCTAAAAGTCTTAAAAGTGGTGAAAAAGAGCAAAAGCGATTTTTCGACATTATTAAAGCCCAAAAAGCGGGATGTTCTGATTATAATTATGTAAGTCTTGAAGAGCAAGAATCAGATAACAAACCTTTCTTAGAGGGGGATGATGATTTCATATCTGTTGGTGACGAATATATCTAAATTTTATAAAACGGTAGAGCATGGTTCCCTAAATTGCGTCCATCCAATATTCTTCTAAGAATAATCCTGAATTTTGTTTCCATTACTTCCGAATAAAATACACTTGAATATATATATCTTTTTTTAAAATCTTCTATGCTATATCTTGATTTAATTAAATCGAACATTTCTATATTAGTTTTAGCAAAAAGAAGAAAATTAGGGTATGTGATCCTTGCGTGGGCGTCTATAAAGTTTTGTAATGATCTACCAAATCCAATCCCCTTGAAATCATTAATAATCCCTACTCGGCTCATATAGATTAATAAATACCGTTTATTGATTACTTCTTGTATAATCTTCTCTTTGATCTCTGGAGGAAAGAATTCATCAATCATATCAATAAACTCTTTTATGGTAAATTTTTTATACCGAGCAAGGCCTAATCTTAATCCTCCTTCACGTTCAAATATGAAAGTAATAAAGTCACCCCCGTTAATAGCATCTTCTTCATAGAATTCTTTAAAAGTTTTGCTTGGTCTATTAAATTTTTGTAAACTTGTCACAAATGGAAATTCTATATCTTCCTCAGTAATTCTTCTTAGAAAATAGTTGGGGATCGTTTCTGTCATAATGATTAAAAAACTGAATATTCCCTTAAATATTTTGTCAAGAAAAAAAATCTTTAATATCAAACAACACTCGAGATGTGTCAATTTCGAGGAATACGGTGATCATTGTTTCAAGCTTTCCCGATCACTATAAAGAGCTTGGTGTTTAACAAGAATAAAAATGCTTCATAGCATCGAAGTTTTATTTATACCGATTTGAAACAGACAAACTAGTAAAAGAAGGTAAATCACAGGAAGAGATATTAAAAAATTATTAATATTGTTCTTAAATTTCTAATTCTATATTATAACTGAACTTTATGGTGTTGAATCTAAGATGGAATGGGAAAAAGCAGCAGAAATTAAGATTTGGCTTGTAGGTCGTAAAACCCCTTCTCGTGTACCAGATACTATTATAAAAAATGCTGATTATAAATTAATGAATTCAGGATTACTGATATCTGGAATGGAAGAAGGAAAAATCGATTTTATTCCAAATCATACTATTAAACAAGTTAGAATTACTCCTTAATTCAATCATTTTTCTTTTTTTCTTTACAATTCTATTTTTTCATAAAACTTCTTAACAGCTAAAAATTCCTCGGCAAATTCCTCGATTGCATTTAAAGACGAAAAA
>JABCSY010000174.1 GCA_018238625.1 Promethearchaeota archaeon
ATAGGTGATTAAATGGTCGAACGTGAATTTCTGGCTCTCAACTCTTTATTTGATTCTATAGGACTTATCGAAAAAGGTATTGAAAAAGTATATCACTATCTATTACAACACCAGAAAATTGATAATTTAAAGGAAGTCAGTACGCAATTTAATCTTACGTTGAAAAGAGGATATAAAATTTGTGCAGTTCTAAACGACTTAGGATTAGTTCAAATTTACGATAGACCAATGAAAATACATTTATCTACTCCACCTGTTGCGATTTGGCAAAGAATTATAAACGAGCGTATAGAGGAGTTAACACAGCTTTTTCAAGAAAAAAAAGAGAACGCGGAAAACGCGTTAAAAGAATTCATAAAAAATTACGATTTTGCCGAACAATTAACTCAAGAATTCGTAGAGTTTATTAATTACGACCTAACCAACTTCGATGAAACGTATCATTCATTTTTGGCAGAAAAAGACTGTAAAATTGCTTTAGGAATAAGATATGAAAACGACCTGACTTCAGTTATCAAAAAATATGGAATTTCGAATATTCCGGAGGATTTAAACAAATCTATGAAAGCTGGGATGATTAAAATTAAAGAAAATCTAATAAATATCAATATTCAAGTTATATTTAGTACCGAATTGATTAAAGAATTATTATCAAGTGAGGAATTTAACCTTATTTCAAATTACATTGATTCATATGATTTAGAATTTAAAAATATTGATGTACATGTCACTGACGAAGTTTTTAGTAATTTTAGTTTAACTGATAATGAATTAATTCAACCTAGTTTTGATCCAACTAATAAATTGTTTGGATCTTTTATCTCTCGAAATGCGAATATTTACCAAATTTTTTACGATAAATTTAATGAATTGTACGAAAAAGGAATTCCCTTGGTTCAATTTTTAAAAGAGCATAAAGACATTACGATTGATTCTTTTTCTGAGAGCCAATTGTTTGGTTTATGTTTGTTATAAATAAAACAAAAAAAAAGAAATTTAGTTTAAGTTACTTCTATTTACTTTTACTTACTTAATCGTATCTTTTATATGTGTAAAGTAGCCAGAAAGTTCCAAGTATTCCAACAATAAAAGCGACAATAATGATATAGTTTGGCCAGTAGGCTAAATCAAATGTTGCAGGATTAGTCCCCCATCCGATAAATGCTGTTAATCCTTGTACAACCATGATAGAAAGCACAACAAATCCCATTCCCATCGCATATTCTTCTTCGCGAAACATTCCAATTCCCGCTACAAGACACCAGAAACCCAAGACTATTGAAATTAAACCTTGACTTCCAAAAACCGTGAGAGCCGCTGCTAAATCGGGATTAGTGGCGAAATCAGCTAACCAAGCAGGAACTATGATTCCTGTCCATGCCAGGAAGTCCATGACGCCTTTAAACAAGTAAAGTAAACCCAATACGATCATTATAATGTTTAAAAGCTCGTTCGAATCTTTCTTCTTTTCTATTTTTTGACTCATTTTTTATCAAACCTTTTACATTTAACAATGATTAAATGCTGAGTATGAAGATGTTTTACCAATTATATAAATTTAATTCATTTAGACAATAATTTTACAGATTTAACTCTAAACTGTTATTTTGAACTAATTTAAATTAACAAGGAAAATTATTTAAATTTCTAAGACAATTTAGTGTTAACTATTAATTTTCAATTTCAAGTAGAAATGAAAAACTTCTTATCGCCGGATAGAATTTATTCTAGCGTGGAAAATGGGAAAGTTAGTAAAGCTATAGCTGCTGAGCAGTTGATCTCATTAATCGAAGGAAGCGATAACCCAACAACTCGTGCTGAATCGATAAAACTTTCTGAGAAATTGAAAATTCAAGATAAAAAAATCTTTAAAATCTTAGAAAATTCTCTGTTATCCGACGAAAGCCCATTAGTTAGGAAATCAGCAGCGAATTTTATTGGACAAATCTTTTTAAAAAAAGGTTTGAACACGCTAATATGGGTTGTACAGCACGATAAATCTCCACTAGTTCTATCTGCTATTTCTGATTTGAATAGTAGGCTTAATAACGCCCGATTTGAGTCGTTAAATAAAGAAATAAATATGTATTTGGCGGAAATCGCGTTATCCGTTGGTATAGTTCAAAAAGAGGCTAAATTTATATTAGATTTGGAGGCTTTATTTGCTCAAAACGAAAATAATTATGAGCTCGAGTTAGAAGCTTATCAATTTTACAAAAAATTAAAAGATAATAAACTTGGAGAATCTTGGCTTACGGTAAGGGATGAACGCATCGAATCCTTGAGTTTCAATTATTACAATTGGAAATACTTGAAAGAAATTCCTAGCATGTTTAATTCAATTTCTGAATTGCATGATCCCATGGTTTATTTAAACTTTTTAGGAAAGCTTGCTCTTAAAAGCAATATAATTCTCAAAGTACCCGACTCAATAGCGTTACTCACAAATCTTAAAAAATTGAATTTAAGCCGAAATAATATTAAGGATTTTCCACAATCGATTTTTTCACTCTCTTGTCTTAAGTATTTAGACATAAGTCATAATAATATTTCTGAGATACCTGTGGAAATCAAAAACTTAAACTCGTTAGATATTTTAAGAATTAATCATAATCAAATTCGAAAAATTCCAAATTACTTGAGAGAATTCTTGCTTACGCTTCAAGATTTTAAAATTTAAATACTTCAACACTTTTTTCTAAGATAATTATTTAAGGAATAAAATCCAATCTTAAAATCAATATCATATTTTAAGATAAAGGTGTAAAAATTTGGAAGAAAAAAAGAATATAATAAATGGTGGCGATGTCCTTATCAAATCCTTACTTGAAGAAGATATCAAATATTTGTTTGGGATTATTGGTGGTCAGTTTTTAAATATGTTTGATGCAGTATACAAGTGGGGGCGCGAAAAAGGAATCAATACCGTTATGTTTAGACACGAACAAGCAGCAGCACACGCAGCTGACGCTTGGGCAAGAGTGACTAATAAACCTGGTATTTGTTTTGGGACTGTTGGTCCTGGTGCAACTCAACTCGTTCCAGGGGTGGGTGCAGCATGGAGCGATAATATACCAATGATAGTTATAGTACCTCAAGTAAATAGCAAATTTGCTGATTCGTTCACTCTGCAGGGAAATCTTGACCAAGTTACTATGTTTAAACCAATAACGAAATATCAGAAATCCATTCGCACGATAGAAGAGGTTCCTGATGCTGTTCAAAAGGTTTTTCGAGAGGCTACTAGTGGGCGACCAAGACCCGTGTTATTGGAGATTTACGAAGATGCATTTCTCAGTCAGAAAGAAGAGAGCGAAATTCCTATAATGTCTCCTGATCAGTATCGTTGCATTGAGAAACCGGCTGTGAGCAGTGAATTAATACAAAAATCGTTAGATTTGTTGTTAAAAGCTGAGAAACCGTTAATTGTCTCTGGAGGCGGAGTTTCGAGGTCTGAAGGATGGGAAGAACTTCAAGAATTTGCTGAATATTTAAAAATTCCCGTTATGACAAGTCTTATGGGTGTTGGAACAATCTCAAGTAAGTCAGGAAGTTTTATCGGAACAACTATAAACGGTCCAGGTTTAAAGGCAGCTCCCGAAGCAGATGTAGTTCTTGCTCTCGGATGTAAATTTTCGTATATCATGGGTCATGGACATGAACCCTTTTGGAAAAATTCTCAAAAAATGATACAAGTAGATATTGATCCTGGAATAATTGGAAGAGCAAAACCTATTGCTCTAGGTGTGGTAAGCGATTGCAAACAATTTTTAAAACAAATTCTTGAAACGGCTAAAAAGACTCAAAAAGTTGAAAGTAGACCTTGGTTAGACGAATTATTGGATTTACGAAAAATACAGATGGCGGGAATGATGAAAAAAGCAACAAAAGACAAGATCCCAATATTACCTCAAAGATTAGTCAAAGACGTCTTAGAATTCATGGATGAGGATGCGATATTCGTTAACGATGGTGGAGATATTGCTTGTTATAGTATAGAGCAAATAGATTATTATAAACCAAGACCACCACTCTCCTTCTTGCAAGCAGTTGGGATGGGTCATCTCGGGACTTCTGTAGGGTACGGAATTGGAGCTAAGCTAGCAAAACCAGATAAACAGGTTATATCAATATCCGGTGATGGTAGTTTTATGATGAATATTCAAGATCTTGAAACTGCTGTAAGATTAGGTTTAAGCAATCTAATCTTTGTGATAGCAAATAATAGCGCTTGGGGAATGCTCAAATCAGGTCAAAAACTATTTGTAGATAAGCATTATATTGATGTTGAATTACCGAACTTTGATTTTGCTAAATGTGCTGAAGGATTTGGGTGTTACGGAGAGGTTGTGACCGATCCAAATGAAATTAAACCGGCACTAGAAAGAGCCAAAAATTCCGGAAAACCAGCCGTAATAGATGTTAAAACGAGCTGGACGATTCCGGATGCAACAAAACTACTTGGGAGCATGGGGATCCTATAACCAATAAATAATTTCTTTCTTTTTTTATTTATAATTAATAGAGTGTGAGATATATGAAAGGAGCAGTATTTGTAGGAAAACATCAAATAGAAATAAGGGACGACTTACCTAAACCAGAGGTTCTTTCTGACGAGGTATTAATAAAGGTAAAATATTGCGGTATATGTGGTTCTGGAATTGAATCATACGAATCTGGGGGGATGTATTTGCCTGGAATCGTTATTGGTCACGAATTTTCGGGAGAAATCGTGGAAATAGGCGATAATGTAAGAAAAAGGAAAATTGGTGATCGAGTAACTGTAAATCCTAATGTTCCGTGCCACGATTGTTATTGGTGCAACCATTACCAAGAAAATATGTGTAAGCTAAGTAATAACGGTTTAGGTACGACACAAAACGGTGGAATGGCAGAATACATAAACGTAAAGGCGGAGAGGTTACACGCCTTACCAGATTCAATGTCGTTCAAAGCAGGAGCTACGGTAGAACCGTTGGCAAACTGTGTGTACGCTGTTCAACAATCTGGTCTAAAAATTGGCGATAGTGTTGCAGTTATTGGAGCGGGAACAATAGGATTAATGACTATTCAAGCGCTTAAAGTTGCCGGGGCTGGTAGTATTTACATAATAGAACCCGTTGAATCAAAACAAAAAAAAGCGCTTGAAGTAGGTGCACAAAAAGCGTTAAAACCAAACGCTTGGAATAAAATCGTTAGATTGACTAACAAAATTGGACCTGATCACGTTTTTGATTGCGTAGGGCTTCCAGAAACTTATATGACATCAATGAATTTAGTTAAAAGAGGGGGCCAAATAACACTTATCGGAATACACGTAGAACCTTTCGAAATGAAAGGGTTTATGCAGTTAATGCTTAAAAATATTTCAATGAAAGGAGTGTTTAGTTTTAATCAAGAAGTTTTCGCAACCTCGTTAAATTTAATCGCTGAAAATAAAGTAAACGTAGACCCAATAATTACAAAAACGATTAAAATAGACGAAGTACCAGCAATGTTTAAAATTTTAGCTAATCCCCCGCATGAAGAGATAAAAGTACTTATAGAGTTCGATTAATTTTTTAATTAATTATTATTTTTCCTATTTTTTTTAATTATTGAAAATTGTAATAAAGACTTATTTTAGTTATTATTTTCAATCAAACTATAGAAAAATTTTATAAATTCCCAAAATAATAATAACGATACTTATTGATTTAGGAAATATCAAATCAATATGTAAG
>JABCSY010000071.1 GCA_018238625.1 Promethearchaeota archaeon
ATCCGATGCAGATAAATTGGATGCGCTAGGAGCAATAGGTTTATACAGAACAATTATATATTCATTTAAATTGAAAAATGGTGGAATAGAGAAAGTAATTGAACATTTAGAAAATAAAATTTTAAAATTGAAAGAAATGATATATTTAGATTATTCAAAACAAATTGCAGAGAAAAGACATAAAATAATTCTTGATTTCTACAACCAAATTAAAAAAGAAAAATGAAATCTAAAATTAGGATATCTTTAGAATCATATTCAATAAAATAGTAAATTTTTCTTCAGATCCCCAAACAATATAAATCTTGTTTTCAATTGGTACAGCTACTTGTTTCACAGCCATAACCCAATCTTCTCCAACATTATTAGCTGTTTTGGATCCTTTCTCAAATCGAATATATACTTCGGCACCATAATAATCCAAGATCTTCTTATCTATTATTTTGATATCCTCTAAATCAGGATTTTTGTATCCCCTCTTAATATCATCATCAATATCTTCATAAACAAAAAGCTTAGCTCTTATTTTTTCAAATGATAATTGTAGAGCCGCTCTTATTACAATATGGTTATCAACCGGACTCTCATATTCAAAGATCAATAATCCACAGTCCTTTTCTACCCCTGTTACTCCAAGATTGTTAAAATCATATTCTTTGCTATACATATTTTGTAAGTCATGCTCCAATTCCGAAACATCAATCCATCCATTCTCAAGTTTTTCCCCAAGAATAAACCGAAAGCTTTTTAGAATCGTGATTTCTGTCTCTCTTTGTTTAATAAAATCGTCAATTATATGATTCAAGGATATTGCTCTATATTTTTGAGGTTTTCGATCTGATTCAATTACATGTGAAACCCATCCATGTTTTTCTAACCGTTCTATTATCCGATAAATATGTGTTCTTTTTAAATCCAATAATTCCTTATTAACATTTCCAATAGTATCACCGTTTTCTCCCTTCTTAAGAAACGCTAGATATACTTCTGCTTCTTTCTCATTTAACCCAAATCTTAATAAACCTAAATTTTGGAGATTAATAGTGTCATTTGGTAATACTTTTGGGGTAGTCCATTTTAATTCTTCAAGTTTTCCCAAAGTTGTATCTGAACCCATATATGGTTCCTTCGAACTAAGTTCTCTTAAGATATTAACAGTTTTAGGTACCGCATATAATAATAATTGACCCCCTAGGTTTTGGGGAATTTTGCATAACACACTTCTCTCGCTATCTTTAAATCCAACTATACTTTCTTGGCTAATTACTTTTTTTTTAGTTTTATTAAAGGAAACGGCAATAAGTCTTTCTAAAGTGTTCTGTAATATTGTATATTTATTTCCTGAAAGATAGAGATACCTCGTTTCTTTCTTGCCCCAAATAGAATTAATATGTTCAATATCATCACTTAAGTTCCAATTATCTGTAGAGTAAAGTATATCATTTTTTCCATCAATTATTACTGCTGCTATAATTTCAGGATCTTTTTTAATATCAAAATCAATTTTAGCCAATATTTCTTCCATTCTTTTTCACCTCATTACTTTAAAAAAAAAAAAATATATTATAATTAAATTAAAAACATCTATGTATTACTCCGGGACCCATTTCCTTATATTCTCGTCTCGTTATCCACATTCTATTAAAAGTTTTCAAAGAGCTCAATATTGAACCACCGATCCAAACCGAATACATTCTCTCTGGTGGTGCTATAATTTTTACATCAATTGATTCTGGAATTAACTCTTTTATCTCCTTTGTTAATCGCTCCTTAACTCCTGGAAACATTGTTGAGCCCCCTGAAAGAACTATGTTGCTATATAACTCTCTTCGGAGATCAACATCACATTCAGAAATAGCTCCAACAATTAGCTCATCTAAAGGCTCTAATTCTTTCCCTATAACCGATGGATTAAAGAAACCTTCTGGAGCCAAAAATCTCTCTAAACCTATGTTAATAACTTCTCCGTCTGGCATCATATAACTTTTTTCCATTCCAGATACTCTTTTCGAAAGTACTATTTCCTTCTCAGGATCTACAGCTACATAACACAATTTTTCCTTGATATCTCTCACAATCTCCTTTTCTGCTGAGCTTGTGAAATTATAACCTCTTTGTCTTAGCAACCTTTGTAAGTATGTTGTAATATCCCTGCCAGCGAGATCAACCCTTTGAATTGCATGACTAAGGGCAAATCCCTCGAAAATTGGAACTATATGCGATACTCCATCCCCAATATCAAGAACGCAACCCGTTGTTCTACCAGATGCATAGAGAGATAAAACTGCTTGTGTCGCAATATAAAGTGCTGGTACATTAAACGTTTCAAACATTATTTCTGCTAGTTTCTCTCTATTTAAACGAGGATTTAGAGGAGCCTCAGTTAAGAGAATTGGATGCTCTGATGGGTCCACCCTAAGGTCTGTAAAAAATGTATAATGCCAAATCCGTTCCATTGAAGGCCAATCATCAACCACTCCGTGTTCAATTGGAAAATGAAGGTTCATAAGACCCTTGAGTCCTACGGCTTCCTCTCCAATATACCATTCTCTTGAATATTCTTTCACATCAGGCATAATGTTTCCATATTTTGGTCTACCTATTACAGTTGGAAACACAGAACGTGGTTGATCTTCACCGGCATAACCATTTTTAGAAATTCCCGTCCCATTATCTAATACTAACGGTCTTCCACCTATAAAATCACCATTGACTGACAAATAAAACCCCTTTTATTGTTTTTATTTATATTTTCACTTATTTTTATGATAGAAAATTGATTTTTTATTTTCTACTTAGTAGTAAATAGAAATTCGAATATTTAAATGTTGTGACAAAGTGTCACGGTGGGATCACAATCCCACAAATAAATATTTTTAACTTAGATAGTACTTCATACAATATACGATTTTTTTTGAAAAATAAACATTATATATAGATGAATGAAATGAAATGTAAATGCGTAGAATTTCCATTAAAAGAATCTAAAGCCGAACCTAGAATTAATGAGTGGTTAGAAAATAATAGCAACTTAAATATTAAATTTATTAATCAAGCAATTGTGAACGGAATAAGAAGAGTTTGCTATTATTATGAAGATTAAGATTAATCATTAATTTTTTTTTCCTATTATTTTATATTCGGGTTAATTTTATTCCCACAATCATAACATTCCGCATCGTGAACGCAAATTTCACCCTTACAAATAGGGCATGTATAGAGCTCTTCTTGCTCCTTTAGCCATTTTTTAGCCCCTATTTCCTTAATTCTCTTCAGATTATTAATCATATTCACAAAATATTTCTCTTTATAATGATTATCAATTTTTTTTAGCTTATCGCAAGGAAAAACTTCACATTCAAAACAAAATTCAATTTCCCCTTTCCTCAATAGAGAACAATCTCTTCTTATAAACGCGCAATTTTTATTCCTAATACGGCAACCCTTACAGCCCACTTTATAGCCCCTCTCTTTAAGTAAATCCTTTTTCCAAAGAAGATATTGCCGGCAAGCACCACAATAAATTCCACATGGAGCTGCTAAATTATTTTCATACATTTCTTATTTCTCTTAAATTTTTTAGTTTATTTAATTTATTAAATTATAATATCTTTTTAACACTTTTAAAGCGTTCAATGTGATCCACTTGCTTTCTTTGCCTATCTGCTCGACTCTTACTTGCATTCGCCCATTAAATGATTTTTCTAACTTCCATCGGCCATTTTTATCTTGTTTAGATATAACTAAATCGAAAGCGTCGCGCATACGATCGTCTTTATATCCTAACTTTGTTAATATATCTAAAACTTCCAAGGCATCAATTTTCCACATTAATGGAAAACCAAATTGAGTCCACTCTTGCTTAGCTATAATGGTCTGATCGTGACTTTTTTTGTATATGCGGTGATTGAGCAGATAATCTACAGCTCCACTAATTATCTCTTCAACTTTTTTTGATCTAGTATTAGGAGGAATTTCTGAAAGTGCTTTCAAATTTTTTACAACTCCCATATGACACGTGTGTTTTCCCCAACATTGTTCCTTTTTCTCGTAAGGCCAACCACTTGGAGACTTGTTTATTCCATCATCATATCGTTGGTATTTCAAAATACATTCAATTCCATTTTGAACCCTTGAATCCTCCAAATATCCAAACTTTATAAGAGCCCATATCATATTACCTGTTAAACATGGGATTACTAGTTCAGGAGTGCCTCCCCTATCATCGCTACCACGAGCAGAAAACCCGCCACTTGCTCGATGTTGCGAATTGTTAAGAATAAATTCACAGGTCTTTTTGATTCGCTCATCATTTCCATCCGCATTGAGTTCTGCTAAGAGTATGAAGCTCCACACAGTTCCTTTATATTTTGCTTTAACGTAAAAGTTATTACGGTTTAACCAAAATTCACCATTTATTTGTTTGCTAAGAATTTTTGGGACAAGTCCAGATTTCATGATCTCTTCTTTTGCCAAAATTACCTCTGCATTATCTTCTGGTTTATTTAAAATTTCAGTTAAAGCAAAAAATCGAACTGAAGGATTATTTTCTTCTAAAAGCCAATTTATAGGGTCCTCATTCAACAAGGATTTCCAATCATTCATTTTTTTTTTCACTTTTAATTAAAAATGGTTTAGACTTTTAGTTTTTTTTCATATATATTTAAAAATTATCCTGATTAATTTTAAATTCTGATAAACACATATTAAAACCATGTCAAATGAAACACCACAAAATAAAAATGATAAGAGTGATAAACCACTTCCTCTTTGGACAATAGTATTCATCCCAGTATACATTTCGGTCTTATTTATAATCATATTTTTCCCCCTCGCTCAAAATTGGTCATGGATTGAAGCTTGGTTATTCATTATATCAGTTGTTATTAACCTGACAATCAGTTTCTTTCTCATAAACAAGAAGAATCCGCGAGTTCTTCGGAACCGGATGAAGGTGAAAAAGGTTGGTGTCACAGAGAAAACAAAAAGTTCCGCAGGATCAGATAAATTTATACTACCGATTCTTGCTATCGGATTTATTGGTGCATTATTATTACCCGTATTCGATTACCGCAATCAATGGTCTACAATTCCTTTCACGGTGGAGATCATAGGTCTTGTAGCTACGAATATTGGTCTAATAATCATGGATATCGCAATGGTACAAAATGCATACGCATCGAAACTACTGGATATAAATAAAGATCAAAGACTCATCGATACAGGGTTATACAGTCACATTCGCCATCCACTCTACTCGGGAGCAGTTTTAATGATACTTGGTATGCCCATTGCATTAGGATCGTGGATATCATTAATTCCCGCTACAATCGAAGTATTAGCTTTAATAATCCGAATAAAATTCGAAGAGGAAATGCTCATTAAGGGAATGGACGGCTATATTGAATATCGAACTCGAGTAAAATACAAAATAATACCAAAAATCTACTGACATAACACTAAAATTTGATCCATTGTATGATCATCGATATTAACAGAATTCTTTCTGTAATATTATCAAATCACACTTAATATTATGAATTTTAAATGATTAGTAACATTATTTCTCATTGCATTGCTATATAGATCCTTTACTTTGACAATTTATCAGTTCAATAAATAAAGTTGATAAAAGAGATTTTGTTATTACATCCTAATTGATCATAAAAAGGTAGTTTTTATTAAAGTAAATAACACTGAAATTCAAGTCATAGGAATTGTTGGATCCCCGCGTCTAGGTGGTAATACTGATATATTAGTAGATCAAGTATTAAGTGGAGCAGAAGAACTGGGAGCTTCAACAGAAAAAGTAATATTAAATAAATTAAATATTAATCCTTGTCAAGCGTGTAATAGTTGCTATAAAACGGGTAAATGTATGTATAATGATGACATGGAAGAATTACTAGAGAAGATGGAGAAAAGTCATCTCTGGGTACTTGGCACCCCTGTATATTGGTGGGGTCCCACAGCGCAGTTTAAAACGTTTTTAGATAGATGGTACTGTCCTAAACATGAAGATTTTAAAGGTAAACATGCTATTCTAGTTATATCCCTTGGTGGTAGTTCTAGCTATGCACAATATACTATAGGTATACTAACAGATGTGTGTAATTATTTAGGTATTGAGTTGTATGAAACAGTAGTAGCACCTGGAATGGATGATCGAGGGGCTGTACGTAAAAACACACACTTAATGGATAAGGCTCATGATGCGGGTCAAAAAGCTATTAAAAAGTTAATTAATTCATAATTATATTACAAGGTAATTACAAGGTAATTCTTATTTCACCTCAAATTTTTAGCTTATTTAAATAATTTAAAAAAAAATAAAAAAAAATGAGAAATTATTATTTAAAAAGAAATCTAAATCTTTTTCTCCAAACCAGTGTAATTCCAATCATTGTTAGCACAGAAATGGTTATAAACAGATCAGGATAACCAGGAATAGCAGGGGGTTCGACAGTAAATGTCATAATTATGGAATTAGATCGCCCTGACCAATCATATACGGTAATATTTGCTGTATGCTGTCCTGGATTTAAGTTTGAAATGGTTGTAGACATCAATGGGGCATTCACTGTAGATTTAAGAATGTTGTCAATAAAGATTTCTGTGTATTTATAACCTGTTTCTCCTTCCATTACATTCCAATTGAACTGAACTACAGATTTAGTATTACTCTGGTTTAATGGTGACAAAAGGTTCAACATAGGATTAGTCAAATCGATGTGTACTAAGAATTGCAGCGAATTTATATTCATTACATAATCTAATACCGTAATGTTAATGACGTGAATTCCTTCTGTTAAACTAGAAATGATAGTGTTCTGAAGCGTTCCTGAGTAAACATTATTACTTGGGGAATCTAACCATATTGCAGTCCCTCCATATCCACTTAATGAATCTGTAGCTGACCAGATCAGGGAAATGGAATTGATCGAACTATTATAATAAGGAACTGGAGATGTTAATGATAGAACTGGTCCTGTAGTATCTATATTCACTTGATAATGATCAGCCGCATTGCCAATATTTCCAACATTGTCTTTAGCTACAACATGAACATACCAGGAACCATCAGATAGAGATGATGAAACTAGAGCTCCAGTGTATTTAGTAAAGATACCAGTTGATGATGTTGGAATAGTAGTTGGATTTTGGTCAATAATATAATAATATCCCGCAATACCATTCACATCACTTGGCTTAGTCCAATTAAACGAGGGTAGTGCATTAGCGCTCCATGAACTAGATGGATGAGTAAATGAAAAAATTTTAGGAGTCAAAACTGTACAATCAAAATGAATTGTTGAAAATGGGTCTCCTAAGATACTCATTCCATAAAACCATTCAACATAATTACCCGAATAAGTAGTCATAGATTGATACCAATCATGGAGAGCTTTTCCGAATGTCATGTTATTTCCCAAACTATCATAAAAAGTTGTACCATCTGTCATGCCTCCTGTTTTAGTTGAACCAAGAACCGAAATAGACCGTGAACCAGAATATAAGTATGTAGTTGCCAGACAATCCCATGTACTCCAATCAGCACCATGACAGCAAAATAAGTTATAAAAGTTAAATGCTGGAGCGTTTATTTTCGTGTGTATTTGAGATGAAGAGACTGTTCCTTCACCACTCCCTCTGGGACCAAAATAATGTTGACCCGGATTAACTCCACTATGAACGCATAGATGAGCAAATTCATAATCTTGTAATAATCTAGTATTCAACCAATCATTAGCAGTTGTGGCAGTTGTAGGAGTATGTACGTCAGTTCGAGTTGAATAAGCATTGTCTAACCATCCAGGCCAATTATCGTAAGTTCCATTCGCCCACGCTTGCCAATCATCGTCGATGTATGTAATCGCCCTATGAGTACGGGAAACGCCTCCTATCCTATATGAATGAATTCTATTCAATAGCGTTATTATATTTTGTGAATTAGTTTGACCTCCTAAACCCCTATTTGTAGCATCAATTCTCCCAACATAGATCTCAGGATAAATATCGGCTCCTGTAGAGGCATTATGCTTATCATAAACACCATCAGTATTAAGATCCCACCAATTACCATCCATATCCATGAGATATAAATCACATGTAAATGTTTCAGCATTGAAAGTACCTAGTACCGCAGGATGATAATATTGAGCATACGGTAAATTACCAATAAGGACAGCTCCTATAGAATTATTGTTGGTGTACCATGATTGGAGGAGACTTTTAAGATTTTGGACCGTTGAAATCGAATTAGTGTGTTTTATGGTTGTATAACCCGTATCCTTTAAATCTTGTTCATATTGATTCACAGCAGTTTGAACGGCACTAATCCCCCATAGGGAATTTTCTATTATTAACACAACTGTTTCATTTAGAGAATAATAAGGGGGAGTTGGATCATAAGCAGGGATTGGTTCAACCACACCTTTAATTTCAAAAGAATCATTTGAATTAATTGTTGGATGAAGAATAAGTGTATTTGAATTATTTTTAAATGAGTAAGATGTTGTACAAAGACTCAGTGCAAATAATGCAAATAAAATGCTTATAGAAAGATTTTTATTGTTTTTCAAAATTGTCATAAGAAATCCTCTAATTTTGTTAGATAACAAATTATATAACATTTTTTATTTATATATTTTGATGTAGATAAATTAAACTAAGAAATCACATTACTTTTATATTCAAACGATTAGAGACTATCATCATGGAGGATTTTCAAAATCTTAAAATCTAGAAATTAATACAAATCATTGTTTAAGTTAAAAAAAAAAAATATTTTTTAGGATTTTCACTAATATAATTATTAATCGTATAATTATTTATTAAAGCTATTTTCGTTGCGCCATGCTAATATTGAAAAGTAGATAATTAATAATCCTTGAATAACGGGAAAAATCGGGTACCACCAAATTCCATTTATATCGGGGTTAGCCCATATTACATGGTTAATAATCCATTGTACTATTGCCCAAATAGCAGGAATTATGCCGAGAATTACTCCCTCCTTCCTTTTAAACAATAGGAGCAGAATGCTAATTGCTATAATTACCGCAGTGATAATGGTAACAACGCCCCCAATAAATCCTTGCTGTCCTATTAAACTTATAGAACCGGGTATTTCACGTACAAATTTATGCACTAGATTGATTAATAATGCTGCTATAACGGCCTGAATATAAATAGATGGATATTTCGAATCATTTTCTTTCATTTTTTCACCTTATAGTTGTAAAAAAAAATTAAAGTTGAGTTGAAAAATATATCATTTTTCTTCTAGTTTGAAATCTATATGCTTTACTAATTCTGAGAATGGCTGATCTCCATGACATTTTATGATTTGATTTAAAGTACAGCCTTTAGGATGTTCCTTTAATATCTCAGGATGATTACAATCACATTCACTTTCTTTTATTTTCATTTTATCTCTATTATGTTTTTATTTTTAATAGTTAAATGAATGATTTAACTAAATGAATTATTTAATTAAATAATTTACTTAATATTTAAATATTTCTAAAATTTTAATAATATTAAAGAAGAACAAAAGAATATTAAAATGACTAAAGAAATTGATATCAGAGATGTAGGTACATATTTAAAAGCGTTACATTGCTCCGTTAGATGGGATATTATTGAAATATTGAGAAATGGCCCCAAATCTTCTGAAGTGATATTTAATCTCTTAACGAAAGAAGTAAATACAACTAAAGAACAAAATGATCAAGAGTGTGAAGGTATCTGTTTACGGGGCAAAGGAAGAGATATCCAAAAACCAACATTATACTATCACTTAAGGGAATTAGAGGCTGTAAAGATTATAGAATCCACCTTGAAAAAGAAAAAAGGTGCTCCTGAGAAAGTATGGAAATTAAATATCGAAAAATTAACCATTAATTTGAAGTAGAAACTAAAAACTTAATAAATCTTTAAGAATCACAATCAATTTTTTAGCTAAGTCAAAGTTTAAAGCAATACCATTTATCGATCATCTTAAAAGAAAAATTGTAATTGACTGCTAACAAATTCTTGGAATATGATCCAAAAAGTCAAGATTTTTAATTACAATAAAAGAAAACTTCTAAAATTAACATTTTTGTCAAAACAGCTCTTTTTTAAATGATTTAATATGTTCTATCGTCATAGAAAAAAATCATTTTCAATAGTTTTTATATAGATAAAAAACAAACTATTCTTAAGGATTCCAGATAATTTGAGCTAACATTGGATTTCAAGGCGATAAAACGCTTCGTACGCCTGATTAAGCCCTCTATTAAACTCAAACACGAGTTTAATTATCTCTTAACCTATATATTTCGGCTCAGATTAGAGGATCTTTGTTCTTTTTTTTATATTGAATAACTTATTAATACATAGATGAAATGTAATCCAAATTTACTCTAACATTTTTTTGTGGCAGTAGTCCTTAATCTTGGATTTTTTCCTTTTGAAATTGCTGTAATAATTTTAATTTTTTTGTACAAATATTTTTAAACAAATTAAAGGTAGTTTTATTGTTAGTTTTTGACTTAAGAGTAGATAATTATCAAATATTAATATAATTCTAAAAAGACGAATATTATGGAAACAAATGTAAGCTTCACATTTTTAGGGGGCGTGAATGAAGTTGGAGGTAATATTATTCTTTTAGAAGATTTTGCGTACGATGTGAAAGTCTTACTTGATTTTGGAATTAACATAAAAAATTTTAATGATCAATACGAAAGATATGAAGCGCCAAATTCAATCGAAGAATTAGTTAAGATAGGATTATTGCCTAAAGCGGAAATGTTTTCAATCGATAATTTATATACTGATTATAAGGCGAATAAAAACCAAGATTTTAATGATTTGGAAACGAATATCGATGGGATTATTATCAGTCATCCTCATAAAGATCATTTTTTTGGGTTGTCATTTGTCAATAGAAACATACCAATTTATACTGGAGTTTTTACCAAAAAAATTATTTCTGCTTATTATAAATGCTCTAAAAATTCAATTGCTAATAATTATGGCGGATTAAACTGGAAACTGTTTCGTACGGGCGATATTCTTGATATAAAGGGATTAGAAATAATACCGGTGCATGTAGATCATTCGATCCCAGCCGCCTATGGTTTCATTATTAAAACTTCTGGAGGTATAGTTGTTTATACTGGAGATTTTCGTATGCACGGTCCTTTAGCTTCTATGACTCAAGATTTTCTAGATGAGATAAAAAACGCTCTTAAAGTGCCACACCAACAAGAAAAAAATAAAGTAGAAATTCAAAAATCCCGTGAAGCTCAAATTAAACTCTTAATTTGTGAAGGTACACACATCCATAGGGGAGCAATTGAATCAGAAAATAATGTAGAACAAAATTTAGAACAGCTATTTGCTAAAATTCCTTTTGATTTTCTATTAGTGAAATTTGATCGTTTAGATTGGGACCGTTTTAGGACTTTTTCTTCAATTGCAAAAAAATTTGGATGGAAATTTATCATAACTGAAAAAGACGCTTATTTTTATTACCTTTTGAACAAAGATGATATTTACGAAAGTATGAAAAATCCGAATATAACTGCGGACGATCACATTTTAATTTTAACTATAGGGGCTGTGAAGTATCGTTGGCAAGAAAAGATAAGACAAGCGATATACAATGAAGAAAAGGGATATCGTTTAATAAAATATAACGATTTAAAAGAGTTAGACAGTGGTTTTTTCTTTTATATTACTTCATTGCATAAAGATATTATAAAAAAGCTTAATCCACATTTCAGAGGTGCTTTTATTTCTTCTAGTATTGATCCTTATACTGAAGAATTTATTGACAATAATAGGACTTTAAGTCGATTTTTTCGCAAAATTGGAATGCCCTCTTATAGAATACATGCTTCAGGCCATGCGATGCCACACCATTTAATAAACTTTATAAAAACGGTAAATCCTGAACATTTAATCCCTATTCACACTGAACAACCACATTTTTTTGAAACATTTTTTAAAAATTCAGACATTAACATAATAATTCCTAAAAAAAATGAAACTATAAATTTACAGTAAAATCTCTAAACTAAAACTAATTCCAAGGAATTTAAATTAACACATCTTGGTGTAAAAAAGAATATATGAAGAAAAAGTGTTCAAAATGTGGAATGATCCGTTCGAATAAAGATCTTGTTAAGTTAGAAAATGCAAACATTATTTGCTTTTCTTGTTGGAATCGAAATTTAAAAGAGAAGAATAAAACAAATAAATCGATTTCTAATTAAAACGTTCACCTTTTAAAATTAAAACTACTCGTAAGAAATCAAGTATGTATATTTTGTTAAGTTAAATTTTTTAATTTTAATATCCATCTGGCTATTCTTTTGAGGTAATAGTGGCATTTTAATTACGAACTTGCAATCCTCCAAGTAAATGTTGTTGTAAAACATGTTCTTGTACCGATCCCAATCTATATACATATTTATATTATCTTTTTTAAGAGACTGGACAACCGACATAAAATACCTCAATTAAATTATTATAAATTGAATAACCTTTCGCAACAAAAGCTCTTTCGCTTAAATATTGTTCGATAAACCCTTAAACTGTTGAATAACTTAAAGGTAAAACGTGTAACACGCAATATTGGACAATCTTAGCAACCAATATATTAATACAAAATTGACATATTTATATGTTTCGATGTTTTACTAAAAAGAATAATTAATCAAAATATTAATATGAGTTTCCTTCTATTTATTTAACCAAGGTATTATGGAAATGCAAATCTGGTTTATTTTATGAGTAATGGTTTTTTTGGGAAAGTTTTATGGGTTGATCTAACAAAAAATAGTTTTGAGGAGGAAGTGCTTCCTGAAAACATGTATCATCAATTCATGGGTGGATATGGGCTAGGGTGTAGATTATTATATGAAAGAATGGATTCAAAAGTAAAACCATTAAGCCCCGAGTCAATAATAGGCTTTTTTCCTGGGCTATTAACGGGTACTGCAGCTCCCTTCTCAGGAAGATTTATGGTTGTAGGTAAGTCTCCGTTAACTGGAACTTGGGGTGATGCGAATAGTGGTGGAACTTTTGGACCTGCCATAAAAAAATGTGGTTATGACGGAATTTTGGTTAAAGGTGCTGCTAAAAATCCAAAATACATATCTATTATTGATGGTAATATTGAGATTTTAGATGCTTCTGATATTTGGGGGAAAGATGTTATAGAATCTGAATTATTTCTAAAAAATAAACATGGAAAATTAATAAAAACAGCAGGAATAGGTCTTGCAGGGGAAAGATTATCTAAAATATCAGGAATTGCAAACGATAAAGGAAGAATCGCTGCGCGTTCTGGTTTAGGTGCCGTTATGGGTTCAAAAAAGCTAAAAACGATAGTTCTTAAAGGAAATAAGAAAGTTTTAATCAGTAACCGTGAGAACTTTTTGAGTTTAATAAAGGAATACCATAAAGCGACGAAAATTAAACCATTATCCCCTATGAAAAAGAATATTTTAAGTAAGATATTCGGAATGGTAAAATCCATCCGTAGACTCAAAATTGGAATGGCTGCTTCACCAACTCTTATGAGAACAATTTATCGCTATTTTGGAACTACTATTGGAAATGTAATTAGTGCTGAAACGGGAGATTCTCCCATTAAAAATTGGTCTGGAATAGGAATGTACGATTTTCCTTACGAAAAATCAAAGCTATTGTCCTCCGTTAATATAAACAAATATAAAGTAAAAGAATACGGATGTTTTAGCTGTCCTGTTCAATGCGGAGCTATTTTAAAAGTCCCTGAATTGGACATTAAAGAAATGCACAGTCCAGAATACGAAACTTGCTGCTCATTTGGTTCTCTTTTACTCAACAACGACTTGCTTTCTATATTAAAAATTAATGACCTCTGTAATCGTGCGGCAATCGATACTATTTCCACTGGTGTAACAGTTGCTTTTGCAATCGAATGTTTTCAAAATAATCTTTTAAATTTAGACGATACAGGCGGTTTAGATTTAATGTGGGGTAATAGTAAATCTGTAGTAGAATTAGTCCGCAAAATAATATTGAGAGAAGGTATCGGCGATACATTAGCTGATGGAGCAAAAATCGCTTCTGAAAAAATAGGGAAAAATAGTAAACAATACGCCATAACTTCATTTGGCTCTGAAATTCCGATGCACGACCCTCGCTATTTTAAATCTTTAGCTTTTACATACGCGTTTGATCCGACCCCCGGAAGGCATACAGCGGCTAGTATCGATTTTTCTGAAATTGGACCATATGATAAATTTGAAAAAAGCTTAAATCTCCCCAAAAAATGGAAAAAAAACGAAGAAAAGAAGGCAGAGGCGCAAGCAATCAATACGGGCTTTCATCAAATCTTAAACTGTGCCGGTATGTGCATGTTCTCGCCTTCTTTTGGCCCTTATCCTTTTATTGATCTTTTGAATTCTTTAACCGGTTGGAATACTAACATTGATGATTATATCAAAACTGGAATAAGAATCCAAACCTTACGCCAAGCGTTCACGATACGAGAAGGTATTATCATAGCGCAAAACGAATTGCCCGATAGAATAATCGGACTACCACCTGCTGAAAAAGGACCGCATAAAGGTAAGACAGTAGAGTATAAAGAATTTTATAAAGAATTTTGCAACAGATTGGGATGGAATCCTGAAAATGGCTATCCATTAAAAAAGACTTTAAAAGATTTAGACCTGGAATTCGTAATTAAAGATTTATATTAAATATACAACTTTAACTACCTATAAGGCTAATTAACTAGAATTAATTCATTCCAATGACTTCTAAGAATGTTATTTCAAATGATGAAAAGAGTTTAAAATCTTATATTAAAAGGGAGCTATTAACCGGTGCAAAGCGGTTAAAAAATAAATATCCCCCGATTTCCGAAAACATTAAAGGAGTTCCTAAGTCTTTAAAAATCAAGAAGATTTACGAGTTAAAGGAAAATCATAAAAATTTTTATCTTATAAATACAAAAAATTATTCTAAAAAACCAAGACATAGGTATTTTTTAGCGATTATGTTAGCTTCTCAAAGTTCCGATCTATTAGTTAGCCTAGCAAAAGGGTTCAGTAAAGAGCATAATTTAAAATTGATCCAATTCTCAATCTATCCTCAACACTTCAGAGTTAGTTTGTTCTCTTTAAAAGAATTAAGCAGTACAGATAACTTCCCAGAGTCAATCAATTTATTAATAGAATTCAGAAACAAGCATCGAAAAGAGTTAGAGAACCTTAAAAATTTAATTAAAAATGTATAATTTTTAACAAAAGATACAATATTAATATTAATTATTCAATTATAGGTTTTAAAACAAAATTCTAATATTGATGTAAAATGTCATTTAGAGAAAACACTGTTAAAATTGTAAGCACTCTTGGTCCCGCATCGAGTTCAAAACAGATGATCAAGCGTTTAGTTGATGCTGGCGTTGATATATTTAGGTTGAATTTTTCTCATGGAACACACGAAGAAAAGGGTGAACTAGTTGATAGAATTAGAAGCGTAGACGACTATGTAGGCATTATGGCGGATATTCAAGGACCTAAAATAAGGGTTGGTAAATTTAAGAATGACGAGGCATACATATTAAATGTTGGACAACAAGTAGATGTCTACGAAAGTGAAATCCCGGGAGGCGGAGACCAAACTCAATTTTCCATCCCCTTAGTAGGATTTTTGAAATCAATGAAAAAAGGAGATGTGTTCTATGTTAACGACGGGATTATTAAAATTCAAGTTAAAAGTAAAGAAAAGAATAATTTGATAGGAGAAGTAATTGCTGGTGGACTAATAAGCAATAATAAAGGAGTAAATATCCCCAGTGGAGAATTAAAACAATCAGTTCCCACAGAGAAAGATATTAAGGACCTTGAATATATTGCTGATCTAAACCCCGAATTCGTAGCAATATCATTTGTATCTGGAGGAGACGATGTCCTTACAGTTAAAAAACTCCTTGAAAATTACGGAAACAATGAAATAAAATTAATTTCAAAAATCGAACGACCTATAGCATTAGATAATTTTGACCAAATTTTAGAAGTTTCCGATGGTATTATGATTGCGAGAGGTGATTTAGGTGTCGAAATTTCTCCAGATCAAGTACCAATTGTGCAAAAAGAATTAATTTACAAGTGCAATCGAGAAGGAAAACCTGTTATTGTAGCAACCCAAATGCTGGAATCAATGATTAACACGCCAGTTCCAACTCGAGCAGAAGCAAACGATATATATAACGCAGTTATTGATGGTACTGACGCTGTAATGCTTTCTGCTGAAACAGCAGTAGGAAAATATCCCGTAAATTCTGTCGAATTTATGAACAAGATTGCATCAACTGCAAGTTTACACTCGCCATTGAGGTCTCCAGACGATTACGATTCCGATCGATTAACACACACACAAACTCTTGGACACGCAATACATGCTCTTGCGCAAGAAATGGAAGAATTAAATTTTAGAGGTAAAATATTAGTTATTACGAGAGAAGGTTACGGGGCTAAAATGATTTCGAAATTTCGCCCACCCTTACCTATTATCGCAATGACTCCATTTAAAAAAACCGCAAAAGAATTAAACTTAATTTGGGGCGTACAACCCATCCATATAGAAAAAATTGATTTCTTTAAATTAGATGTTGAGAGTTTAATCGAAGAATCAGTAAAATATGGCGTTAAAACAGGCCATATCGACGAAAATGAACACGTAATTATTTTATTAGTCTCGAGAAAGTTCCAAAGACGGGGAAACCTTGTCGGCCTTTACTATGTTGGCGAGATTCTTGAACCAGATACCAATCAATAATATTAGCTTAAAAGGCATTTAATATTGATTTTTCATTTTTCCCAGTTTCTCTAAATTATGTAATTCCTACATGCAAACTTATTAATTTATTATGATTAATTTTAAATTTGATGAATGTGAATAATATAGTAATTTTAGATTAATTTTCAATAAAACATACAAGAAATTTTAAAAATTTATATTAAGATTGAGGTAGAAAAAATATGGGAGAAAGTGAATGGCAACACGCCTCGTGGGTATCAACTTTAGGAAAATGGGCTTGGGTAATCGGCATTATAAACGGTCTCTTTGGAATATTATGGGCTATTTATCAATTTATCGTGTTAACAGCTTTTTGGGCATGGCTTCCAGGAGGATATGTACCTACAACAGAGATATGGAATATAATTGTAAGTATAATTGGAATAGTCATATCGTTTCTAGTTATAAAACCTAAATTCTCGAAACCATGTGGAGAAAAAGATTGGGACGCATTGTACGGTTGGGTATTAAATTTAGGTGGTTTTAATATTCCATGGATGTTGATTTGGGGAATTCTTTTACTCTATTTTGGATGGTGGAGTTGGGGCGCATATGCAGTTTTAATTCCAGCTATCGTGCTATTATTTGCAGGTCCAAAGGAATTTAATTGGTCTTCGGAAGAAAAAAAGTAGAAAAATAGAATCCAAAAAATTCTTTTTTTTTTTTTGTTATTTTATGCTTAGATAAAAATTATGTATTAATGTTTAACTTTTTTGAGAGTTCTTTATATCTGGAGCGAAGTGTGACTTCAGTTACTCCTACTTGATCGGCAATTTCTTTCTGTGTTAATTCTAAACCCTTTATCTTACTTGCTAAGTATAATGCCCCAGCTACTATTCCTTTTGGGTCTTTTCCACTGGTGGAAAAATTGGAAGAAAAAGTATTTACAATTTTAATAGTAGTTCTCTCAATTTCTTGATTTAAATTTAATTTAGCCACATATTTCGGAATTAACGTGCTAGGTTCAGTATTTGGTGCTTTTATATTTAATTCCTTGATTAAGACTCGATAACATCTTCTGATATCCTTCGCGTTTTCTGACGATTCCTCTAAGATCTCTCGAAATGTTCGAGGTATTCTTTTTAATCTAATTGCAAGATAAATGCTTGCAGCTACCATTGAATTAATAGATCTTCCCCGAAGTAACTTCCTCTTAAACGCTTCTTTATACAAACGGATCGCTTCGACCTTCACGTGATTAGGAAGGTTTAAATTACTGCAAATTCTTTTTAATTCCGTCGTTGCGATAAGAATATTCCTTTTCTCCCATGTCATTCGCGTATTCCATTTTACAGCTCTTTTTAAGTCTGGGTCCTTGATGTTCTTTTTGTTAATTACAGTCGTCAAGCCGATGTCTGGAAGTAAATTAGATATAGGGGCGCCTGTATGCTCCCTTAATTGCTTTTCTTGGGAAGTATAGGCTCTTTTATCGCTATGGGATAAATCGACGCTTCTTTCGGTTACTACTAGTCCACACTGAGAACAAACAGTTTCTCCTTTTTGATTAATTAAAACTATACTACCTCCACATTCAGGACATAAATTTGAAATTAAATTTAGATTTGAAACAACATTCATTCTATCAACCTCCTAAACTATTTATACTACCAATTTTTTTAAAAACAAGTTTATCCTGTTTATTTGTATCAACTTCAATCAGATCCTCATCAACGAATTCGTTTTCGAGGATTTTAAGTGATAATGGATTTTGTATAAAATTTTGAATTGCTCTTTTTAATGGTCTTGCTCCGTAGTCAGGATCAAATCCTTTTTTGGCGAGAAATTCTTTTGCTTCTTCCGTCAATTCTATTTTAATTTTACGTTCAGCGAGAATTTTATTTAAATTTCTTATTTGAATTTCCACGATACCTTTTATTTGCTCTTCTTTTAAAAAATTAAATATAATTATCTCATCAACTCGATTAAGAAATTCTGGTCTGAAATAATCTTTAAGAGTATTTAATATTAGTTCCCGAATCTTTTCCTGGTCTTCAGTTCTAGATTCCATTATATACTGACTTCCAATATTACTAGTCATTATTATAATCGAATTTTTAAAATCTACAGTTCTTCCATGACCATCTGTTAAACGCCCGTCATCCATTATTTGTAAAAGAATATTAAAAACATCAGGATGGCCTTTCTCAATTTCATCGAATAATATTACCGAATAGGGTCTTCTTCTCACGGCTTCTGTTAAATACCCTCCTTCCTCATATCCTACATATCCAGGAGGCGCACCAATTAATCTGGCTACACTATGCTTTTCCATGAACTCTGACATATCAATCCTTAATATAGCGTTTTCGTCATCAAAAAGAAATTCTGCTAAAGCTTTTGCAGTTTCGGTTTTTCCTACTCCAGTAGGTCCCATGAAGATAAATGAACCAATTGGCCTATTCGGGTCTTGAATTCCCGCTCTAGCTCTTCTAATCGCATTTGAAATCTCAACTAAAGCTTCATCTTGTCCTATAACTCTCTCTTTTAACCGAGCTTCCATTTTTAAAAGCTTCTCGCGTTCGCCTTCCATCATCCTAGAAACGGGAACACCAGTCCATTGAGAAACGATTTCAGCGATATCTTCTTTATCAACCTCTTGTTTTAGCATTGTTTTGTTTTTTTGAATGTCAGTTAATTCTAAATCGTATTTTTCTAATTCCTTTCTTAGCTCGTTGAGAACACCATAAGTTAATTCTGCTGCTTTCCCTAAATCACCACGCTTTTCAGCTTTCTCAGACTCGTATTTTGTATTTTCCATTCTCTTTTTAGTTTCATTAATCTTTGCAATTATTTCTTTTTCGTTATTCCACTGCATTTTCATTTGATTACTTTCTTCTCGTAAATTGTGTAATTCTTCGTCAATCTTCTTCATTTTTTCTTTGCAAGATTTATCACTTTCTTTCTTTAATGCTTCTTTTTGAATTTCTAATTGTATCATTTTTCGTTCTATTTCATCTATCTCAGTTGGCATGCTGTCTATTTCTATTCGTAATTTTGAAGCAGCTTCATCCATCAGATCAATTGCTTTATCTGGTAGAAACCTATCTGAAATATATCTATGAGATAATGTCACAGCTGCGATAATGGCAGAATCTGTGATCCTAACTCCGTGATGAATCTCATATTTTTCTTTTAACCCTCTTAAAATCGCAATAGAATCTTCAACACTTGGTTCAGCTACATATACAATCTGAAATCTACGAGTTAATGCCGCGTCTTTTTCAATGTATTTTCGATATTCATCTAAAGTAGTCGCTCCAATAGATCTTAATTCTCCTCTTGCCAAAGCAGGTTTTAGCATATTAGATGCGTCTATAGATCCTTGAGCTGCTCCCGCACCAACTAATGTGTGAAGCTCGTCTATGAATAAAATATATTTCCCAGCACCCCTTTCCACTTCTTTTAAAAATGCCTTTACCCTATCTTCAAATTCACCGCGATATTTGGCTCCAGCAATGAGTGCGGCAAGATCTAAGGATATTATCTCTTTATTTTTTAAAGAACTTGGAACATCATTACTCGCAATGCGTTGTGCCAGCCCTTCTACTATAGCAGTCTTTCCAACTCCTGCTTCTCCAATTAAAACTGGATTATTTTTTGTTCTTCTTGAAAGGATATGCATTACTCTTCTAATTTCATCATCTCTTCCAATTACAGGATCGATTTTTCCCCTTCTTGCGAGTTCTGTTAGGTTTCTACTATATTTTTCGATTGCCTGATATTTACCTTCTGGATCTT
>JABCSY010000072.1 GCA_018238625.1 Promethearchaeota archaeon
CTTTCATCAGAGAAAAAATCACGTGGGGTGGTCGGATAAATTACAAATAATGTCGGCTTGCTGACCATCGAAAATAATAATAAAAAAAATAAATACTTAGATACTGATAAAAAAAAAGAAAAGAATTTTGTGAGTATTTTTCAGTATTTCTTCTATTCCTGTTAATCTTCGACGCGAGTAAAATACCATTTGTACAATAAAGCTTGATTTCCAGCGAATATTCCAACCCTATCTCCATCGCTTACTTTTTTGTTAAATCCAGAGTACACTCCATTTACAAAGATGTGGCTGGTTTCACTTTCATCGATCGAAAGTTTCTTTAGAATGTCAGATACGCGCTTTATTCCTTCAGCACTTATTTCTACGTTAGTTGGGCTCTTTGGAGATTTTTGTTTTGATATTTTCGTTGCTAAATCACCGAATAACTTAACTAAAATTGTCATCTTTTTAGGCACTTAAGATTAAAACACGCTATCTAAATCTTCATCTGGTACATCGAACACTCCATTGTGAGGTGGCAGTGGTTCTTTTAGTAGAAACTCCGGTAATCTGTCGTCTGCGTTAGTAAATCCTGCTGCTTTATTGAACTTTATTTCGGTATCAATTATAGACTTTCCTAATCCTGCGATGTCGTTAACAGTTAAATTAATTCCCAATACACCATTTACGGATTCTACCATTCCTTCTAGACCTTCGGGGATATCTAATACGGCAAAAGCGGTAAATAGACAATAACCCGTAGCATCAATTACAGCAGTTGCGAACTGTAAATTCCTTGATAATTCAGCTTTTAATTTAGGGTCTCTAGGATCTGCGGTACCGCCCACTCCCATAATCTCTGTTGCAATAGCGTACCCTGCCGTGTGGTCTGCCCCCATTGGAGTTGTTGCGTAAGTTACACCAATACCTTTAATTGCTCTAGGATCGTAAGCCGGTAGCGCTTGGTTCTTTACTACGGGGACTCTTGTTACGCCCATAGCTTTTCCAGTAAATCCCGTACCATTTGCTAATATCCTTCCTGTCGGAGTCTTCTTTCTAATTTCTTCCATGAGCTTTAACGCTCCCTTTGCGTCTCCGAATTCGATTAATCCACCTTCCATCGCTACGGCAATTGTGGCCCCCATTTCAATCGTGTCAAGTCCTAAGTCGTTACACGCACGATTTAGCTCGCCAACATCGTCTAAGTTGTAAATGCTACAATTTGCTCCTAAAGCCCAAACAGATTCGTATTCTAAAACGCCAACTGGATCTTTACCGCCTGGTTTTGTCCACACTTCAGAGCATTGAATAACGCAACCTGGGCTACAGAAATGAGGACGAACGCCGCCTCTCTTCTTTATTTCCTCCGCCTTTTTCTCGCCTGAAAGGTTTTCAGATCTATCGTCTTGGCCAGATGAGAAGTTTCTCTGGGGCAAACCTCCTGCTTCGTTTATGATATTAACTAAAACGCCTGTACCATAAGTGTTTAACGCGCCTCCAGGTTTTGTCACATCGTGAGAAGTAAGTGCGTCTGTTAACTTTTTAGCGCCTTTTTTAAAAACTTCTGGGTTTTTAATTTCAACGCCTGGCGCTCCTGCATCGTCAACAACTACGAATTTTAATCCTTTTGACGCCATAACGGCTCCAAGTCCGCCTCTTCCCGCGTACCTACTAGGTAAACCTTCAGGATCGTTAAAACAGACCCCAGAAGCTGTCCCTAAAATTTCTGCAGCTATTCCACAACTACTGACGCTTACTTTAGCTCCGAATTCTTTATAAAGGTCTTTGTAGACTTGATAAAGCCCTTTTCCAGACCACTTATTTGCATTTATTAATTCAACGCCATCGTTAGTTATTTTTAGAAGATAATAGTCGCTCCCTTCGTGCTTTCCTTCCAATATTATTGCAGCGATTTGTAGTCGAGCTAACCTCTGAGCGAACGTAGTACCTGCGTTTGCTTCCTTAATCCCGCCCGTTAAGGGGGATTTTGCCCCTACTGATATTCGTCCTGATGTAGGCGCTGAAGTTCCCGTAACAATACCGGGTGCAAATACAAGTTTATTGTTTGGACCCAAAGGATGGCAAAGAGGGGGTACCTCGTTTGCTACAATCGTCGAAGTAAGCGAACGGCCTCCAAGAGCCATGTAATCTTGAGGAAAATCCTCAAATTTGGCTTCAAGTTTATTCATATTTACTCTTAACATTCTTTTTGGCATAAAATTCACCTTAATTTTTAGGCTATTAATAATTGTGAATAGTTATTATATAAATTTACGTTATGTTTTTTTAGACCGAACGTATTCAACATGTATTCTTCGGTTAAATCTTGATATGACTCTGTTTTGCTGAAATATCGCAAAAAATTGCAAGGATTCTTAAAATAAGTTATTAAACAGGCTCGGAGGGATTTTCCATAAAAAGCGATACGCTTTTTTCTTTTGAACCCTCAATCTTCGCCTTAGGAGGGCGCTGCTTACTCTTCCGAAAAGATTTCTTTCGAAAACTTATCCAGACTGGGCCACGAGCCTAGATTAAAAAAATGAATCTTATGTTATAAAAACCATAATAAAATAAAAAATTAGAGATAATAGTGGGATATTTATATCCAAATTACGATGGAATAAATAAATCAAAAGGTTTTAATTCTGAACTTTAATTTAAATTATTATTATATAGATTTTTTTGAAATATTATTTTTAGTGTTATAAAAAATGGAAAGAAGAAGTTACCAACAAAATAGGCCACAAAGACCTATTGATTATTTGAAGAATTCAGTGAATAAGATTATATTAATTAAAGTTAAGAGGAATCGTTTGTTTCGAGGCAAATTAGCCGGATTTGACGAGCATCTTAACCTGTATCTAGAAGGAACAACTCAGCTTTTTGAATACGTAGATGAGGATGGTTCTGTACACGAAGAGCACGAAACGCTTGGAGACATCGTTGTACGTGGAGATAACGTGATATTTGTAAATTTGGCTAACCCAGACGGTTAATAACGCTCTAAAATTAATCCTCTCGTTCTTAGAAATCCTTATTTGATATTAAATCTCATTTGGATCAAATAAAAACTTATTAGATCGCAATTCTTTAGTAAATAAATAGGAATTGAAATTTGATTTTTAAATTAAAAAGCAATTTTACGAGAGATCTATAAAAATTGATTGAAGCTGAGAGTGTTAAACCCGAAAAGGCGTTATTAATAAGCCCAAATCTAGGACACCCTCTATTCTTAGATATAGATCGTAAATTCAAGCAAGAAGAATTTGAAGTTAACTTATTATTTGTAAGCAATATAAAAAATACCGATAATTTCGAGATGTTCATTAAGCATAGGCTAAGTTTTATCCCCATTCTTGAATACAAGTGGAAACTGAAGGCGTATTTCGAAAAGGAGAAAGAAAGACGATTAGAAAGAAAAAAGAAAAGAAGTATTTGGGATAAAATTAAAAGCATATTTTCTCGGAAAACAAAAAAGAAGGAAGAAGAATTACCTCCCATTTTGGAGCTTACAGATTCTACGGGAAAAAAGTTTGATATTGTGCAAGCCGAAAGAATCGAATCATTAAGGCCGCAAGCATTTAGAGGGGCTTTAATAAAAGGAATTCTTTTAAAGGTAGAACCCGTAAAAACCTGTGAGATCGATAAAGTTAAATTCGACAGTTATTATAGTCCTCGAAATTACTTAATTAAGTATAATATTTATTCGGGTTTAAACGAATTTTACAAGGCAACAATTCGTTTCAGTTTATCGAAAGAAGTATTGGAATTTTTAGAACGTTTTAATTTTGTTATGTTTGATCTTTGGCAAGAAATGCCCAATAAGGAAGTTCGCGTTTCTTATCATTCATTCGTTGTTTCAAAAAATAAATGGAGCGATTTTAAATTCTTTCACGCGACAGATTTACATTTGGCAGAACGTAACGATAGAATTTACGAAATCGTTAAGAAATGGAATGCTTCAGTGAGAGAATCAGACCTTGGCGAATTACTTGTCAAAGGTGCGAAGGCAGTTTCATTTTTTCAACGTTTATTAATAAAAAAACCTGAAGACAAAATTCCAATTAAAACTACGGAACCGCTTCGCAAACGATTTATAAACCCTAACAATAACTTTAGGAAGTTTATTAAGCTTATTAACAAAAAAGTAAATAAGAACGATTTAGATTTTGTTGTTCTAACAGGGGATTTAATAGATTTCGTGATTCTCTCTAAAATACCCACGGAAAAAAGAAAATCAATAGAATTTAACTATAAGGATAGTAATTGGCGGATATTTAAAGAGATTTTGTTAAATTTTCCTCAAGAGAAAAGAAGAGGGATGGTTTCAGGGGAGGAAATTCTTTGTCCCATATTTACTATTCCCGGGAACCACGATTACAGACCTTTTCATTACGACCTTCGGTGGGGAAATTTGTACAGAAAAATTGGTTTATTACAAAATGAAGTAATAGCTTTGAACAACGAGTTGTTGGCAAACCCAATTAGTTCAATAACTAAGAGTTTCAGCGCTTTGAAAGCATATTTGATAGAATTTAACTCTTCATTAGATTATTTTCTCAAGTTAGGAAATAATAATTTTATTTTCTTAAATACTGGCTCAGATTCTTTCAAAAAATTAATGGATTTTCTCAGTGGTCATCCATCAGTTACAGGAATTTCAGAAAAACATATTAAATATTTGGAAAATATAATCAATCATAAAATAGAACCAGAAAACAATACTTACCTTATGCTTCATGGACCGCCAATCAATCCAAAAAAAAAGATTAGCTCACTTAAACGGTATGCAATGTCGAAACCATCCAAAGAATTAATAACAAAAATTGGTGAATTTAAAGAATCTTTAATTCAAAAATTAGGTAAAAATCTCTCCTTAGCTCGAATTGATGACAAATTTGACGTGCAATATGGCGCAATCTCAACAAACTGGGAGAAACTTCTTAAATTTTGTTTAGATTTCTGCATTCTTACGCTTGCAGGGCATACGCACCAATTAAAAGAATTTAGATTGACCGACCCACAAGATTTAGAATCTAAAGTCGTTAACACACACACAACGCCTTTTGAATTAAAAAAAATAGATAATCCTGCGGCGATTTATTACGATATTTATTCTGAATTATACAACAATCCAGAAGATATCGAAAATAACGCCCCTTTTGTCGTTCAAACGCCTGCATTGGGCTTTGGGAGCTATAAGAACCCTCAATCAGCAAGCGCTTTTCGAGAGATCGTTATAAAAAAAGGGAAACTCGCTTCTTTTAAAGTTAAGTACTTAAATCGTTAATTTAAACATTTTTGATTGAATTTAATGAAGAGAATTTAATCAATTAAGCTTGTTCCTAATTCAAATGCGCGTATATATCTTGAAGAGTCTTCATGAAATTCTCTTAAAATCGTTAGCACCAGCTTTTCATAAAATATGTCTCGAAACTCTTTTACTCCGGCCCCTAATGCTATTATGGTGCTGTAATTTGGGGTGTTAAAGTAATTAATTGAGAGTTCGTTGAAATCGAGCGAAAATACTTTTCGAGCCAATTGATCTAAAATATCAACAATTTGAGCAATGGAAGGATATACGATTTTCTTTTTCGAATCTTGGATGTTTTGCTTTAAATCTATTTGATGAGTATTTAAAATCACCACAGTTTTTTCTGAAACGTATTTTAAATTTTTTAAAGTTTCAAAGGGTTCAAGTCCAAAAACTAAATGACTCTCTCTTATAGGAATTTTCGAGGAATTAAGATCTTCTACAGTGTAATTTTCATCGAGTGAATATACCCTACTATCAATAAGATACCGAATAAACGCTTTCTTCGATCGTTTCTTTTGTGCTTCATAATCTAAGGTCGACCCAACAGCCTTTTCAATTAAAATACTTTTTTCTCCGTACTCCTTTAGGATATTACGTAAAAACGAGACTTCTCGCTTATCTACTCCGGTTATCAGGACGTTAAACATGTCTCCAATTAGCAATCACTTTATTATTTAATAATTCTAATTCTAAAAAATTCTCATCGTTAATTATTCTTATTTATTTACCAAAAATACCTTGTTAACGTCAAAAAGGATATAAATTCAGAACACTATTGAATATTAATGAAAGATTACCTCGAAGAGTTA
Source organism: Promethearchaeota archaeon (assembly GCA_018238625.1). Taxonomy (GTDB): domain Archaea; phylum Asgardarchaeota; class Lokiarchaeia; order Sigyniarchaeales; family SOKP01; genus SOKP01. The sequence continues at coordinate 6,106 of JABCSY010000072.1, forward strand.
TCTAATATTTTTAAAGTTCTAAGTGATCCAACAAGACTCAAATTAATAAGATTACTAGCATTTAATGATGAGGACAAATTTTGCGTAATTGATTTAGCTGAAAAACTTGGAATTTCTCAACCTGCTGTATCTCAACATATTAATGTTTTAAAAAAGCTTAATATTCTTCAATCAAATAGAGCTCAAGCTCGTATGTATTACTATATAGACAAAGAAATATTTCGGCAATATAAAGGACAAATTAATAAATTATTCCGAATGGTTTTTGAAAAATGCCCATTTGATGGGAAGTGTGAAACTTGCCCATTTAAAAGTTATTGTGAAAGACCTATTGAAAGTAAATAGCCCTTGTAAGATTTTCTTTTAATTTTCATCAAAGAATAATACTAATTTCTCTCAAATAATTTTTTGAAAAACCTTAAATATAAGCAGTTACTTATATAAGTGTTCACTTATACAACTGTTTAACGGTGTTAAAAAATTAAAAGCAACAATAATAAATGGATTATCTTAGGATTAGGGCTCGCTATTCTTTTTGGCATGACTTTTATAAAAACACCAGAAGAAATTACGCAAATGCTCGTAAACATAACAACTCAATTAGAAATATTCTTTTTAATTGTTCATGGACTCTTTTTAGCAGTGTTACTTATTGGATTTTTTTATAAAAAAGTTAGAAATATTTTATTTTTCTCGTTTATAGCTTTTCTATCCATTGCTGGGTTAGTGATTTCCACGATATTCGTAGTCTTGCCAAATATCATAATGTTTGGTATAATTTCCATCCTTATAATTAATGCATTTAGAAAAAAAGAGCTTAACTTTGAGCTGAAAAATTTAAATTTCCCAAGTATAATATTTGGGACAATAGGATTAATATTTGGCTTTTGGTATTTACATTGGGTCGAAGATCCTATTTGGATTAATGCGCTATTTTATTCACCCATAGGGGGTGTAAATTGCCCCACAATGCTTACTATTTTAGCGTTTCTTTGTTTTACAATAGAACCCAGATCAAACATATTAGAAGTAGCTGTTGGAGTAATAACTCTTTACTTTGGTTTTTTTGGTATCTTTTTACTAGGAGCTTATATTGATATAATTTTGATTGTTTGTGGCTTGTTTCTATTAATGAGAGCTTATTTAATCCACAAAAAAAGTAATTAAATCTTCATTTTTTTTTAATCTATATCTATTTTATAGAAAATAGCTATGAAAGAGAGATTAAAAAAGGAAAGAAAAATAGATAAGGTTTATAGAAGTTTAATGATGAACTGGTCGACCTTATTTGTGTATAGGTCTTCCTTTTTTGTGTATAGCAAGGCCAAAAACATCTTCCATCCCTTCCAAAACCATCTCGCTGATTGTTGGGTGCGAATGTATTGTTTCTGCGACATCGTGAACAGTTAATCCATGTTGCATGGCTAAAGCGATCTCTGAAATCAATTCAGGTGCTTCAGTTCCAATACAAGATGCTCCAATAATTTTATGTGTTTGCTTATCCGCCAAAATTAAAATGAAGCCTTCTTCTTCACCCATACACTTCGCTTTTCCTAGCGACATATACGGGAATCGTCCCATCATTAACTCATATCCTAAATCTTTAGCTTGCTTTCTACGTATACCAACTGAACCAATATTTGGGCTTGTAAAAATGGTTGCTGGAACAACTCTATAATCTGTAGTTCTTTCTTCAACAGGGAACCCACCTAAGCTAGCTAAAGTGTTTGCAACGGCAACATCCCCTTCGTGACTAGCAACATGAGCCAACATGAGTCCACCAGTCACGTCACCAATGGCATAAATACCTTTTACGGAAGTCTCTAAAGTCTTAAGGTCTACTTTTATTGATCCTCTAGCAGTTTCGATTCCAAGTTCTTCTAATCCTAAGTTGCCCGACTCTTTTGCTCGGCCAATAGATACTAAGCAATAATCAGCTTCAAAGTATGACTTTTCGGCGGATTCTACTTGGTCTCTAGGAACAGCTGCTGAACAAGTTGTTGCTTTCACGCCCGTTCCAGTATTATCAACTGATAACACGTTTTGAGAGACGTGAATTTCGATTCCTAAAGAATTTAATTTCTTTTGTAGCTCTTTCACGATCATAGGCTCTTCGGTTGCGATCGGAGAGGGAAGATATTCTAATATGATAACTTTACTTCCAAAAGAAGAAAATATGTTAGCAAATTCGCATCCTATCACTCCAGCTCCAATAATAAGCAATTTTTTTGGAACAATTCTGAAATCGGGCAAGAGAATATCGTCACTAGTTAAAATTCTATCGTGATCAATATTAAACGCGGGAATCAGTGCAGGAGAGGAGCCTGTAGCAATTATTACTCTTTTTGCTTTAATTTTATTCTTTTCTTCTCCTTCTATTAAGATTTCAAAGCCATCGTTAGCATTTCCACCTAATATTTTTCCATGTCCCATAAAAACATCGTTCTTCCACGCCTTTTCTAATGCGGCTATTCCGCCTGTTAATTCTGAAACAATTTTATTTTTACGCTCTACAGCTTTTCCAAAATCTAATTTTACATCGCAAGTTACTCCAAGTTCTTCTCCATTTTCTCTTATTCGTTGTATAAGTTCTGCAGATGCATATAAAGCTTTAGTAGGGATACATCCTACATTTAGACAAGTCCCTCCAAGACTCTTTTTCTCTATTAAGGCGACCTTAGCACCATATTGAGCTGCTCTAATGGCAGAATGATAGCCACCAGGTCCCGATCCAATAACCGCTATATCATACAATTTAGTTTCCGACATCCTTTTTATCAACTTCTTTAATATAAAGTAACAACTTCTTTAATATAAAGTAATAAATTGTACAAACAATATTAAATTTAATTAATTATTTTATCCAATTTAATAAATAATAATTCAAATAACAGTGTTTAAAGTTGGTCGTTAAAAATTTATCGCAATTAACTCCTAAAATCCTAGATAAACTTACGTTAGAGTTAAGAAAAGTAGGACTTGAAGCTTTGGAAGTTGCGATTAAAGCAGTTGAGCCAAGTAGACTAATTCAGAACAGTGTTAAAGTTATTGATGGTAAATTAAATATTCAAAATGATAAATTCGATCTCAATAAATTTAGCAATATCTTTTTAATTGGAGGCGGAAAAGCATCTGCTCAAATGAGTCTAGCACTCGAAAAAATTTTGAACAAACAACCTAAGATAAAATGCGAAGGATTCATCAACATTCCAGAAGGTCAAAAAATAAGAAACTACGGTCCTTCGAGTAAAATAAGGATGAATCGTGCTTCCCATCCTATTCCAAACGAAAATGGTTTAACTGGCACGAAGGAAATGGTGAAAATTGTTGAAAATGCCACCAAAAACGATTTAATTATTTGCCTAATTTCTGGTGGAGGTTCCGCCTTATTGCCTTTGCCTAAGCAAGGTATAACTCTCGAGGATTTACAAAAAGTTAATTCGTTATTATTAGCTTCGGGAGCGTCAATTCAAGAAATAAATACTATTCGAAAACATCTATCTGACTTTAAAGGTGGAAATTTAGCAAAAAAAGTGCATAATACTAGTAAGGCAACTTTAATAACGCTTATTATCTCGGATGTAGTAGGAAATAATTTGGATTCTATTGCCTCAGGTCCTACGGTTCCAGATTTGACTACTTACAGCCAAGCTTATGGAGTGCTAAAAAAGTATAGTTTAAACGATAAGGTCCCCTCTTCGGTAAAAAAAGTAATTGAAAAAGGTTTGAGCGACCCGAGATTAGAAAATCCTAAAGAACGCGATGTTTGCTTTACTACCATATACAATTATTTAATCGGAAGCGTTGATTTAGCTGTAAAAGAAGTATCAGCATATTTGAAAGATTTTAACTTTATCATCGACTATTTTACAAACGAAATTGTAGCTAAGGCGATAGATTTTGGAAAGGAATTACACGAATTAATCTCAATGAAATTAAAGCCATATGCCAAAAAGCCTGGTAAACACAAATTAGCTCTAATTGGTACCGGTGAATTGACAGTTACGATAAAAGGAAAAGGAGTTGGTGGAAGAAACCAAGAGATGTTATTAAGTTTTCTTGACAATGCAAAAAATAAGGAAATTAATTACAAATTCTTAATTGTTGGAGCCAATCTCGATGGGATTGAGGGCAATAGTAAGGCAATGGGAGCACTTATCGATAATGTTTCACTTAATCAAATAAATAACGAAAAAATTAAAACTAAGAGCTATTTAGAAAACAACGACTCCAATAGCTTTTTTAAACTATTAAAAAGCGAGATTATTACGGGACCTACTGGTATTAATGTTAACGATTTACTTCTTATTTTGATAGAGCTTCATATTTAACGCTCAAATCCAGGAAAAATCATAAATTAATATTATAAAAGTTATAGGTTTATTGATAAGTATGGAACCAAATTTAATAATAACATGTCCGGTTTGTGGATATACTTTTAGAAACACCGATTCCTTCGCAAAAAAAAGTAATATTATTTGCCCAATGTGCGGATTTAAGTTTAAGGAACCAAACTTTTTCCCTAAAAGAATAGACTAGTTTTCAGTTTAAAGCATTAAATGACTTTTCATTTAATTTATGTATTAGTTAAAAAAGATTTTTTAACTATCGTGAGTATATTTATTCTATAAAAAATATACAATTATTAATCCATAGATATTTATGGAATATTAACAGAAATGTAAAAATTATGGTAATCTAACATGGCACGTAAAAAAGAAAAGAAAACACGAGCAGCGCCTAGAACTAGCACTGGTTGGGCTGCTGAAGAAACTGCTGAAGAAAAAATAGCTGAAGGTTTAAAGAGATCTGACCTAGACGATGGAAAAGTTACATTAATTGATAGAGATCTTTCTACTCCCGTGATTGAAACGTACGACGCAGATACTGGAGAATTAGAGGGTTCAATTTTACTTAAAGATGGTATTCGCGAGGGAATGACTGGTTTAGTAAAAATTATTGAAAATATCGATGTTGAATTAGACCACGACGCAAATATCGAATCAATGAACTTCCAAGGCAAATTAAGCGTGGAGAATCAATCGAAGAAGGACCGATTATGGGACATTGATTTAACTCTAAAAAATATTGATAGTACAACTCTTAAATCAAACGAGATTAAGATAAGAGAACTAGGAACAGACAAAGGAACCAATACTTATGAGGAAGATTTTGTAATTAAAGGAGAAATCAAGAATCTTCTTTTAGTTAAAGAATACGTTAATACCCTTCCTGAAGCTGATAGCGTTCTAAATATAAGAGACATAGAAAGTGATCTGTTGAAAGCTAAAGAAAAGACTAGCAAAGCTGGAACCAAGGTTAAAGAAAGAAGTACTATTGTTGAAGAGGAAGAAGAAGAGGAAGAAGAAGAAGAAGAGGAAGAAGAGGATTATTCTATGGAAGATGGTGGTACCGCTGCAGATGATTTCTCTTTACAAGCTTTTGGTATTTCAATAGATAAAGATAATACGGTGACTTTTGCGATTGCAATGAGGAGCTTGTTTAAAAAACCCATAAAAAACGTAAGAGTAACGAAAAATATTCCTGGTGATTTTAGCAATCCAGTTGTAAAGGATACATCAGTAGGACGGGCAGATGTAGAAGGTAAAAAAATTGTCTGGAACATTGAGAAGTTAATGCCCGAAACAACGGTTTTATTGAAATTTACTTGTGGGATATCTGTGAATGATATTACAAAGAGAAAAACAGGCACGCTTGAGGTAACATACCAAGCTTCATCGTCATTCGCAGAAGGTTTAGATATCGATAAATACGATGCGTACACTCGAAATAAATTTTATGTAGATACGCTAGAAAGAGATGAGGAGCCCGGAACCTGGGATTGTAAACTCGTTTTTGAGAACCCTTCTGAATTTGTAATTCAATTGTTTAACGCAGATGTGTATTCTCCAGACGACGAATCGACAAAGTACGTCGATATTGACCCTAAAGATGTCCCGTTGTTACCGGCTGGCGCCCAATGGCATTCTAAAAAGTGGAGATACGAATCAGAAGACTATCCTGCTTTTAGAAAGAAACTTGAATTTCGAGTAATGCCTGATTTTCAAACTATTGTAAATGGGACCGTTCTAATTTCAGATGTAATCTTAGAAATAGCAAGTATAACTGGAGATATGGTGTACGATATAGATCAAGTTCCAACATTCAAAGAAAAAGATGTTATTGCTACGTTAAAGATGATCAATAATGGTTCTGCTCCATTAAACGAAATAACAGTTGTTCAACAATATTTCAACAACGAATTTCAGCCACCTAAAGCCGATGAGATAACGATAAAATGGGATGGAAGCAAAATTGAATTAGATTCGAATGCTGTTAGCTTTGACGGTAGCGTGTTTAAAATCTCGCTTAAAGACCTAAGACGTTCCGATAACGGCATGTTTGCGCCAGAATCTTCTTTAGAATTCCAATATCCAATTCATTGTATTAATCCTGTACAAGACGCTAAATTTGAATCAGAGATCACGTATTTCACCAATACTTTCCCAATTTCGCAGGAATTAGAGTTTAGACCTGAAGTACCCGTAATCGAGGCCCTACATTTACGACGTCGGTTCAGAATCGGAAAGGAAGTCGTTCCAATTGGAGCCTTGGGCAATTACAAGATCATCTTAACTGTCGAGAACATTGGAACTGCGCCTCTACAGAAGCTGGTATTGCTTGATCGGGTTCCCGACAGTTTCGAATACTCTGAATATTCAATGAAACCTGAGATAACAGATGAAGTAGGACAGGACACACTCAAATGGACTATAGACAAGCTATTAGCCGAAGAGAAAATAGAAATCACCTACGAAATTAGCGGTACGGGAGCGTACAGTCCAAGCGACGCTCAACTCGCTTTTTAGTTATTTATTTTAAAATTAAATTTTTTTTATATTTTTATTATATTTTTAAATTATCATAATCATTTAATAAACTTGAAAAAACTTCTATATTTAAGACTAATAGATTATGTATTGATTTTGTACAGAATAAAATTTATAAATTTTAAAATTTAGAGATAATCACATGTCGGTCAAAAAACAATTTAACTTAGATTGGATGTTCGAATGTCCTGATGCAGTTTTAACCTGCTCGACCCTTGAATGTGGAGACGACTCGTATTTAGTATTTGGAGGCCACGATAAGACTTTATACTTAATGAACGAAGAATTAAACATCCTCGATAGTATTACGTTCGATGGGTGGGTAAGAACTACTTTCCCTATAGATATTACTAAAGACGGATGCCAAGAAGTATTAGTAGGAGCGGGAGACGGTAATTTTTTAGTAGTAAAATTCGTAAAGGGTATAAATAAGTTAGCAGGGATTATGAACTATAAATCTAAGGGTAAAGTCCTATGTGTCACTGGTGGTGATTTCACTAGAAACGGAAATATTGAATTGATTCACGGTAGCGAAGATAAAACTCTAAAAATATTCGAAAACATTGATTCTACTGATCCTAAGTATGTATTTTATTACGACTCGTGGGTAACTGCTTGCGTATTAGGATATTTAAAACTATCAGATGTGAATAAACCTATTTACGGGTTATTAATTGGCACTAAAAATGGTATGCTTCAATTAATCCAGTTTAAAGAAGACAAACCAGATATTGTTTGGCAAAAAGACTTAGGCTCTCAAATTAATACAATTGAAGTGGGCGATGTAAAAAATGACGGTTTCAACGAAATAGTAGTAGGTACAGACGCATCTCGATTAATTATATTTAATAGCGAAGGCGATGAGTTAAAATCTATTACTCTTGAAGAAGGGCGACCTTTATCTTTAAAATTAGTTGATATTGACGGTGATAACGCAAAAGAAATTGTAGTAGGCTGTGCTGATGGCACTCTTCGGATATATCACAACACCAACCTAAATTCGATAGATCTAGAGCTGAAATGGAAAGCTTCAGCAGAAAATTCAATAAAAATCGTATCTACTATGAAGGATCCTAAAGAAGGTTCAACACGCATTTTAATTGGAGGATACGATCGAAGTATTAGATGCATCTGTGATTTCGAATGGGGCAAAAAACCCCATTTGGAAATTCCAAACAATATTGTAGAACCTCAACCAACAGAAGCGGAAGCAAAAGTAGAAAAACCTATTAAATTTGAAACAGTTCCGACAAACATCAGAGAATACATTTTCAAATATTTAATAGATAATAAGATTATATTGGGCATTGCAAATGAATTAGAGAAGAGGGGATATCTCACTGATAGCGTTGTCGAAGAATTCCAACGTATGATCTCAGAAAAATCTGATTCTTTCGAAAAAGTTACGTATTCAGTTTGGACACTACCTGAGGATAAAATAGGTTTAAGCGGTGCGGTCGCAACTCCAGCGAAAAAAAGTAAGAAATCAAAACCTATAGCAAAACCTGAAGTGATTAAGCAAGAAATGCCCTCAAAAAAAGGAGGAGCGCTAATCGACGCCTTAAAAAAAGAACCTCAAAAAACTAAGGGAAAAGGAAAGAAACTTCCAACAGAGACTATAGAGGAAGTGAATATAAGAACGATAATTATTACACATTTAGAAAAACAGAAATTGATACAGTCCAAAACAAAACTAGTCGATGATTTGGTCATTTTAGGATACGAGAGAGAAATAGTGGAAAAACAACTCGATAAATTAAGGATGGAAGGCGTTATTGTGTACTCGCGTTCAGAACCTAAAGGTTGGAGTTTGGGGAATGTTTAACTCACTATTATGTATAGGTAAACGCTTTAATTTCGTTTTGGAAAGGTTCAAATTGATTCAATTCCGAAAAATCTTTATTACTATATCTAGAAACAAAGAGTAGTGAAATAGGTTCGATTTTTTCCAGGAATTTCTTAACAAACTTATCCGTATCTTTCTTCTTTTTATCTATTAAACTATACAAAATGATAGACTCTTTCTGATTAGAATCGGAAGCTTGTATTTCAAAAGCTTTGAAGATAAATAAAATATTGTTAGATTCTAAATATTCTAAACATAAGTTGTTAAAGGCATTCTTAGCAAATAGATTAATCGCCGATATAAAAGCTCCCCTTAAATCTTTGTTTGCATTCTTAAGATTGTCTTTTTTTTCAATTTTTTTAAATTCGTGACTAACTAAGACAAAGCCTCGAAATACAATACCAATCTCATACAGTTCTTTCATTTTTTTAAATTATATGTTTGAAGTTTAAACCCTATAAACTATAAACTTAATAATAATATTCATATTTATTGTTATACAAAAAAATTCTAAAAATCATGTTTAGGTTTCACAATTGAAAAAAATATGTAAATGGTATCAATGTTGCCCGATTAAATATTTTGTAGATCACGGAATGCTTGAAAAAAAATGGGTCGAAGATTACTGTTTAATAGGAAATAAGAATTGTATCAGATATCAGAAAGAAGAGAGCGGGGAATTCCACCCGGATAACTTACTACCTAATGGAGAGATTCGAAAGGAATTAAAATAAATAACTATTACCAACGCATATATCTTTAAATTGTTCAGGAAATCTTTGTCTTATTTCCTTAATTTTTTGCGTACAGTGGCAAGCTCCTACGAATTCAATTCCTTCTAGAAAAGTTAAATTACTAAATCCGTGGAACCCCCCTATAACGGCTTTAATTTTTTTTGACATTAATCGACCCTTTAAAATAAACGTTTCCAAACCAGGATGAGCGCAACCTGAGATTATTATTAAATCGTTTTTTTCTGTTTTTAAAAACAAAGATTGTTCCGCTAAGAATCTACTTCCAAATTGACCAGATGAAAAAATATTCTTGTCAACTTCAACCATCTCAGAGATACCTTGAACTTGAGCCTCGGGGTAGGTCTTTATGAAAGATTTCATATCGCGGAGTGGCACGTAAATTTCTATATCGTGATTAATTTGATAAATTTCTTTTAAACCTCCAGCATGGTCGTAGTGGTTGTGAGAAATTATAACTTTCTTTATTTCTGAAACTTTAACGTTAAACTTGTTTATGTTGTGAATTAGAATATCCCCCTTGGTTCCCGTATCAAACAATATGTGGGTTTTTGAGAGATTATTATAAATTAAAGTTGAAAAACCAAACCCAGTTAAAAAACCCGGTTGTGCGCAGATGTCGTCGTAAACAATTTTAATTTCAAAAGAAAAGTCAGATTTCATACTTTTTAAAAGAATTTACCCATTATTAACTATTAGTTTTTGGGTTAATTTCTTATTGTGATTTTTTCCTTAAAATAATAGCTTCTTCAGGACATTTAGAAACGCAAACACCACAACCAAAGCATAAATTGGGGGAAAACTCTAATTTTTTGCTAAGGAGTTTTCTAGCGCCAAAGTAACACCACTGCTCGCATAATCCACAATTATTACACTTGTTTGGGTCGCTATAAGCTATAAAATCGCTTTTAATCATTTGAGGCGAGCCGCTTTTTAAGAACTTATTCATAACTACACAGCAACACGGACAACAATTACATACTACGTAATAAAACTCGGGATTAGGGAAATATATAATTTGGTGGACGAGTCCTCTCTGGTCGCATTCCTCTAAAAGCTGTTTGATTTCTTCCTTTGTAACTTTTTCTAAATTTTCGGATTTATATGGAATCTCTTGTAAAGAACTTCCAAACCCGAGATGGATACATGTTTTAATAGGATGGTCGCAATTAGGCTTATCTGAATATTTCCGTTGCGTTTCTCTACAATAACAATTTCCTATCCCAACAACTTTAGATCTATTTAATAGCTGTAAGATTTCTTGAGAAGGAAGAAACATAGTGCCAACATCAAAGTTTATGTTCAATGGAACAACCTTTCCGCCCCATCTTTGCTTAAAGATGTACCTATTTACTATATTGATAGTGCTGATGTTAAACTTATTATCAAGAAATCTGAAAAATTCTAACAGTAATATCTCAAAAATTCCAAAAATTGACGATAGGATTTTACCTATTAATGGTATCCTATACAAAAGCCTATCAAACTTCGCGTGAAACAACCTATAAGGAAAGACCGTCATGAAAGCAATTCAAAACTATTTTAAATTAAGAGAGGAAATAATCTAATCAATTCAATTATTAATTATTAAAGATTTATATTTATCATTATTTAAATGATATTATGAATAAGAAAGATAAGAAAGATGAGATTTTAAATAAAGCATTTGAGTTGGGGAAAAAGTACGAGCAAGAATGTACGGGGTGCGCTCAAACGGCAGTCGCGGCGATTTTTGAATCGTTAGGGATCTGGAACGAAGATGTTTTTAGAGCTGCTAGCGGTTTAGCCGATGGTTTGGGTTTAACAGGCGATGGTTCTTGTGGCGCGCTTGTTGGCTCTTCTATGGTAATAGGGTATCTCTATGGAAGGGGTCGGGAAGATTTTAAGGACATGTATAAACCCATGAAATCTTACTCGCTTGTTAAAAAATTACACGATAAATACGTTAAACAATACGGTTCTTGTCGCTGTTTCGATGTTCAAGAAAAAACGATGGGTAGGACATTCAATTTATGGAATGCTGACGAAATGAAAGAAGCGTTTAAGGCGGGTATGATGGACAATTGCTCTACTATCGTTGGTAATGTAGCTAAGCTTGCTACAAAAATCATATTAAATAGTGGATTTGAACCTAAATAATAAAATGGAGCGTTTTATGATGACTGAGAAAGACTATAAACTTATGTTTGACGAAAAGATTAAAGAATTAGAACAATCACTACCTAAAATGAGAGAAGGCGTGAATTGTGCTGAACTAACTCTAACAAATATTTTAGACGTTTTAGGTCTCCACAATGGCGTATATAATAACATGATGATCCCTTTAGCTGGGGGACTTGGCGGTTATAAATCCCAGAAAGGATGGATGGGCGCTTGTGGTGCCGTGGTGGGGGGTTGTGCGGCGATTGGAGTGATTTTAGGGGGTAAGGAAAGGATGGATAACGATCTAATTCCGATAGCATACCTCAAAGCAGCAAAATTTTCGTCGGAATTTGAAAAGGAATTTGGTTCCGTTGTTTGTTCAGAATTATGCGGGGTAAATTTCAGCGATCCCAATGGATTCATCGAGTACAGACAAAACAATACCTGGTCAAAAACTTGCTGTAGATTTATATTTTGGGCAGTTGACGAAGTGAGAAAGTTAACGCGAAAACAATTGAAAAAGAATTGGTGAAATGAAAGGAATTAAGTTTTTTTTCAATTACAGTTCAAGAGGACCATCAATTGAGGAAGCATCTACCGATTTTATGTCTATAGATATTATCCAAAAAGTCAGAACTTTTCATAAAAAGTTCTCTCAATATCAACCGACGCCACTTCGTTCGTTAAATCGTTTAGCCAATGAATTACATGTAGATAAAATTTGGGTAAAAGACGAATCCTATAGGTTTGGATTGAATGCGTTCAAAGTTTTAGGAGGATCGTACGCAATTGGTTTCTATCTTAGTCTTAAATTGGGTATTGATATTAGCGAACTATCATTTGACGACTTAAAATCGCCCGAATATAAAAAGAAAATTGGAGAATTAACATTTGTAACGGCCACGGATGGAAACCACGGGCGAGGTGTTGCGTGGGCTGCTAGAGAACTTGACCAAAAAGCCATTATATTTATGCCTAAAGGCTCGTCCAAGTTCCGCGTTGATAATATTAAAAAGGAAAACGCTAAAGTTGTCGTTACGGACGAATATTACGATGAGACGGTAAAAATAGCTGCGAACTTTGCAATTGAAAATAATGGCGTTTTAATTCAAGATACTGCTTGGGAAGGATACACCGAAATTCCAACTTGGATAATGCAAGGTTATGCTACTCTAATTGACGAGGTTTTTGAACAGCTAAAAATTGAGGGAAGTTCCACGCCTACTCATGTATTCCTACAAGCAGGGGTTGGTTCTTTAGCTGCAGGTATTCAAGGATATCTTATGACTAAAGTAGGAAAAGAAAGACCTATAACTGTTGTAATCGAACCGCATAACGCTGCGTGTTTGTATAAATCAGCGAAGATAGGTGATAATAATCCTCATTCAGTTAAAGGAAAATTATCAACGATCATGGCCGGACTTGCTTGTGGCAAACCTAGCATAATTGCCTGGGATGTTTTAAGAGATTACTCCGATGTCTTTATTTCATGCTCAGACGATATTGCCGCTAAAGGCATGAGAATTTATGGTAATCCGCTACCAAGCGACCCTCAAATAATTTCAGGAGAATCAGGAGCAGTAAGTTTAGGTATATTGGTTGAAATACTTCAAAATAACAGTTACGGTGATCTAAAATCGAAAATGAATTTATCTAGCGAAGCTAGAATTCTACTTATTAGTACCGAAGGAGATACAGATCCAGATCATTATAGAAAAGTTGTGTGGGATGGAAAAGATCCTTCATTATAGAGAGGAACATCTCTTTTATGAATTAATTGTTTTTAAGTAAGAATCGTAAGCTTTTTCCCATTTATCCGTCTCTTTGGGAGAATATTCCTTTATAACAAAAGACTCTCTTACGATTGTTCTTAACTCGGAAACATTGTTAATTTTACCTAGTGCTAAAGCCTGAACTAAAATATTTCCAATAGCTGCTGCTTCTATTGGCCCAACTTTTACCGTAAGGTTTAAAGCGTTAGCAGTAAACTGGTCTAAGATTAAATTTTGGCTTCCTCCACCTATGATATATAGTATTTTAGTTTCGTTTTGTAAAATGTCTTCTAAATTGTTTATTGCTTGCTTATACCTTAACGCTAGGCTTTCAAATATAACTCTAGAAATTTCTCCAACAGTTTCTGGGCGCTTATTATATTTCTTTTCGCAGTATTGCTGTATTGCAATAATCATATTAGGCGGATTAATAAAAGTTGGGTCGTCTGGATTAATAAAAAATTGAAAAGACGGAGCATCCTTGGTTTGCGCTTCAATGTCGTTCCAATTAAGGTTTAAGTTTTCTTTATCCCATATATTTTTACACTCCTGGATTAGCCACAACCCCGTAAGGTTTTTTAAAAATCTAATAGTGCCGCCAATGCCTCCTTCATTAGTAAAGTTGTACTTAAAAGCTTTCTCGTTAATTATTGGTTTTTCTAATTCAACACCCAACAGACTCCATGTTCCGGAGCTAAGATACGCCCATTCTCCCCTTTTATATCTCTCCATATCGACAGGAACTGCTGCTATAGCCGCACCAGTGTCATGACATAAAGGCGCTATAATTTTAGTATTTTCATCCAATTCAACTTCTTCAGCTATAAAACTCTGAAGCTTTCCAAGAATGTCATCGAGAATCTCTTTGTCCTTTGGAATGGTGAATACGTTTTCCAGGTCTGTTCCCGGCAGCCACCCGGGACCATGGGGGGTTGAACCTGTTGCAAGAACCAGCTTGTCAAACGCGATCTCTTCGCCGTCCGCGGTCCGG
>JABCSY010000175.1 GCA_018238625.1 Promethearchaeota archaeon
CTTTTCAGCGTTATTTACCGGTGATAAGCTATTTGAGATTGGTCTACCTGCTTTTCTGCCATCCGCTGTTGGGCGAGTTAAAAGTCCTTCCATCACGTGGATGCCCATTGAATAAGCTCCAGCGTCATATCGACCACCTCTTAAAGGTTTATGTTTAGCTACTTCTTGTGTAAATAAGGCCCACAATTCAATAGCAAGGGAATCGATCTCAGTTTTATCGTTTCCCCACTTTTCGTAATTATTAATTAATTTTTGACGAGTTACTTCGTTATCTTTAAAGTTTGAATTTACAATTTCAATTAGTTCGGGTAATGACATTAATTTTTGATCGTAAACAATCGTCTTTATGTTATATAATGAGTCGACCAAAGTAGCGAATCCGTAAGCAGTTATAGAAGAAAAGTTATATTTAGCACCTCCACACACGTGATCTTTTCCGTTTTTCAAACAACCATCTAATGTAGCGGAGATAAACGGGTGCTGAGCGTATTTCATGGCTTCAACATCTCCTATTTCTGCTATTTTAACAGATAATTCAATGTTATGTTTAAGTTGGCGAGTAAAAGCGTCGTATAGCTCCTCGAAAGATAAAAAACCCACCGGATCACCAGTTTGTAAACCGTCTATTTTTCCCGATAAATTGCTATATCCGTTGTTTAGCGTTAATTCTAACACGCCTGGTAGGTTCATAAACATACGAGCCGTTGCCGAAAAGCTATTTCCTTGACCTGTGGGCTCTACACATCCTATTAAAACGTAATTCCGAGAATCCTCAAGCGAATATCCTGCTTTTTTAAGCCCTGGAACGATGATTTCATCGTTATAGAAAGCTATACCCGATGTGTACTTAAAAACTTTAATAGCTTCTTCGAAGAAATGTTTTGGCGTGTTGTTATGAATTCTAACCGATAAGTCGGTGGTAAAAACCTTTATATTTTTGTATGCTTCAAGAAATAGGAAAGATAGCTCGTTTGTTGCGTCGTTTCCATCTGTGTCCATTCCTGCAATAGTAATAGTTTGTGTATTTTGACCAAGGGCATTAGCTACAAGCGTAAAGTCTGCCGGTAACAGAGTAACATTCCATGTTAGCTTTAAATTTAATTCCTCTATTAATTCTAAGGCAGCATCACGATTGGTTTTCCCACTTTTAAGATCTTTATCGTAATAAGGCCATAGTATTTGATCTAATCGACCTAGAGCTACAACGCTTCGCTGGTAGATTATATTTGCGATATTTTGAGAAAACCAAATAAATTCAACAGCTTCGTAGAATGTATCGGGAGGGTCTTTAGTGAACTTTTTCATCATTTCTGCAATTATTTTGAGCTCACTTTTACGCACATCGTCATTTTGAGTTTTTATCATATTGTGTGAGAGATCTGAAAACCTCTGCGCAAAAGCTATTGCCGCTCCATAATATATTTTAACGGAATCGTAAAAATTAAACTTATCTTGATAATCTTCGTCGGTTTTATTTAATCGCGATTGAAATAATTCAGCTTCTTCAATGATACCTTTATATCCTAATTTTAAAAGTTTTTCATATCCCGCACATATATGCCCTTCTGTAGTTCCAATTTGAATGGAGATGTTTGGGGCTAAAGAAGCGATTTGCCCCTCTCCCGTGATTATTTTTTCTTCTCGCAATCTTTTATTAATACGGCTACTTATTAAAGATTTTCCTTTCCAGAACGGTATTATCTCTAATAACTCGTCAATTTCAGGTTCCTCGATATAAAAGGGTTGCAATTTCCGTCTTCTTAGTTTTTTGAATGTAATTTTCTTTTCTAAACTATTGTTGTATCTCTGGAGATCGAGATTAATTTTTTCCCCTAAATTTTTACTCGTCTCGTTTCCAACAAGTAGTTCATCGTCCCTAATAAATATAGTCATGTTTTTTAATGTGTGTGCAACTGCCTTCGCCCTTTTAATAATTTCTGGGTCGTCTGGGTATTCTTTATAAATCTCTGTGAAAAATCTCATGCGTTCAACGCAAAGTTCGTACTTGCTTGATAGTAAATTATTCTTTAACTTTAGGACTCGATTTGAATCAGTTCTAGCAATCATTTTTTTATCTGAAATTTTAATTCAAATGTATAAATAACTATTATTATAAATTCTCAATCTAATAAAGATTTTTAAATTTTAAAAAATAAGTGGAAATTGCTCTAAGTGATTAAGTGATCTACAATTATCTTAAAATTTTTTGTTATATTATTTTAACATATAAAATATTTTACCAATTAACTCGAAATGAAAGATTCTTTAAACCCAAATAGTATTTACCAGAAAATAATTAAGAATAAAATAACAAAGTTTGAAGCTATTGAATTTCTGATTTCAATTATAGAAAAATCTGATGATACAAGCCTAAGGTTAGAAAGTCTAAATGTTTTAAGCGAGCTAAATGTTAAAAATCAGACTATTTTTAAAATAATAGAAAGTTGTCTAATTTCTGATGAATACGAAGATATTAGGATAATTTCTGCTGAAATTATACTATCGAATTACTTAGAGGTGGGTCTAAAATCCTTAGAATGGGCCATTCTAAACGACAAATCGTCCAAAGTACTAAGCTTACTTGGCTATATGTTAAAAAATCGCCAGAGTTATTTGTCCGAAGCTTTAAATCAGATATATTTTCAGAGGTTAGAGCAAATCGCTTTAAAATATAATCTTATTCCTGAAGAAGTTCCTTTTTTATTAGATTTGGGATTAAATATAAACAATAAGAATCTTTTTTACTGGAATTCCGATAGTAGATTGATATACGACGAAAATCTAGTTTGTATAATCAAAGATAAGCACATTTTAGAGTTGAGTTTATCGTTGAGAAATCAACTACCATCATCGATTAGTTTATTGAAGAATTTAAAATATTTGAATCTAAGCTGTAATTATTTGACAAATTTACCCGATTCTTTGAGTGAGCTTTCGCACCTTGAAAGTATTGATTTGAGTTGGAATAACTTTTCAACCGTCCCAGATGTTTTGAGTGCTTTAAAATCGATCGGGAAGATCAATTTTAGAAACAATAATATTCAAGAATTACCCAATTGGCTTAGTTTATCAGATAAAATTTAAAGTATTAACATTTTTTAAGTAATTTCAAATTCTCTAAAACTTTTCAAAAAATATGACTTTCCCAAATTTTCCGAATAAATACCGCGAGAAATCTTTTGTTAACGCTAAAGATTTCTGGAAGTATAAAAAGGAACTTGGAAGATATCCCAATATAGATCCCCCTCAAGGAGTAATAATGTGTTTTTCTCCTACTATCTTTAGCTATATAATAGAAAATTATTCTCTTAAAAAAATTGATAGCGTTTTTGGAGATTATTTTTACCTATTAAGTGAAAATGACAATCAGATCGGTATATGTGGCAATTTTGGGATTGGAGCCCCTATTGTAGCAATTTTAATGGAAGAGCTTAGCGCTTTTGGAATTAAGTCGTTTCTTTCGATCGGAACGGCTGGCTCTTTACAAAGAAATCTACAATTAGGAAGCAACATAATATGCACTAAAGCTATTCGAGACGAGGGGACTTCGCATCATTATTTACCAAGTGAAAAATATTCTTATCCTTCTCAATTGTTAACTGAAAAAATGATTAAAGTCGCAAAAAAGTTGAATGTTAGTTACCATACGGGAACAAGTTGGACGATCGACGCGCCTTATCGCGAAACTCTAGCTGAGATTAAAAAATATCAAGAAGAAGGCGTTCTAACCGTCGAAATGGAAGCCGCAGCCATATTTGCGGTAGCTAAGCACTTGAATGTCGAAGCTGGAGCTATTTTTACTATAAGCGATTATTTAACTGAAGATAATTGGGAGTTGCATTTTCATTTAACTGATACTCATTTACACACGTTGTTTACTATAGCAAAAAAGACTTTAAGCACCCTATAAAATTATAAATTCAAATATGTTTTTATTAAATTAATAAAAGGTTAGTGATTAAATTTGAATTTTGAGACAATTAAATTTGAATTAAAAGAAAACGGAATTGGAATACTAACGCTTAATCGTCCAGAGAAATTAAATGCTATGTCGTTTCAGATGATTAAAGATTTGCACGCTTTATTTGACTCCTTAATGGTTAATTTAGATTGCCGTGTTGTTATATTAAAAGCAGAAGGGAGAGCGTTCTGTGCTGGCTTGGATTTGAAAGAATCGATGATTTTACAGTCTAAAAAGAAGCCAGCAGAATTAAAAGAAAAGTTTCATTTTCTAAATGCTCCCGATAAAGATCTTATAAAGGCCAAATTATACGCTCAGTGGCACACAAGTCAAATTATCGCGAAAATGCGTAAGATTGGTCAACCAATTATCGCTTTAATTCAGGGTGCTGCATCTGGAGCTGGATTTGCTTTTGTTTTAGCCGCAGATGTTAGGATTGCCAGCAAAAAAGCAAGATTTAATAACGCATTTATTAATGTGGGTTTTTCTGGTGCAGACTTAGGCTCTAGTTATCACCTTCCTCGACTTATAGGGATGTCAAGAGCAGCAGAAATTTTATATACTGGAAGATTTGTTGATGCTTATGAAGCTGAAAAGATTGGACTAGTTTTAAGCGTGGTAGAAGAAGAAAAATTATCAGATACTGCTATTAAATTGGCTGAAAATATGTTGCGTAAAAGTCCCTTGGGATTAAGGATGACCAAACAAGCAACAAATTTATCTCTTGATTCCCCAAGTCTGGAAACGATTCTACAATTAGAAAATCGTGGACAAATGCTTTGTTCTACTTCAGATGACATTATGGAAGGCGTTCAATCCTTTTTCGAAAAAAGAGATCCAAAATATCCCTTGAGTTAATCTGGATTTAGATGACTCAAATATTCTTCATTTTATTAATAAATCATTAGCAGAAAAAAGTATTAGGATGAATATATTTAAAAAATATGAATAATACCTATTGAATGAGAAAAACATGAAAGCTCTAAATAAAGAAGATATCTTCAAGCTTCTAAAGCAAAATAAAGAAAAATTAAAGAATTATAATGACAAAGGTAATAAAACTAAACAAAGTCGAAAATTCAGAAGAGCTCATTGAACAAATAAAAGACAAAGAACTTTTAATATACGAAGATATACAAGGGTCTCAAATATATGTAAAATACAATGGTGATAAATTTATTATAAAACCAAAATCAGTTAAAAGCGAAGAATTAAACTTTATCGACTTAACCGTACAAAAATTTTACAATCAAGCATTTGTATATTTTCATTCATTGCCTAACCATCTAACAGATATTCTAAATCAAAATTGGTGGTTTGTATTTGAATATTTTCCAGATTCTATGCCAGCTAACATCGAGTATAAAAGAAAGCCAAAAAATTCACTTATACTTACTTGTATATTGAAAGGAAGTAAACATGTATATAACTATGATGAATTAGTAGAATTTTCTAAATTATTAAATGTGGATACATTGCCAGTCTTATTCAAAGGTAAACTGAACTCAAAACAGTTAGAAATAATTAACCTTTACCTTAATACATCTGAAAAAGATCTAAAATATGTATTTGGTGAAGAAAACTTTTCTAAATTTTTCTATTCAATATTGAATCCCCATATAGAGAATTCGTTCTTAATGGATAAAGAAGAATTTAATGATAATATG